>CAZAAP010000001.1:0-70504 GCA_964482935.1 uncultured Enteractinococcus sp.
GCTGCTGCTGAGAAGTTCAAATACGGGCCATGCTTTTCAAAATTTGAAGCATCTGACCCCCACTATAACTTACTTGCTGCGGAAAGTCATGTCCTGTAGTGAAGCTCACACAACCCCGGAGGCATTACTCCACCGTGTCCGAGATCCACTGGAAGTAACTGTTGCTGCTATCAATGATGGGGGGTGACGATAACTTCGGGCTCATCATAGGAGTGGTGGTCGACCAAATATGCTTTCAATCTCTCCACAGCCGTAGCAGATGTTATGCACGACAACAGATATTCAGGGTCGTGGTGAGTTTGTCCCTGCTAGCGACAATAACGTTGTACTTGTGCCATTTGGACGCAAGCTGTCAGTTGTTGCTCGACTGCGCTCGAGGCAAGTTTGTCAGCTTCTGCTTCAGGTGTATCGGTCGTAGTTTGGACTATGACGAAAGCATGGAGTTGCTTGCCGGCATTCTGCCTGACGTGCTCAGGATTGAAAGAGCGAGCTAGGCTGACTTTGTTAAGACTGACGCTACGGGAAGGTGTCCACGGCCTGCTTCGAGAAGGTTATGGATGTATCGCCCTTTTCCATGACGTCGATAAAGATAAAGGGCAGCGGCAATCATTACGGACGGACCAAGCGCTGCGATCATGTCTGTCATCGTGTCGAAATTATCGCCTTGGGCACTGGTCCCGAAAATCAGATCAAAGACGAACTCGGCGATTTCCCACAAAAGCGCGATGAATGCTTTGACCGAGATCAATGCAGTCACCTCAAGCCAAACCGGGAGTTCCAGGTTATAGGCATAAAGCGTCTTACCGAGCGCAATGAGCAAAGCAAAACTGATAAAGATCCCAGAATAAAAATGTACCACCGTGTCCCACGGTTGCCACGCCTCATACCAGCCCCAATAACCGCCGAGGTAGGGCCCAGTGATCACGAGCAGAGCATACTGGATTTGAATGTTCAACGGAACCACCACATCAGTCCATCGTTCAGCCAGCCAAGGAGCGATCACGAGTGGAACTAATATCAGCGCGATGACGGCTTCTGTCCACCATTGGTTACTCAGTGCAAGCCCAGCAGAACCAAGAAATAACAAACCGGTGGCAATCATCGCGAGGTGACGACTGGACGCTTGAGCTTTCGATCGGGACATGCCAATCCACGCTATCGTCTCACCTCACATGGCGGCTAATATTGCGACGAAATGACATGCCCAAGCAATAACGGTATAGACGTGAAAGACCTCGTGGTACCCAAAGGTTTTGGGGAAGTAATTCGGAAATTCTGTGACGTAGGCAACAGCGCCGAGCGTGTAAAACACCCCGCCTAGGACAATGAATGCCACGACCCAGCTCCCGCCCGTAACGTGAAAGGCGGGCAAGTACCAGACAGCGCCCCAGCCGAGTGCAATGTAGAGCAGTACGGACACCCAACGAGGCGCAGAGGACCAGAACAGACGCATAATAATGCCCAGGAGTGCTCCAGCCCAGATCACACTCAGCAACATATTTCGGTGACTGGGTTCCAACAGGAGGACAGCTAACGGCGTGTATGTTCCGGCGATTAGTAAAAAGATATTCGAGTGATCTAAGCGACGCAAAAACGCGTTAAGTTTGGGTGACCAGTTGCCTCGGTGATATAAAGCAGATGCGCCAAAGAGCAAAACCGACGTCGCACCGAAGACTGCCACGCTTAGCCGCTGCCCGAGCATTTCGGGCAACGCGATCGCGACCATTACAACACACAGGACCAGGGGTGTGGCAATGAGATGGATCCATCCTCGAGCACGGGGTTTGAGCGGCAATATATTCTCGGGTGCAAGGGTTGATGGATTTGGAGTGGTGGGTGCCATAGATTCTCCTGACCGAAAGCGGAATGGGCAATAGGATCGTGAGACTTTTGAACTAGTCCAGTGTCCTAACTGAACCGTTATGCCACCCTGCGTGGACAAGTCAGTGACTGACAGTCTATGCCACACCGCACCAAACAGCTCTGCATAGCTGTGATTTTTCTGTAGACATGCAACCGATCCACGGGAATCTCAAGCCTGTGTCGTCTGGATACAATCGTGTCATGCCTGCTGTCCGCGCCGCCCATCTTGCCCAAAACCTTCTCCCGACTGTGCCGACCGACCTTGCCACCGCCATCGAGACTTACAATTGGCAGGATGCCAAAGTCGTAGAGCGCGGTAAAGATCATACGGTGTTGATTGCTGAAGACATTGCAGCCGCTCGCCTACCCCGCGAGACCGACCCGCAGCTGGCGCGAACAGTTGATCTCATCGATCACCTGCACTTGCCGTGGCTGCTACCCACCGCCCTATCAGTAACGGACGGCGGCGTGCTTCAAACCTATATCCCGGGTACCGCCCACCCCCACGGTGCCGGAAATCCGACAGTCTTGGCGGAGATCGTCGACATCTTTGCTCGGTACGATACCACCGGCCTGGCTCTAAACATTCCATTTGCACAACGCGGTCGGTTCACCAAAGCCATGCTGACAACCCTTGACCGGGTGGTAGAAGACCACATGGCATGGGAGATTGCAGAGCACGTCCATGGTTGGACCGACGATGGTGTCGGTGCCGGCCTTGTACACGGCGATCTTGCGGGACACAACATGCACTGGGTCGACGGCAAACTTGTAGGGATTCTGGACTGGGACTATGCCGCGTGTTGGGATACAGCGCTCAATGCAACCTATTTGAGTTTGTGGCACGGGGTGGCTGTGGAAGACATTACCAATACTCCCCATCGTGCACGGGTCTGGTCTGGCGCCCTGGGGTTGTATTCACTAGCAAATGCACTGACCTGGGATATCTCCCCGGCGGGCTGGCGTCGTCTGAATAGGAAGGTCCAACCGCGTATTGTGGCAGCCTACCGTGCGCTAGAGCATGCTGAGGCTTAACGGAACCGTTTCGGGGTGAAAGCGTTGACTGCACCGCGACTGACCCAATCTCCTGCGGCACCATCGAGGATGAGGTCGGCAGCAAGGCGAGCAATTCCGAGCGAAGTTTGGAAACCATAACCGGATTGGCCGGCTAGCCAGAAGAAACCGGAATACTCATCGAAACCTACGACGGGGAGACCGTCAGCGGCTTCGGTGCGAAGCCCGGTCCAGACCGACCGGACGCCGTTGATGTGCAGCGTCGTATCGGCTTCAATTTCTTGAATCAAAGCGTCGACGTCTTCGACCTGCGGCTGTGCATCGACCGCAGGTGACGGGACCGCCTCCTGGGGTGAAGCCAGGATCGCATAGTCGTCTTCGTACCGATAGTAGTACCCGTTGACTTTCATCATCATGCAACGATCGGCACGGATGGGCCTGTCAATTTCTAAAATCGCAGCGGTACGTCGCAATGGGACCAAATCCAAGGGTGGCACGCCGAAGAGCTCTGCTACGGTATCAGCCCAGGCTCCGGCCGCGTTGATGACGACCTCGGCTCGATACGTATTCTTAGGTGTGGTGACCTGCCATGTCGCGTTAGACCATTGCGCAGAGCTAACGCGCTCGCCAAGACGGATATCGAGGTTCGCGGCCTCGTTCACCAGCCATTCGATCATGGCGGTTGCTCGAGTTCGTAGCGAACGTTCGTCTAATGCGCCTGTCATAAACCGTTCGGGACGCAGTTCAGGTAGCAACTCGGTGACGGCTTGTTGGTCCTGATGTACTTGTCCCGGGTAGGCGTGGGCATCGACTTCGGTGTCAGTCCCGACCATCAGAAATCGGGAAGGCCACGCCAGGGGCTCGTCGAGCACCTGTTGGCGCTCTAGGAGCATGTCAACGGTAATATCGGTTAGCTCACGGATCGCAGCCGGCCCATAGCCTAGGATCAGCTGTTCTGCAGAGCGACCAGAGGTGTGATAGGCCAGTTGGTCTTCGGCTTCTAACAGGGTCACGGTGTGACCACGACGGGATAATTCTGCACCCAGTGAGACACCCGCGATGCCGCCCCCAATAATGAGCATGTGTACTGTCTTTCGTATCGTCGATGGGTTAATGCAACAACGCGGGCGGCCCAGGCCACCCGCGTTGTGTCGGTCATGCCTTACTAGCCGATTTTTTCGAGAATAATTTCGCGAACACGACCGGCGTCTGCCTGGCCTTTGGTAGCCTTCATGACCGGACCGATCAGCGCACCCACGGCCTGCATGTGACCGCCCTGAATGCGCTCGACGACATCCGGGTTGGCGGCCATAGCTTCTTCAACGGCAGTCGTAAGTGCCCCATCGTCAGAGACTACAGCCAGGGAGCGGGCTGCGACGATGTCGGCCGGCCGCCCCTCACCCTGGGCAATGTGGCCGACTATCTGACGGGCGATCTTGTCGTTGATCGTTTTGTCGGCGATGAGTTTTTCAATCTCGACGACGTCTGCCGGGGTGACACCAAGTGCTTCTGGAGAGACACCCTGTTCGTTTGCCAAACGGGCGATTTCACCCATCCACCACTTGCGAGCAGCCTCTGGGGTCGCTCCGGCGCTGATGGTTTCTTCGATCTCGTCCAGCACTCCGGCGGCAACGACATCACGGAACTCAGTGTCGGAGAACTGCCACTCTTCGCGCAGGCGACGGCGACGTTGGACGGGGTTTTCTGGCAGGTCGGCGCGCAAGCGTTCGATCCAGGCCTCATCGGTGACGATGGGTCCTAAATCTGGATCTGGGAAGTACCGGTAGTCATCGGCGTCAGATTTTGGCCGTCCCGAACGAGTCGAGCGTGCCTCCTCGTCCCAGTGACGGGTTTCTTGAATAATGGTCCCACCATCATCAAGCACTTTGGCCTGACGGATGATCTCCGACTCGACGGTGGCGGCAACGGCACGGGTCGAGTTGACGTTTTTGGTTTCGGTACGGGTACCGAACTCGGTTGCGCCGATGGGCATCAACGATACGTTGGCGTCACAGCGGATGTTGCCGCGTTCCATGCGCGCATCCGAAACGCCCAGGGCTTTGACAATGTCACGAATGGTTGACAGGTAGGCGCGGGCCAATTCGGGGGCGCGTTCGCCGGCACCGGTGATCGGTTTGGAGACGATCTCGACCAGCGGGACACCGGCACGGTTGTAGTCCACCAATGAGGACGACGAATCGTGAATGCGTCCGGTCGCCCCACCGATGTGGGTTAGTTTTCCGGCGTCTTCTTCAATGTGAGCGCGTTCGATCTCGACACGGAAAATTTCGCCGTCGTCGAGTTCAACATCGACCCAACCGTCGTAGGCAATAGCGGGTTCTTCTTGGGAGGTCTGGTAGTTCTTGCCCAGGTCTGGGTAGAAGTATTGCTTGCGCGTGAACCGGGATTCAGGTGCAATCGTGCAGTTCAGGGCCAGTCCAAGTTTGATGCCGTAGTCGATGCCTGTGGCATTGATGGTCGGCAAGGTACCCGGCAGACCCAGGTCTCCGGCTGTGACATTCGAGTTGGGTTGGTCGCCGAATGCGTTCGTTGCGGTCGAAAACATTTTGGTCACGGTGTTCAGTTCAACGTGAACCTCAAACCCGAGGACGACTTCGTATGATTGCAAGGCTTTTTTCATGATGCTGCTCCTGCTGTGGTTTCAACAACGGCGCTGATGCGGTAGACCAGTTCGTCTGCGTAAGTTGGTGCCGAAATGTGCACGCCGGCCACGCTGGCGGCTGGCAAGCCGGCCAGGGAGGCACCTGCCCCTGAGGTGGTTGAATCGTATTCTTCACCTTGGATCGTAGCGGCCGGGACGGCAAGTGCGGCAACAGTATCAAATGCTGCGGTGTGATCATTGATAATCGCGGTCCGGACGCGCTGGGCGGGCCGGAAGTGCGAATTTATCGTGCCGGTCGAAAGCATTTGTGTACCGAGCATGACTCGGCGTTTGGTGGCGTAATTGAAACCGGCGCCGCGGGAGGCGGTGATGACGTCTTGAACAGTTGCATTTTCGGGGGTGACGCGGTTACCAAAGCGGATGCCATCGAATTTTGCCAGGTTGGCCGAAAATTCAGCTGCACCAATAATGTGGGTGGCCTGGCGTGCCTGGTCCAGCGATTCCACAGTCACTGCAGTCGTCGTAACGCCGGCGTCTTGCAGAGCACGAATACCGGTCTGATACGCAGTCCACGCCTCATCCGGCACATTGCTGGGCTGCGTTTCGGTCACCCCGATCGTCAGGCCTTCGACAGGGGCTTCGGCCTCGAAGTCCCATTCATAGTCGAGACTGGTGGGATCGTGTGGATCGACGCCAACGAGTACCTGGTGGAGGGCTTTGGCATCGGCGGTCGTGCGGGCCACCGGGGTGATGGTGTCCATGGAGGACACGGCAGCAACCAGCCCATAGCGTGAGATGGCGCCGTAGGTTGGTTTCACCGCGACGACGCCGGTTTCGGCGGCGATGTGACGCGCGGTGCCGGCGGTATCGGAGACGACAGCGAATGGTGCCTGCTGATTAGCAACAGCTTCGTGAGCGCCAGAGTCATGGCCCATACCGAATTCGGAAACGCGAGTTTTGCCGAGAATCGGAAGGCCGGCTTCGCGCAGCCGAGTGACAACGGTGGCTTCATAAGGAGCAACCCAACCGTCGAGATATGCCGAACCCGCGGCGGTTGGCATATCGGTAGTGACGATAACATCTGAAAGAACCACGGGGACCCCGGCCAGGGGGTGGTCGTATTTGCCAGCATCGACATCGGCGGCAACGGCCAGAGCGTCGTCGGCGTTGACGTGCACAAACGCATCGGAGCCGGACTCGAGGTGAGCGTTGACGAGTTCAACAGCACTGATATCACCGGCACGAAGCTTTTCTGCCATCTCAGTGGCAGTTAGTTGAGTGAGAGTCATTATTCTCCGTCCAGAATCGCAGGGACCATGAATTGTCCGTCTTGTGCTTCAGGAGCACTCGATAGGGCTTGTTCGTTGGTCAACTCGTTGGCGACCACGTCGTCGCGGAGGACGTTGTTGACGGGCAGCGGATTGACGGTTTCGGGCAGCTGCTCATCGGCGGTAACCGCCAGAGATTCGATAATCGGATCGAATTCAGCCGCCAGTTTCTTGCGGTCTTCCTCCGTCAGGGCTATATGCGCAGTCGCTGCTATGTTGTCAACCATGAATCTCCTTTACTAGAAGTTGTTGAGTTTAACGGATGGACATACACCAGAAAGGTTTCAAGTCCTTCTGGGTCATCCACAATGCCGGCGGTGTAGAGGTTCCAGTCGCGTTCCGGGGCCCGGTGAAAGCCCATGGCCTCGTACATGGCTTGGGCGGCTGTCATCGAGGCCATCGTTGTGATTGCCACTCGAGTGCAGCCTTGGGTGTGTGCCGTCTGTAGAGCGAATTGCACCAGGGCACGTCCGACGCCTTGCCCTTGGTGTTGTGGGTCGACGGCCAGCATACGGAACTCACCTTCGTTATCGTAAGCCACTTGGCCCTGTTCGGAACCCGGTGGCACGATATTGACGGCACCCACGACCTTGCCCTGGGCTTCTGCGACGTACAGTCCTTCTTGTCTGGCTGAAACATCGGCCAAGGTCTGGGCATAGGACGAGCTGGGGTGGACGTGTCCGGCTGTTACATACGCCGCGGTGGTCATATCGCTTACGGCGGCGAAGTCTTCGGATGTTGCAGGTCGAATCGTCACCAACGAACGGTCTCCAGTTGTTGCTGCAGGGTGTCGATCCGGTCAGTCGGACCGGATGCGGTTACGGTGACGGCGGTGTCATGAGCGGTGAAGTCCACGTGGAAGTCTGCGATGGTCACGCCGTCGCCTTGGCGTGGGAAACGCGTTGCCTGATCCGTGATCCATCCGGTGGGGTCGGTGGTTTCAACATTACCGGTGACCTGTGTACGGCCCACCGGGTGATGAGGGTCGACGTCGAGGTCGTGGTGTGTCAGGCCAAGGTCTCCGGCAAGCGTCCAATCGGGGGTGGTGTCTGAGACCGGCCAGGCGGGACGACGCACAGACACGCCGGCTTCTTCGGCGATGAGTGCTCCGGCGGCCCAGTCATATTCTTGGAGCCCGTATTCGGCATAAGCATCCAGGGTGCCATCAGCGACCATGCACAAATCCAGTGCGGCTGAACCGGCCCGGCGAATATCCGAGAATTCTCCGGTGGTCAGCAGGCGTTGGAGTTGTTCGTATTGGAAGCCTCGTCGTGCTGGATGATACGAAAAACCGGAGGCGAGTAGTCGTCCAGAGCGGCCAAGGACGGGCCCGCCCAATCGAACCGGTTCGGCGGGGTCGGTGGGCAGGCCAACTTCGAGTCGCCCGGCGTGAGAGGTGAACGCTCCCCCACCAGCAGTGGCCCACCAGGTTCGGCCAAGAGCCGGGGCCACAATGGCTGCGGCAACCCACTGGCCCTGGTATTCCACCGCAACCGAGGAGCAATAGTGCGGCAGGCCGCGGATGAAGTTGGTTGTGCCGTCCAGTGGGTCGATTGACCAACGGTAGCCGCTAGGTTCGTCGACGGTTGTCGAGCCGTATTCTTCACCGTAGATCTCATCGTGTGGTCGATAGGACTGCAGCACGAAACGGATAGCATCTTCCGCGCGGCGATCATAATCAGTCACCCAGTCGGAACCCGACGACTTGGTAATGGCACCGAGTTCATCGGTGCCAAGTGGGGCCAGCGCCTGAGGTCGCTGGGCTAGTTGGGCTGCACCGGCTTCTGCTGCGGCTCGGGCTACCGCTAAAAATGCCTTCATCGTTCTCCTGCTAACAGTTCCATGAATCCTTGTTCATCTAATACTGTCACGCCAAGCTCCTCGGCGCGTGCGAGTTTCGTTCCAGCATTGTCCCCAGCAACCAGATAGTCGGTCTTCTTCGACACCGAACCGGTTGCTTTGCCCCCGCGGGTCAAGATGGCTTCTTTGGCCGAGTCGCGGGTGAAGTTTTCTAGCGTACCGGTCACAACGATGGTCAGGCCTTCCAACAGAGTCGAATCTTCCGTGATCTCGTCGGCCATGGTAACCCCGGCCTTAGCCCAGGCGTCGATAATTGCAACGCGCCATTCGGTGTTGAAAAACTCCATGACGGCGGTCGCGATCACTTCACCGACCCCGTCAACGTAGGTGAACCGTTCGTAGTCTTGGGCCTGGGCGGCTTGACGCAGCGCGTCCATCGTCCCGAAGGAGGCGGCCAGAGCTCGAGCCGCAGTGGGACCAACATGTCGAATGGATAGAGCAACCAGCACGCGCCATAGCGGTTGCGCTTTGGCTTTTTCCAACTCTTCAAATAGCCGCTGGGTATTGGCGGTCGGTTGGCCCGTGGTGCGGGTGTAGAAATACGGTACCAAATCCCACTGACCGGTGGGTTCTCCTTTGACGCGTTTTTGGCGCCAGACTTTCACATCGGCCAGTTTGGCTTTGAGCTCTGCATCACCGTTAGTCGCCAGATCAAACAGTTGGCCATCAGAGGTGATGACCCCGGGGCCGGTGGGTTCCACGCGGCCGGAATGATCTGCCGGGTTCGGACCGGGGCCGTTGGTCAGCCAAGTGGCGGCCTCTTCGCCGAGTGCCTCAATGTCGAATGCTCCGCGAGAAGCGGCGTGTTCGATGCGCCCGGTCAGTTGCGCCGGGCAGCTTTCGGCGTTGGGACAGCGTAAATCGACATCGCCTTCTTTCAAAGACCGCAACACCGTGCCACATGAGGGGCAATGCGTGGGCATCACAAAATCGACGACATCGTCACCCCGCAGCGGCAATACGGGACCAACTATTTCGGGGATGATGTCTCCGGCTTTGCGTAAGACCACGGTGTCGCCAATTTTCACATTCTTGGCTTTGACGACATCCTGGTTATGCAGCGTTGCCATGGACACGGTTGACCCGTCCACAAATACCGGTTGCATAATCGCATACGGGGTCACCCGGCCGGTGCGGCCCACATTGACGGCGATGTCTAACAGTTTGGTGTGGACTTCTTCGGGAGGGTACTTATAGGCCACCGACCATCGCGGTGTACGAGAGGTATAGCCCAGTTGCTGCTGGTAAGTCACATCATCGACTTTGACGACAATGCCGTCTATCTGGTGCACCAGATCGTGTCTGTGTTCACCATAGTGCTCAATGTAGTCGATAACCTGTTCAGCAACCTCGGCCGAGGTACCGCGGATGAGTTTTGAATACGGGGAAACCGGCAGACCCCATTCGGCCAGTTGTTCATAGGCCTGGTGCTGCGAAGTAATCGTGGCACCAGTGACTCTGCCCAGACCGTGGACGAACATTGCCAACCGCCGTTTCGCGGTCTCGGCGGGGTTTTTTTGGCGCAATGAGCCGGCGGCTGCGTTGCGCGGGTTGGCAAACGGTGCCAGGCCAGCGTCAGCACGTGCATCATTGAGTTCGGTAAACGCTTCCCCCGGCATGAAGACTTCACCGCGAACCTCAAGTTCTTCGGGGATATTGTCGCCGGCTAATTTGGTCGGGATCTCTTTGATGGTCAACACGTTGCGTGTGACGTCTTCGCCGATGCGACCATCTCCGCGCGTTGCCGCACGGACCAGGGTGCCGTTGCGGTAGACCAGGTTGATGGCTAGTCCGTCAATTTTGACTTCGGTGAGCCAGCCGACGTCGTCACCGGCACCGAGGCGCGCTAGCCGCGCACCGACGCGAGCGAACCAGGCTTCGAGTTCGTCAACTGAGAAGACGTCTTCCAGCGAGTACATCTGTGACAGATGTTCCACCGGGGAGAAAACGGCGTCACCACCCACCTCTTGGGTTGGCGAATCTCCCGTCACAATGTTGGGGTGTAATGCCTCCAGGTCTTCAAGTTCGCGAAAGAGGGCATCGAATGCGGCGTCCGAGATTTCTGGGGCGTCGTTGACGTAGTATGCGCGACGGTGGTGGCGCACCTGGTCTTTGAGATTTTCGTAGTGCTCAAGCAGTTCGGGGGCAGGAGTAGTCACACCAGACATTGTACTGTCAGCGGTCATTGACTTCAGCGACGATCACTGTGACGTTGTCCGAACCGTCAGTTTCCAGTGCTAATTCCACAAGTTGGTCGGCTGCATCTTGAACCGTGGCTGCCGATGCCAGAATCAACCCGATTTCTTGGTCTTCGACTTTGCCCGTCAGCCCGTCGGTGCACAGCAGAAAGCGATCGTCGACCTCGGCCTCGAGCAGGACCACATCGGCCAGTAGACGCAGAGTTGAGCCGACGGCACGGGTTATGACGTTGCGTGCGGGATGTTCGCGAGCTTCTTCGGCGCTAAGTTGTCCGAGTCGCACCATTTCGGCGACCGCTGAGTGATCTTGTGTTAGCTGCATAAACGCTTCATCGTTGGCCCGGTAGCGGTAGGTCCGAGAGTCACCGACATTGGCCACGACGAGTTGCTCTTTGTCCTGGTGCAACACGTTGGTCAGCAATGTCAGGGTGGTACCGGCGCGACCCTCGGCGATGTCATATACGTTGCGGTTGGCTTCCGTCAGCCATTCCTGCAAGGTAAACAGCTCGAGGGGTTCGGTGGCGTCGTCCCAGGCTTTCGTGAAGGTGTCGATCACGGCGGCAGAGGCCAATTCACCGCCATCGTGGCCGCCCATCCCGTCTGCTACCAGGTAGAGCCCGTCGCGGACCAGGTAGGCGTCTTCGTTGAGATCTCGTACGTGCCCAACGTGAGTAGCACCCGCTGCTGTAAAGCGATACATTTAGTCGACCTCTATTCCGTCTCCGGCACCGCGTAGCAGCATCGATGGATTGATGAGTCCAAAACCCCGTACTGACTGCGGCGGTTGTGGAATTAAAATATACCGCTCATCGTCAGCTAAGACACTGGCGGTCAATTGGTCGACCAATACCGTGCCCGGATCCGCCAGGGCGGTCAGTCGGGCTGCGAGATTGACGGTGGGTCCATAAATATCTCCGAGCCGTGACAATACTCGGCCCCACACCACGGACACCCGAGCCGACGGTAATACCGGATCATCGCTGAGGGCCTGGGATAGCGCCAGGGCGATATCGGCCCCGGCTTCGGGTGTTTCGGCGTTGAACAATACCTCGTCGCCCACGGTTTTTACCAGGTGACCGCCACCGACGGCGATAATTTCAGCACAGGTTTGTTCAAAGCGTTGCACCATTTGAGCCAGTGTGCGCTCACTCATGGTTCGAGACAGCGCGGTGTAGGAGACCATATCGGCGAATCCTACGGCGCGGGCTAACGGCAGTGGCGTGTCATCCTCGGTACCATCGCGGCCTTCTTCGGACGCCGCTAAACCGGCTTCCACCCGCACTGTGAGTCGTTGAAGCGCCGAGTTTAATTGACGACGATATGAATAGGTCACGACATCTTCGAGGGATTCGATCACCGCGGGCAACATGCGCACGACCTCACGGCGGGCTTCTGGGTCGCTGAGTCCCTCTGCACTCATTTTGTCTTCAACGAGAGCTTCAATTTGCCACACAACCATGCGGTCCGTCATCTGTCCGATAGATCTGGCAATGGAGATCGCGGTCTCTTCATTGAGCACATCTTCGCGCACTAATTCCACGATGGTGGCCATCGCAGCGACGTCTTGTTGGGTGAAGACTTTTTCATCGGCTTTGATATTTGGAAAGCCCATGGCACGCCAGATTTTGCGAGCAGATATCACCGAAACGCCAAGCTCTTTGGCCAGATCACGAGGCGTCAGCAGACGAGGACCGCCGATAAGTTCCTCGTCGAGAATTTTGATGGCTTGTGTCCAGCTCTCGGAGAACGGTTCGGCCTGGCCTAACGCTGCGGAACTCGCTGCACCCGGCTGCACTATATCAAGTGGCCGGGTTGGAGGTGGGTCGGTGGTCTCGGCACCGGTTGAGTCGTTGTTCAAAAGCCCCTACTTTCACTGAGCGAGCCGCTGGTGTAGCGGCCATACGAACCAAAACGTTCGACATCGACCAGGGTCTGGAATTCTGTGATGTCTGGGATGTCGTGGAGGACCCAGATTTGACCCCGTGAGTTCATCAAGTGCAAATCTCCGGAGCCGCGCCGACGCTGACGACGCGTTTGATGAATCTCTAATGACACCAGTGAATGCAAGGCCACCCAGTGGCGTTTGACTGCAATCGCACCAAGTTTATGGGCCACTCGATGGGTGGTGATCTCATACCGTGAAACCAGCCATTGCCACACTGGCCGTAGCACGGTCAAGAACATCCCGATGGCGATCAGGCCCAGCCCGATAGTGGTCAGGGTCGGAGCGGCGTTTCGCAGGACCTCTGGCAACGTATAGCTGGCCATCACACCCGAAAGAAAACCAGCGGCTCCGGCCCAGAAAACAAACTTCCAGGCAGGACGAATCAGCACCGACGGATGCGCACGGGTACGCACCAATAGGTGTTCACCGGTCACGTAATGTGATCGCATGCCCCTCCCTGGTTCCGTCTTACCGTTTCACGCCGGTCGTAAATGTACAATATCTGCCGCGAAGATCTCTTGCATCGTTTCGCCTGCTATTAATAGGCTACCTGTCGGACCTAGGCCCACGGCGGTCCCAAGAACATTTTTACCATTCGGCAGGATCGCTTTGACTCGCTGACCGATCGTGCTCATAGTGGATTCCAACGACTGCACCTCAGGTTGTGCACTAAATCTGTCCACAGCAACGAGCAACCGCTCACGAGCCTGCAATACAAAGTGTTGCGCTGAAATGTCGATGCCGTAGTCTGCCAACGCGGCAGCTCTTTCATGTCGCTGCCCAGTAGGCATGTTCAGGTTGGTACCAATCCCCACCACAACAGCCTGCGTTTCGGGGATCCACTGAGCTAAGATGCCGCAAAGTTTTTTACCCGCAGCATCTAACACATCATTGGGCCATTTCACCTCTGCGGGAACGTCAAGTTCCTGGAACCAGCGCACTAACGCGTCGGCGACGACCAACGTCATCAGGCTCATGACCTGGGGATCTACCGTTGGGCGCAGCACCATCGACATTGCCGCAGCTGTCCCCGGGGGCGTCTCCCACATCCGATCGAGTCGACCACGACCTGCGGTCTGGTTATCGGTTGCGATCACGTCGCCGTGCTCCCGTACCTGCACGGAGCCCACAGCGAGATCTTGGGTTGAGGCGGTTTCGTCAATCCAATACACGCCCGGGGCGATCCGCCGAGGTTCTTCTTGGGCCACGTACGACAACCTTCATTTAAAACAACCGGTAGTATTATCCAGGATACAGGCCATACTCTACCCTGGAGGACCGTTGACCCACCCCGACAAGACTGGTGAGAAGCTGGGCGTCACCACCCCGGATATCACCACTACGGCTGGCAAACTTGAAGACTTTTTCCACCGTCGCGAAGCAGCCCTGCTGCCGACCGGACAGGGACCCGTCGACCGCCAACATGCCAGGGGAAAACAGACCGCTCGGGAACGCATCAATACGCTTCTGGATGAGGGTTCATTTGTAGAGTTTGATCAATTACGAACCCACCGCACCACCGCGTTCGGTATGGACGCCCGCCACCCTGAAGGTGACGGCGTGGTCGCCGGCTACGGCACCATCGACGGCCGCAACGTCGCGGTCTATGCTCAAGATTTCACGGTTTTTGGTGGCTCGCTTTCGAAAGTCAATGGCGAAAAGATCGTCAAGACGCAAGAATTTGCCGCTACCAACGGCTTCCCACTCATCGCTATCAATGACGGCGGTGGCGCCCGCATTCAAGAAGGTGTCGACTCCCTGGCGATGTTTGCCGATATCTTCCGCAATAACGTCATGGCTTCGGGTGTGGTCCCCCAAATCTCGATCATTATGGGACCGGCAGCCGGTGGTGCCGCTTACTCCCCGGCATTGACCGATTTTGTGGTCATGGTTGATCAGACCTCACATATGTTCATCACAGGACCGGATGTGATCAAGTCGGTCACCGGTGAAGAAGTCGACATGGAAACCCTTGGCGGCGCCCTGCAACATAACGAAACCTCGGGCACGGCTGCATATATGGCCACCGATGAACAGGATGCGTTCAACTGGGTTTCGGAGCTTTTAGATTACCTGCCAGCCCATAACTTCGTATCGCAAGAGGCCACCTACCAGCAGGATCTGGAAACCAACGTTGAAGATCTAGCCTTGGATACGATCATCCCGGATTCGGCGAATCAGCCCTATGACATGTTGCAGGTCATCGGCACGATTGTCGATGACGGGGCTTTGCTGCAAATCCAAGAACGCTACGCTCCCAATGTGATCGTAGGGCTTGGCCGTATTGAAGGTCGGACCGTGGGTGTTGTTGCCAATCAGCCCTCGCAACTGGCGGGGACACTAGATATCGCAGCTTCGGAGAAAGCAGCACGTTTTGTGCGCTTTTGCGATGCGTTCAATATTCCGCTTGTGACCCTCGTAGATGTTCCCGGATTCTTACCCGGCGTGGACCAAGAGCATTCGGGTATTATCCGTCGCGGTGCCAAACTCATCTACGCGTATGCAGAGGCTACAGTCCCGAAAATCACGGTCATCACCCGCAAAGCTTTTGGCGGAGCATACATCGTGATGGGTTCGAAGAAGCTTGGCGCTGATCTCAACCTTGCCTGGCCGACCGCCCAGATCGGGGTGATGGGGGCGCAAGGTGCCGTCAATATTCTGTATCGTCGAGAACTGGCTGCGGTAGAAGAAGCCGGCGGAGATGTTGAAGCGCGTCGTGCCGAGCTGATTGAAGATTATGAAACGGCATTGCTCAACCCCTATGAAGCAGCCGACTCCGGGTATCTTGACGCGGTGATTGCGCCATCTGAAACTCGTGTCCAAATAGTTCGCGCGTTGCGCGCTACGGCGGCAAAACGTGAAGCTCGTCCCGCTCGTAAACACGGAAATATTCCCCTATGACACAACCTGAATCAACCGGTATCACGGTCAACGGCACCATATTGTCTGAAGAAGAAACGGCAGCCCTGTTGACCGTCATCAACACTCAGCTGGTGGAATTACCCCCGCCTGAACCACCTGTGGATTATTCGACTCGTAACCGGGTGATGTCTACCTGGAAGACAGTCTCCGGCTGGCATACGCCGCCACGGGGTTATTAGACCCTCACGTATTTGGCCTCCTCACCAGGTTCGTGAAGAGGTTGATTGTGCTTATCGTCGTTTGTCCTGCCGGATGATTGCTTGAGCCTGCGTTTCAGTAGAGACCTCTTTTTCTAGGGCCTCTCCTGCGATCTGCGCTACACCTGGTATGCCTACGGCAGTGACCCCGGCGGTCCGAGAGCTGAGGCGGCGCGACAGAACTTGTGCTAACCAGACCAAAATCGAGTTGATAATGATGAAGATGATGGCTGCCACCACGAGTGTTTGCATGATATTGCCATAGCCTGCACCAAGGTGCCGGGAGTAGCGCAGGAGCTCCGCAAATCCGATGATGTAACCCAACGCGGAGTCTTTCAGGATGATCACGAATTGCGAGACAAGTGATGGCAACATGGCCACCAACGCTTGTGGCACCTCGACGTGGCGAAGTGATCTGGTGGTGGTCATACCAACAGCCAGCGCAGCTTCTCGTTGTCCTGCAGGAAGCGATCTCACCCCAGACCGCACAAGTTCAGCAATCACCGCTCCGTTATAGAGCGTCAGTGCCACGATCACTGCGTAGTAGGCGGAGTTTCGGGGGTCAATAATGCCTGACAGGTACTGTGAAATAAAGAAGTGTAAGAACACCATGAGAACCAGCACCGGGACGGCCCGGAAGAACTCCACGATGACCATCGCGATCCATCGTAGAAGACGCACTGGGGCCAAGCGTAAAAAGCCGAAGAACAGCCCAAAGAGAACCGAAGACACCACCGCGATTGCGGCTGCCTGCAGTGTGAATTGGATGCCGGGAAGTAAGTAGTTGACCCAGGCATTGGCATTGATGGCATTCCACCACAAGTGGGGTTGCATTTGTCCCTGGGCGGCTAGTGCCTGATACACCCAGATCAAAATCCCAAGAACGACCAGAGCAACCACGATATTCAGGATAGTGATGATGCGTCTGGAACGTGGTCCAGGCGCATCAAACAACACGTATTGCTTGCTCATCGCGTTACCGCCAATCTCTCCGATAACCAGGTGGTTAACAGCCCCACTGGGATAACGATCAGGCTGAAACCGATGGCGATGATTAAGAAAATTGCGATCATCACATTGGGATTAAACTCGATCATAGTGCGCATCACGCCTGAGGCTTCCATAACTGATGCAGCAGCTGCGACGGTTGTATTTTTGATCAGCGCGATGAGTGTATTGCCGATAGGAGTGATTGCTCCTCGAAGTGCTTGCGGGATAATAACAAGTCGAGCGGCGTCGAAGAATCCTAGGCCGATGGAGCGGGCTGCTTCGGCTTGACCGAGCGGTACAGTGTTGACCCCAGATCGAATGGCTTCGGCAAAAAACGGTGAGTGATAGATGGAAAGAGCAATCGTGGCCAGCATGAAGAAGTTCGTGTCGAAGTTTGGGTGCATGTTGATCTGCAACTGACCCCAAAAGACCAGCACGCCCATCACGACCAATACGGTGAGCGGGATGTTGCGCACTATATTAATGAAGGTCGCACTCAGCCAGCTCATGGAGGGTACTGGCGAGATACGAAACAGTGCCAGGATTACTCCGAGGGTAAAAGCAAAAATTGCGGACCAAAAGGCAAGCCTAATATTGGTCCAGAATCCCTCCCAAATCGGATATTGCTCAAATAGAAAGAGAATATCTTCCATAGTCGCCTGCCTGTTGGAGTGAGATAATGAGTTTTACTGTTCTGGGTCCGACACCTTCAGGATGTTTCGAGGGTGTCGAACCCAGATAGCACAGGTAGTGGCGGTCACTCTTTCGAGGGGGTGGCTAGTTACTCACCGCAGGCTTCGAGCTCAATATTGTCGTTGAGCTCGGCGTTGGCTTCGTAATCGACCCCTTCGGTGTTGGCTGCCAGCAATTCGTCGATCGTGCCCTCATCTTGGAGTTTCTGAATAGCTTCATTGACGGCTTCACAGGTTTCGACATCGCCTTCGGGCAGGCCCACACCGTAGGGTTCTTCGGTGAATGGGTTCCCCACGACTTTGAATTCGCCAGCGTATTCATCGGAGGCAGCGAGTCCTGCCAAGATGATGTCATCGGTGGTCACAGCGTCAACCTGACCGGACTGCAGGAACGTAAGACATTCGCTATAGCCATCTTGTTCTACGAGCTCGACGTCATCGGCGTACATGTCTCGGATGTTTTGAGCAGGCGTGGAACCAGAGACCGAGCACAGGTTGCGACCGCTGAGATCTTCTGGCGAGGTGATCTCATTCTCATCCGTGCGGACGAGAATGTCTTGACCAGCCATAAAGTATGGCCCGGCGAAGTCGACGCGCTCATCGCGTTCATCAGTAATCGAGTAGGTTGCAAAGATCATGTCGACTTGCCCATTTTCCAACATGTTTTCACGCTGCGGAGTTGGGGATTCAACCCATTCGATCTGGTCTTCTTCATAACCCATTTCAGCTAGTACAGCTTTGGCTACGTCGACGTCGAAACCGGTTGGTGGATTGTTTCCTTCGCGGAATCCCAGGCCTGGTTGGTCGTATTTGATGCCAACGGTGATGGTTTCTCCGCCGCCGTTACCGCCTCCGGCCTCGTTTCCAGCGTCGTCCTCCGATGCGCCCGGAGAACAAGCCGAAAGCGCGAGCGCGCTAGCGGCACCTAATGCAGCAATCTTCATCCAAGGTGTCTTCATGGTGAGTACCTTTCAGTGTGTGTAAATGATTTGAGAGGTGGCGTATTATTCGGTCAAAATTTTCGATAGAAAATCTTTGGCTCGATTGGTTTCCGGGTCTTTAAAGAATTTCTCAGGTGTGGTGTCCTCGATAACAGCGCCATCGGACATGAAAAGCAGCCGATCCCCCGCTTTGCGGGCGAAACCCATCTCGTGAGTCACGACGACCATGGTCATCCCGCCGGCAGCCAGATCGACCATGACATCCAGGACCTCTTGGACCATCTCTGGGTCAAGTGCTGAAGTCGGTTCGTCAAACAGCAGGACCTTGGGTTTCATGGCGAGGGCCCGAGCGATGGCTACGCGTTGCTGCTGACCGCCGGACAGTTGGGCTGGCAGTTTACGAGCTTGTTCCCCAACGCCGACGCGTTCGAGGTACTCCATGGCCTCTTTTTCGGCTTGTTTTTTTGACAGCTTGCGGACCTTGATGGGGCCAAGGGTGATGTTTTCTATTACGCTTTTATGGGCGAAGAGGTTAAAGGACTGGAAAACCATGCCGACGTCGGCACGCAAAGCAGCAAGTGCTTTGCCTTCTTCGGGTAAGCGTCTGCCATCGATTTCGATATATCCGCCGTCGTCATCAATGGTTTCGAGGCGGTTGATGGTGCGACACAAAGTGGATTTTCCAGAACCAGAGGGGCCTACGACAATACAAACCTGCCCCTTGGGAATATCGACATTAATATCTGAAAGCGCTTTGAAATCGCCAAAATGCTTATTAACTTCGGACATTCGAACCAGCGGTGTGTGAGTGATCTCAGATGGCATTGCGAGCTCCTGCAGAACGTCCGGATACTATGGAATAGCAACCTACGCCAGTGTGACTTAGGTTACATCCTAACAGGTCAGGCCCGATTAGCCACAGCTTTTTTCCACAGCCATCATCGACGAGTTTCGATAGCTGAGGTACGTTATGTCCGCAGGTCCATCCTGGAAGAGCAATAGGATACAACTATGCCTGAAACCCCTATAGATGCCCTGGCTGAGGACTACGCCCGCCAGCTCGCTGATCTCAATCCGGTTGCTGCCTCTGAGATCGGCCTGACAGGATACGCCGATAAACTGCCCGACTATTCGCCAGCCGGTGCCGAAGCATTAGATTCCGTGCAAGCCCACACCTTGGAGCGGCTCAACGGGTTACGGCCGCAATCCCCTCAAGATCAGGTCACGCATGATGCTCTTGTCGAGCGGCTAACAGTCGATCGTCAGCTACATGCAACCGGTGTGGTCCCGCTGAATAACATCGCTTCGCCCGTCCAGGACATTCGGGCCACCTTTGATCTCATGCCAACTGATACGGCCGTAGACTGGCGGAATATTGCGGCTCGTCTCTCCAAGGTCGGCACAGCATTAGACGGCTATCGTGCTCGTCTCGATGCGGCTATCGCACAGGGGTTGCCGCCAGCACAGCGACAGGTTGATGCCTGCATTAGCCAGGCCTTGGCTGCTGCGAAAAATTTCTTTACTGATTTGGTAGCGTCAGCAACCGAGATGCCTAAGGGCCTGCGAACGGATCTCGACCGTGCCGGTAGCCAGGCTGCCGCGGCCTACGCACAGTTGGCAACCTACCTTCGAGATGAAGTACGTCCTCAAGCCCGCACTACGGACGCGGTAGGCCAAGACTATTACCAACTGGCATCGCAAGAGTTTCTAGGCACCAAGATCGATCTGTCCGAAACGTATGCCTGGGGGCTGGAAGAACTTGACCGCATTGTCTCCGAACAACAGCGGATCGCCGAGGCAATCGAGCCAGGCCTCAGTATTGAAGGGGCGCGACAGGTACTTTCGGCTGATCCGACCCGGCAACTACATGGCACTGAAACACTCCGGATCTGGATGCAAGAGTTGTCTGATAGGACGATTGCTGCGATGAAGCAGCACTTTGATATCCCATCGCCCATGGACTACGTGCAAGCAATGATTGCACCAACCCAGGACGGCGGGATCTATTACACCGGACCATCCGAAGACTTCACGCGACCGGGACGCATGTGGTGGTCGGTACCCGAAGGGGAAGATACCTTCACCACCTGGCAACAGACCACCACGGTCTTTCATGAAGGCGTGCCCGGGCATCACCTGCAAATTGCCACAGCGATGCTCAATGCCGACCAACTCAACTCCTGGCGTCGCAACTGGTTATGGGTCTCTGGGCACGGCGAAGGTTGGGCTCTCTATGCTGAAGACCTCATGCAAGAACTGGGTTACTTAGAAGATCCGGGTGATTATATGGGCATGTTGGATGCTCAGCGAATGCGCGCGGCCCGGGTAGTTTTTGATATCGGTGTGCACTGTGGTTTCACAGCTCCCCCAGAATGGGGAGGCAAGACCTGGAACGTTGAGACTGCTTTTGCATTCCTGCAAGCACATCTCAATGAAACCCCCGGGGTATTGGATTTTGAATTTACGCGCTACTTAGGTTGGCCCGGTCAGGCACCAAGCTACGCGGTCGGCAAGCGCATCTGGCAGCACATCCGTGCCGAGCATGAACAGGCACCAGACTTTGATCTGAAAACTTTTCATACCCGCGCTCTCGAGCTGGGATCCATGGGATTAGATACATTGGAAAGGGCCCTGCGATGAAGATTCAACTAGTGCTTGGTTCAGCATCTCCTGCTCGGGCCGATATTTTACGCCGGGCCGGTTTGCCATTTATTCAACGACCAGCCGATATCGATGAAGAGACACTCGCCGCCCAGATCGCACAACCGCGAGACCAGGCGCAAGCCCTGGCAACCGCCAAAGCTCATGCCGTAGCGGATCTACTGTTGTCTGAACAACGCCTCGAACAACCGACCTACGTTATTGCCGCAGATTCGGTTTTTGAATTCTACGGCCAGCCTTACGGTAAACCGCATCAGCCAGAGATAGCTCGCCAACGGTGGCGGG
Organism: uncultured Enteractinococcus sp.; assembly: GCA_964482935.1. Lineage (GTDB taxonomy): Bacteria > Actinomycetota > Actinomycetes > Actinomycetales > Micrococcaceae > Yaniella. The sequence continues at coordinate 21,520 of CAZAAP010000001.1, forward strand.
CCCAACGGGGCAAGAACGGCATTCTGCATAGCGGCCACTGTGTCATAGCTCTTATAGATCACCAAAAACAGCATGTAGTGGAAGAAACTGTGAGCGCCGGTGTTACCTTTGCCCAGGTGACCGACGCTGTCATTGATGACTACGTTGCCACCGGTGAACCACTTCATGTGGCCGGCGGATTCACACTCGAAGGCTACGGGGCGACCATGGTCGATCGAGTGGAAGGCGACCCGAATGCTGTCCTAGGGCTGTCCATGCGAGCCGTCCGCGAGCTGTTCGATAGCGTAGGCGTTTCCCTGACGAAACTTTGGTGCGAGGGCGAATAGACCACAATCTTGTAGGATTCCTACAAGAAAGCGCGCCTTTTTGACTGACTCGGTGCGTCATTCTGTATGGTTTCCACGGATTCGTCCTAAGCTGCTTTAGATGGCAGCACGACGCGACCCGTTTCGTGTGTCTGTTCTGCGCAGCGTTCCACCTAAGGAGTAATGTTTCTATGTCCATGACCACTGCGTCATCCTCGATGAGCTACCGGCCCTTTTCGAAGGTCTTGATCGCCAATCGGGGTGAGATCGCGGTTCGTATCATCCGCGCCGCGCAAGATGAAGGACTAGAAGCCGTTGCGATCTACGCGAACCCTGACCGTGACGCAATGCATGTACGTCTTGCCGACCATGCATTCTCCCTCAACGGTGACACTGTGGCAGACACTTACCTCGCGATGAACAAGGTCCTCAAAGCTGCCAAAGACTCCGGTGCAGACGCAGTGCACCCCGGGTACGGATTTCTCGCTGAAAACGCCGACTTTGCCCAAGCGGTCATCGATGCTGGACTCGTATGGATCGGCCCGCCACCGGCGGCTATTCACGCGTTAGGGGATAAAGTCGCTGCCCGTCACATCGCCCAAAAAGTCGGCGCACCGCTGGCACCGGGCACCGCCGACCCGGTGGAATCCTCACAAGAAGTCGTTGCCTTCGCCGATGAGTTCGGCCTACCGCTAGCCATCAAGGCCGCACACGGTGGCGGCGGGCGCGGCATTAAAGTCGTGCGCCAACGTGCTGAAATTCCTGAGGCTTTTGAATCCGCCGTTCGGGAAGCGACCCTCGCGTTTGGCCGTGGTGAGTGCTTCGTCGAACGCTTCCTCGATGCACCCCGCCATCTCGAAACCCAGTGCTTAGCCGATAAAGACGGCAACGTTGTGGTCGTCTCAACCCGTGATTGTTCACTGCAGCGTCGAAATCAGAAACTTGTCGAAGAAGCACCGGCACCGTATCTCACCGCTGACCAGGAACAACTCCTTTACGATGCATCGGTCGGGCTGCTTCAAGAAGCTGGCTACGTTGGCGCCGGTACGTGTGAGTTCCTCATCGGTCAGGACGGCACGATCTCGTTTTTAGAGGTCAATACACGCTTACAGGTCGAACACACGGTGTCGGAAGAGGTCACCGGGATCGACCTGGTGCGCGAACAATTCCGGATCGCCCGCGGTGAGCTCCTGGGATACGATCATCCGAAGGTTGAAGGCCACTCTTTTGAATTTCGTATCACCGCAGAAGACCCCGGCCAGAATTTCATGCCAGCCCCTGGCACCATCACCAAGATGCGGCTGCCAGGCGGTCCGGGTGTACGCATCGATACCGGAGTAGAAGAAGGCGAAACCATTTCGGGAGCCTTCGATTCGATGGTCGCCAAGCTCATCGTGACCGGCAAGGATCGCAAAGAGGCCCTGCAGCGTTCACACCGTGCCCTCAATGAAATGCGCATCGCAGGTCTTGCCACCGTCCTGCCCTTCCACCGCACCGTCATCCAAGACCCCAACTTTGCTCCAGAGCTTGATCAACCGAGCCAGAAGATACCGGTCGAAGGTCCGTTCACCGTTCACACCCGGTGGATCGAGACCGACTTCATCAACGAGCTGGCACCGCAATCTGTCGTACCAGGCATGACCTCCGACGACGATACTGACCGTCGCGTAGTCACCGTGGAGGTCAATGGCAAGCGTGTCGAGGTGACCCTGCCGGACTCTCTGGCGGGGATCGCAGCGGTAGACGCGAAACCCAAACGCCGTCGTCCAACCCGTAGTGCCACAGCGACCAGTGGTGCATCTGCAGCCTCCGGAGACTCCGTCACCTCACCGATGCAGGGTACGATCGTCAAGCTCGGCGTCGCTATCGGGGATGAAGTCTCGGAAGGTGATCTGATCTTGGTACTGGAAGCGATGAAGATGGAACAACCTATCACCGCTCATAAGGCCGGCAAAGTCACCGAGCTGACCGCAGAAGCAGGATCAACAGTCAATGCCGGAGCCGTCCTGGCCACCATTGAGGGGTAACACTGCGTAGGAGTGTGAAGCTCCACTCTGCAGCATACTTACAATGAAATGTTTCGCTAGGGGGCGTTGTCGCGCGTCACCTAGATTCTTCTGAACTCACAACAAAGGTACTTTTGATGTCATCGCAACCCGCAAAGACTTCGCATGGTATCCAGGATGATGAGCTGGGTGTGCCCCGCTGGAAAATCATCATGGCCGCTGTCGTCGGCACCACCATCGAATTCTACGATTTCTATATTTATGCCACCGCAGCGGTCTCTGTTTTTCCGCTGATCTTCTTCCCGGGTGGTGACGCCCAAACCGCGCTGCTAGCTTCCATGGCGACCTTCGGCGCCGCCTTCGTTGCCCGGCCACTCGGATCGGTCATTTTCGGTCACATGGGCGACCGCCTGGGTCGCAAGGTCACCTTGATCGGTGCCCTGCTGACTATGGGTATCGCGACCTTTATCATTGGCCTGCTGCCCACGTATTACCAGATCGGTCTGTGGGCTCCAGCGATGCTGACTATTTTGCGGTTCTGCCAAGGCCTTGGTCTGGGTGGCGAATGGTCGGGTGCAGCCTTGCTCGTGACCGAAACCGCCAAGCCCGGCAAGCGGGCCACAGCCGCCATGTGGCCACAGCTGGGTGCTCCCTTCGGCTTCTTCCTAGCCAATGGCTTCTTCTTGGTTTTGACACTCGTTTTCGGTTACAACTCAGCTGAACACGGTGCCGATCACGTCTTCATTGACTGGGTCTGGCGTGTGCCGTTCTTGGCCTCGATCATCATGGTTGCCATTGGGCTGTGGGTTCGCGTCTCCCTCGAGGAAACCCCCGTCTTCAAGCGCGCCATTGCACAAGACGAACGCGTCAAAGCACCGCTGAAAGATGTGTTTGTTAAAAACTGGTGGCAGCTGATCCTCGGCACCTTCATCATGTATGCCACCTATGTGCTGTTTTATTTGATGACGACCTGGGTGTTGTCCTATGCGATTGGTAACCCTGACGCCGGTGGTTTAGGTACTGCCTATGATGATTTCCTGGTCATTCAGCTGATCTCTATCCTCTTCTTCGCAGCTTTCGTACCGGTCGCAGGATTCCTGGCCGATAAGTTTGGTCGCAAACCAACCATGCTGGTCATTACCACGCTGATGATCATCTTCGGGCTACTCTTTGGATGGTGGCTCAACGCAGACGTCATCGTGGACGTCGATGGCAGTGTGAACACCACTCGAATGATCGTATTCATGATCGTCGGGATGGCGCTGATGGGTCTAACTTTCGGTCCGATGTCAGCAATCCTGCCTGAACTCTTCCCGACTGAAACTCGTTATACCGGCTCGGGTATTGCCTATAACGTGTCGTCCATTTTGGGGGCTGCGCTGACGCCGTTCATTGCGACCTGGTTGATGGCCAACTACGACGTCTCATATGTCGGGTACTACTTGGCGGCTGCATCCGTCATTACGCTGATTTTCTTGGCGCTGAGCCCAGAAACGAAATACCGGTCGCTCACCAACCTCGACGAAGACGAGATCCAGCGAACGCCTACTCAGTAGCTGTTGCAGTAGAACGCCCCTAGTCTCGAGATACCGCACTGCCCGGGCTCCTGTTACAGCAGGGGTACCGGGCAGTGGCGTTAGCTAGCGTGAAGCCTATGTGGTGTAGTTCGCCGCGTAGTCAAGATACCACTGCAAGACATCGGGTTCGGCCGCGGTCTCGGTTGCGACCTTATCCGGCGTCATACCCTGCAACACGCGTTTGATCGGTACTTCCATGAGCTTGCCGGTCTTGGTCATCGGGACCCCGGGGGCAATAATAATGTCATCGGGCACATACCGCGGGGACAGTTCAGTGCGAATGGTTTCGATCACTTTGTCTTTGAGTAGCTGAGGGTCGGTATTCGGCTTGCGCGGTACGACAAATAAGGGCATGTAGTAGCCGCCGTCGTCGAGTTCAGCGCCTATCACCATGGACGCGGTCACCTCATCCAGGGCATCGACGACCTGGTAGAGGTCAGAAGACCCCATGCGGATACCGCCGCGGTTGAGGGTTGCATCTGAGCGCCCATGGATAACAAAGGATAGCCTGTCGGTTTTGGTGGCAAAGTCGCCGTGGTACCAAATCTGAGGGTCATGGCTGAAGTATGCGTCGCGGTAGCGCGAGCCGTCGTCATCATTCCAAAAATATAATGGCATGGTGGGCATGGGTTGAGTAATGACCAGCTCGCCGACCTCTTCTGTCACGGGAGTGCCGTTGTCATTGTAGACGTCAGCGGCGACTCCCAAATGGGGTCCCATGAGCTCATTGATGCGCACCGGATCCATCGGGTTGGACCCGACAAACACCGAGCACACGTCGGTGCCGCCTGAATCCGAGCGCAATCGCACATCGGGGCTGACCGCATCGTAGACCCACCGCCAAGTGCGAGCCGGCAGCGGGGACGCCGAGACCAAAATGTCGGTCAGATGCGATAGGTCATAGTGGTTTTTCGGAATGAGTTTCGATTCTTGAACACCGGTGAGGATCGCAGCACCACACCCGTAAAAGGCAACTCGTTCGTTGGCCAAGATCTCGAATTGACGCCCCGGTCCCCCAGCGAAGACGGCACCAGAATAGGTCACGGCTTTGGCACCGGTGATTAGTACGGCCACCTGCATATTCCATAGCATCCAGGTGGTCGAGGTCGAAATGTAAACGGGCGCTCCCTTGGGTACCCGGTAGTGCAGTCCAAAGGATTTCGCGATCTCCAGTACGGTCCCGCCGTGACCTTGAACAATGCCCTTGGGTGTGCCCGTGGTCCCGGAGGAGTAGAGCACCCACAGCGGATGCGAGAAGTCCACGGCCGTGTATTGAGGTTCTCGCGGTTCGGCGACAATATCGTCATAACGCGTTGTGCTGACCTCGTGGTCCGTAACGACAGGAGCGACCTGGTCAGCCACACCGGTGTGTGCGTTTTCGACCAGGATGTGGTGGGCCACCGATGGCAGGTCTTCTAACAGTGCGTCAAGGTCGTCGATTTGATGCCGAAGTGTGCCCCCAAGTTCGACCGCGTCGATGGTGATGAGCACTTTGGGTTGCAATTGTTTGAAACGGCTCAGGATGCCGGTAACGCCGAAGTCGACGTTGACGACCGACCAGATCGCGCCCACCGCCGCGCTACCTAACAGCCCAACGATGGCCTGTGGAATGTTGGGCATGGCCGCAGCCACCACATCGCCTTGGCCCACGCCGATGCTGCGTAGGTGATGGGCAAAGGCGCCGACCTGTCCGGCGAGTTGTTGCCAGGTCAGTGCTGTACGGTTCAGGGATTCATCGAGGCCGACAATGGCTTCCTGATCGGCTAGCTCTTGAGCGTAGCGCAACACGTTCTGGGCGTAGTTCACCGTGGCACCCCGACCCCAGAGGGTATCGGGCATGCGACCCTGGAGCATCGGACCGGTGGGTTTTTCTCCGATAACCTCAAAGTAATCCCAGATCTCGGTCCAGAACAGTTCTAGGTCAGCTACGGACCACCGCCACAGGTCCAGATAGGTCTCCATGGACAGGCCATGTTTGGCATTCATAGCCGTCATGAATGCATACATGGCAGTGGCGCGTACCTGCTCAGCGGTAGGTTGCCACAAAATGTTGTCAGTCACGATATCTCCGAACGACGTACGAGATCATCATGTTTTTCAGTGTAGTCCCTGGCCAGGGCTTGGCGCAGCTGCTCGGTGACCGGTGGGTTAGAACTCTTCGCGCTTGTGCAATTGGCGAGCCACTTCAGCCACGGTGCCCGACAGCGACGGGTAGATGGTAAAGGTGTCCGCTAGATCGTCAACGTGCAGCTTATGGGTCACGGCCAAGGTCAACGCATAGATGAGATCCGAGGCTCGCGGTGCTACGATCACACCGCCCAGGACGTGTCCAGATCCCCGGCGGGCAAAGATTTTCACAAAACCCTCGCGAACATTCATCATCTTGGCGCGCGGATTGGCCGCCATCGGAATCATATATTCATCGACCTGGTATTCCCCGCTGGTAACCATTGCGTCGGTGACGCCAACTGTGGCAATCTCCGGGGAGGTAAAAATATTCGAGGCCACCTGGTTGCGGGAAAACGGTTTGACCGTATCACCAAGGATATGGTTAACGGCAATCCTGCCCTGCATTGCAGCAACCGAAGCCAGCGCAAGGCGCCCGGTGCAGTCCCCGGCAGCATACACTCCTGGTACGGAAGTCCGGGACACTGCATCGATCTTGATGTGGCCGGACTCGGCCGTTTCAACCCCGATGTTTTCTAGTCCTAACTCGGAAGTGTTCGGTATCCCGCCGACTGCCAGTAGACAGTGTGAGCCCTCAACGTAGCCTCCGGCCGACAGCTCGACCCGAACACCGTCACGAATGCGCGTCACAGCTTCAGCGCGCGTGCGAGAAATGACATTGACGCCACTTTCGCGAAACACATCTTCAAGGACCTGGGCCGCATCCGGGTCTTCGCCTGGCAGCAGCGTCTCACGCGAGGACACCAACGTGACGTTGGAGCCGAGCAACTGGTAGGCGGAAGCAAACTCAGCGCCTGTGACACCCGATCCGACGACCACCATGTGCTCGGGCAGTTTTTCCATTGAGTAAAGCTGTTTCCAGTTGAAGATGCGTTCTCCATCGGGCATGGCCGTGGGCAGTTCCCGCGGTGATGCTCCCGTAGCGATCAACACCGCATCCGAGTGCACCGGTTCAACGTGGCCTTCCATCGTCTGAACCTCGACGAGGTTGCGATCAACGAAGCGCCCTTCTCCCATCAGGATCCGCACACCTTTAGCCTGCAGGACCCGGCGAATGTCTTCGGACTGATCCGAAGCCAGGCGTAACAGTCGCCGGTCGATGACTTCAATATTGGAATGCACCGAGTCGGCGTCAAATTCCAGGCCAAGGCTCGGAGCGCCCTTGACTCGGCGGCGGGAGTCGGCAGACGCGATAAGGGTCTTTGAAGGAACGACATCGGTTAACACCGCGGACCCACCGATCCCATTGCGTTCAATCAGCGTGACATCGGCGCCAAATTTTGAGGCGACCAGGGCGGCTTCATAACCACCTGGTCCACCACCGATGATCGTAATGGACGGGCGCGGGACAAGTTCAAAAGTGCTCACGTGTCCTATTGTGGTCTGTTTTGCTCCGAAATGCATGAACACTACGCCGGGTCGACATGAATTTCGTTGGATTTGGTTTGTGGCGGCGCTACAGTGGGGGCTGTGAAAGAAACGACAGAGTTTTTAATTGGCGATCATCCAGGCTTTGAACTGGCTCGTCAGGCAGCAACCGTGCTAGCCGACAAGCTGGAGGCACAACGACACGATATCGGCGTAGTACTGGGTTCCGGGTGGGCTCACACCATCGACTCATTGGGCGAGGTTGTCGCTGAAATACCGTTTCACGACGTCCCTGGACTCGACGGTGACGATGTAGCCGGCCACGTCCAGAAAATCACGTCCGTTCGGTTGTCCAACGGTCGCCGGGCCCTCGTGTTTGGTTCCCGTACGCATTTTTATGCCAATCGTGATGTCCAGGCAGTTGCTCACGTTGTCCGCATGATCGCTGCAGCAGGCGCCGACACGGTCGTGTTGACCAATGGGTGTGGCGGCCTGAGCCCAGATCTAGCGCCAGGCACCCCGGTGCTGATTGCCGATCACATAAATCTCACGGGTGTGACACCACTGGCTGGTCCAGCATTTGTGGATATGACGGATGCCTATGCTGCCCGGCTGCGCGCAATCGCCAAGCAGGTGGACCCAAGCCTGAAAGAAGGTGTGTATGTGCAATTCGCCGGACCACAATACGAGACGCCTGCAGAAGTTGCCATGGCGGCAAGACTCGGTGGGGACCTGGTGGGTATGTCGACGGCGTTGGATACGATCGCGGCCCGTCATGCCGGCCTGGAAGTCTTGGGCGTCTCGCTGGTGACCAATCCCGGTGCCGGAGTGACAGACGCAGCCCTATCCCACGAGGACGTTTTGGCTGCTGGAGCCGCTGCAGCACCGCGGGTATCGAAACTGCTCGCCGATATTATCCGAGCGATCTAAGATGACTGACCTTTTGGCAACAGCGCGTCAGTGGCTGACCCTGGACCCGGCAAATGCCGAGGTGCTGACCAAGGAAATCGACGCCGCAGAAGCCGGTGACGACGCAGCCCTGGCCGCTTTGACAGCACGGTTTGCCGGGTATCTGACGTTTGGCACCGCAGGTCTTCGGGCACCCTTGGGACCGGGTACTACACGCATGAATCGAGTCGTAGTACAACGGGCAGCCGCAGGGATCGCGGATTTCGCCCAGCAGCACGTGACCGATCCTCAGGTGGTCATTGGTTACGATGCACGCCACGGCTCACAAGACTTTGCAATTGATTCCGCAGCGGTTTTGACCGCCGCTGGTTGTCATGTCCGCCTGATGTCCCACAGGACTCCAACACCAGTGTTGGCATTTGCGCTGAAACACTTTCAAGCTGATATCGGAATCATGGTCACCGCTTCCCACAACCCACCTGCGGACAACGGGTACAAGGTCTATCTAGGTTCGCGTTTGGTGGCACCAGACGATGCTGCCGGAGCGTACGGTCAGCTCACCGCCCCGACCGACCGTCTCATCGCAGGGCACATCCAAGAGTGGAATACGGCACCACAGCTCCCACCACGGGCCGAGACGGGTTGGGAGTACATTGCAGACGCCGTCATCGATGAATACGTGGCCGCTGTTGCCCAGTTCCTCAGTGACCTCTCCCCGACCTCATCGCACCGAGCCGAGTTGAACATCGTGTATACCGCGATGCACGGGGTCGGAGCCGACACGTTTACTCGGCTTCTTCAAGCCACGGGATTTCGTGCACCGCAGCTGGTGTCGAGCCAAGCGGACCCCGATCCGGGATTTCCCACGGTAGGCTTCCCTAATCCTGAAGAGCCCGGTGCTTTAGAGGAATCATTTGCCACTGCGGCAGCTCATCCGCAAACCGATCTGATCGTGGCTCACGATCCGGATGCCGATAGATTAGCTATCGCGGTAGCAGACAATGGCCAGTGGCGACGTCTGTCAGGGGATGCAGTGGGGTTGATCCTCGGAGCACGATTGATGCCGTATATGGTCGCCCGCGACCTTGCGGTAGCAAATTCCATCGTTTCGGCACCCCAGTTGGCGCAATTGGCCAGTCAACACGATGTGCGGCATGAAGTCACACCTACCGGCTTCAAATGGATCTGTCGGGTTAGCGAGCTGGGGTACGGCTACGAAGAGGCGCTCGGCTATGCAGTGGCCCCGCACCTGGTCAACGATAAAGACGGACTCTCGGCCGCTGTGGTGATGCTCGATCTAGCAGCTGAGCTTAAAGCTGCCGGCTCGGATTTGTTGACCTATCTGGATAAGCTGACCGCTGCGATGGGACCCACACTGACTGATCAGGTCGCCGTTGTGGTGCCGTCCCCGTCCGTAGGGGCATTGTTGGTCGATGATTTGCGTGCCAACCCACCCAGTGAGTTGACCGGTTTGGCACCGGTGACCGTCGTTGACTATCAACATCCTGAGGTGCCGCTCGCTCAGCGATACGGGCCGATGAATATGTTGGAGTTTTCCACGAGCGGACCGCTATCGGCGCGGTTGATGATCCGACCATCCGGTACTGAACCGAAGATCAAATGTTATGTTTCTGTCACAGCCGCCCCCGGCACGTCTCTCGAAACGGCACAGACCGTTTTGTCGCAACTGCGAGATGAAGCTTCCGCCCTTGTCCAAATCACATAAGGAGACCCCGTGTCCGCTACCGTCCCGCTGACCCCCTCCCAGGTCGATGAACTCGACCCCCAACAGTTGGCAGCGATGATTGATCACACGCTACTGGCACCCACCGCAACGGCCCAAGACGTGGCCAAACTGTGCGATCAGGCGGCTGAGTTTGAAACCGCTTCGGTGTGTGTGCAACCGATCTGGGTAGCCCAGGCCACAAGACGCCTGGCTGAGTCACCCGTAAAGATTTGCACGGTGATCGGTTTTCCTTCTGGCGCCCAGACTCCAGAGACCAAGTCCTTTGAAACAGCCCAGGCAATTGCCAACGGCGCAGAAGAGGTCGATATGGTGATCAACCAGGCAGCCGCGCTGGTTGCTGACAAGTCGGTCCTGCTGCGGGACATTGGCGCTGTGGTTGATGCCGCGCGGGGGCACGACGTCCTGGTCAAGGTCATTTTGGAGACAGCGGCCTTGACCGATCAGGCAAAGATCTTGGCATGCGAAGCAGCCGTTGAGGCGGGTGCTGATTTCGTAAAGACCTCGACTGGCTTCGGGCCGGGCGGGGCGACCGTCGCCGACGTCGCACTGATGCGCAAGGTGGTGGGCAGTAAGCTCGGCGTTAAGGCCTCCGGCGGCATTCGAACCCGTCAGGATGCCGTGGAGATGCTCAGAGCCGGTGCAACCCGGCTAGGCGCCAGCTCGACTTACGCTATTCTTAGTTAACAACACATCATCGCACCGTCGCTCAAGCTATGCTGGCGACAGTAGAATTTCTGAAAGAACGAGGTGTCCCCCTTGATTCGTGACGGTAAACCGGCAAATTTCTCCGGTGAAGGCAATACCGCTGGCAACTGGATTATGTACGGCGTCGTACTGTTGCTCTTCATTGTTGGTCTGTACATGTTGAACTTTTTGAGCTTTGGCACCGTGTGGATTCCCATGGGTGGCCTGATCTTGCTAGGTTCGCTAGCATTCGCGATTCCTAAGGAAGTCATTGGGCGTTCCAACACCGTGGATGAGGGTTTTGTAACTGATCCAATTCACGAAACAAAATCACCAAATCTCTAAAAACTCTCGCAACGAGTTAACAAACAGCACCCGGGGTCTGTTACCCCGGGTGCTGTTATGTTTGCGCCCTTATGAACCTCACACAACGAAATCTCGGCATCGATGCGCTCCGCGTCTTTTCGATCGTCATGGTCATCCTCGGACACGCGGGAACCTTTGACGGCTCCAGCTTGTTAGCCCTGTGGCGGATGCCACTGTTCTTCATTCTCTCGGGATTCTTCCTGGTCCCCTACCGTCGCTCCCTACGAGGAGAACTTGCCAGACGCTGGGAGACATTAATTATCCCGTATCTGACCTGGTCAATGGTCATCACCTTGGTCTTGGTGGCGCTGAAATGGGATAACCCAACGGACCTGCTGCACCACCTGTACACCGGATGGCGCGGCGGCACCGGCAGATCTGTGTTCTGGATGTCATCATGGTTTCTGTTCACCCTGGCGCTATCCGCCGTAATTGTACGGTACTTAGAACGTTTTCCGCGTTGGGTGGTTTGGGTGATAGCTATAGCCGGGCTCGTTGCCACACGTCTTCTCGAATACTTCCGGCATATTGAGGTCCTTGATGCGCATCCTTTTGCAGAACTACCTTTGCGATTGGGCATCAGCTTACCGGTGATCTTTTATCTGCTTATCGGCCAAGAGATTCGCACTCGCGTTATGCCAGTAGTCCAAGAGCTCTCCACGACACGCGCATCATCAATCGGAGCGGTCTTAGTCATAGCGCCCCTCGTGCTCGCCCACCACTTCAGTATCGCGCCGCATTACATTCATGCCGGCCGCTTTGGCTGGCCTTTCATTACCCCTGGGATTGCCATCACGGTCACCGTCGGGTTTCTTATGATCTTTGCTACCCTGGTGAACCGGATCCTGCTGCAATGGCAGGCCGCAGCTCTGATCGTGGGACGTCTTGCACGAACTGGCTCGACCGTAGTCCTGTGTCACGGGCTCATCCTGCTGTGGACGTACGCTCTCGGATTCAATTCCAGCTCATTTACGGACTTATTCATCCGTTTTGGCATCACTGCCACCGCAGCATTCGCCGTGGGACTGATTATCAATATGACACCCGCGGCTCGTACACTAGCTGGAGTACCTCAGGAAAGACTAGTTCGGGTAGCAACTGCTGCCTAATCATTGAAACGGACTTATGACCACCACTCGCTCAGCTCGCAACGTCGGCATCGATCTGCTTCGAGTTTTTTCGATCATGATGGTTGTGATTGGTCACGCCGGCTATTTTCAGAATGCCGAACTCCTCACCATCTGGCGGATGCCCTTATTCTTCATGCTTTCGGGTTTCTTTTTCAGCCCGGGACGCACCTTCCGCTCGGAGTTCACTCGCCGATGGGACACACTGATCATCCCCTATCTGGCATGGTCGGTCCTCATATCGGCGTGGATTATCACCGTGGAGTGGGGTCAGGATGATGTGATCTTAGAACACCTGCATACCGGCTGGGTCGGAGGTTCAGGCCAGTCGATTTTTTGGATGGCTGCCTGGTTTATCACCACCCTGGCTGGTGCCACACTACTACGTCGGCTGTTAGAACCGCTCGGTCCGGCGGTAGTTTGGTGTGTGGCCATCCTTGGAGTAACGACGTCGTTTGTATGTTACCGGCTCGTTAGCATCGGAGTCTTCGACGCGCACCCGCTGGTAGATACTCCCCTGCGGATAGGGCTGGCCTGGCCGGTGATGTTTTATCTGTTAGTTGGTGAACTGCTGCGCAAATTGTTAATGCCCTTGGTGCGTAAGTATTCGTCGCATGTGCTCGCCACACTTGGGCTCGTTGTCGTAACCATCGCGCTATGGATCACTTATGCCACAGATGTGGGGGCACATTATATTCAGGTCGGTGATTTCGGCACTATCGTAGCGACGCCGCTCATCGCTATCGCCGTGACCGTGGGTTTTATTCTTATTTTTGCCACCTGGGTCAACGAGGGATTACAGAAACTCCCCACCGCGCAGGCCGTGGTCTCCAGGCTGGTACGTACAGGTACCGCTGTTGTCTTCTTCCACGGCCTAGTCTTGGTGTGGATGTACCAAAATGGTTTCGGCGACGACTCGCTGGCACACCTGTTATTACGGATGGGCGTGGCACTGGTCATTTCGTTTATCATCGGACTGATGATCAACTCAACGCCTGCGTCACGCCTCCTGTCAGGGTCACCCCAAGAACGAAAGTTCTTCCGACGACGCCAGGACGCTAGTTCTCTCCGAAAATATTCTCGATAAACTCCCTGGCCCATGCCAACAGTTCAGCATCGACGAGGTCTTTACCGGTAACCGCTTGCGTTTTGGGCCGAGGCACCATAATGCCCTTAAGCGGAGCCCGGTGAGTAGCTCCTGGATACATCCGTTTCATACGCATCGCACGAGAATCCGGAAGCTCTTCAACCGGCCCGAACTTGATGTTCTTGCCCATGAGCATGATCTCGTAGATCCCGAATTCGCGAGCGGTGTTGCGGAAGTTTGCCACTGCGACCAGGTTTTCTGCGGCATCCGGTAGCTCACCGTAACGGTCCTGAAGCTCTTCGACAGCAGCATTGACGGCTGCCTCATCAGAGGCCTGTGCCAGATTACGGTAGGCCTCCAGGCGCAGCCGTTCACCCGGCACATAGTCATGTGGCAAATGAGCGTTGACCGGCAGTTCGACTTTCACTTCCTGTGGCGAGGTATCTTCTTCGCCCTTGAAATCGGCCACGGCTTCGCCAACCATGCGAAGATACAGATCGAATCCAACACCGGCGATGTGGCCTGACTGTTCCCCACCCAGCAGGTTGCCAGCACCGCGGATTTCTAAGTCCTTCTGGGCTAACTGCAAACCCGAACCCAGCTCATTATGTGTCGCGACAGCTTTCAGACGTTCCATAGCAGTCTCATTGAGTGGCCGGCCGGAATCATACAAGAAATAGGCGTACGCGCGGTCGCGACCACGACCCACTCGGCCGCGCAACTGGTGAAGCTGCGACAGGCCGTAGCGCTGGGCGTCTTCGATGATCAGGGTGTTGGCATTGGCGATGTCTAGCCCGGTCTCGATAATGGTGGTGGACACAAGAACGTCGTATTCTTTTTCCCAGAAATCGACCATAATCTGTTCCAACGTGGTTTCCGACATGCGCCCGTGGGCGACAGCGACCCGTGCCTCTGGGATAAGCTCTTGGATTCGTGCCGCGACCTTATTGATACTGTTGACCCGGTTGTGGACATAGAACACCTGACCTTCACGCATCATTTCACGTCGAATCGCAGCGGTGATCTGCTTATCCGTATACGGCCCCACATAAGTCAATACCGGGTGTCGTTGTTCGGGTGGCGTAGCCAGCGTAGAGGTCTCTCGAATTCCGGTCATCGACATTTCCAAGGTACGCGGAATCGGGGTAGCGGTCATCGCTAACACGTCAACGTTGGTGCGCAACTGCTTGAGCTTTTCTTTGTGTTCGACACCGAATCGCTGTTCTTCGTCGATGATCACTAGACCGAGGTCTTTGAATTGGATTTCTTCAGATAACAGTCGGTGGGTCCCAATTACCATGTCGACGCTGCCGTCGGCCAGGCCATTGACCGTATCACGCGACTCTTTAGTCTTTTGGAAACGCGATAGGGCTCGAACTGTTATCGGGAAACCAGCAAAGCGTTCAGTAAAGGTCTCGGTGTGTTGGCGTGCCAATAACGTCGTCGGCACTAACAGTGCGACCTGTTTGCCATCTTGAATCGCCTTGAATGCCGCGCGGACTGCAACTTCAGTCTTGCCAAAGCCCACGTCGCCAGCGACCAGACGGTCCATGGGCACTTCTGTTTCCATGTCCTGTTTGACTTCTTCAACTGTGGTCAGCTGGTCTGGCGTTTCGATATGGGGGAAAGCTTCCTCCAATTCAGCCTGCCACGGAGTATCCGGTGAGAAAGCATGACCGGTGGTGGCCATACGTGCCGAATACAGTTGGATGAGTTCTTTGGCAATCTCTCGAGTAGCGCGACGGGCTTTCGACTTGGTCTGAGCCCAGTCAGATCCCCCCATTTTTGAAAGAGTGGGCGCGTCACCACCGACATATTGGCTGACCTGATCGAGCTGATCGGTCGGGACAAAGAGTCGGTCTCCTGCCCCTCCGCGTTTGGATGGCGCAAATTCTAAGACCAGGTATTCTCGGTATCCCTCTTCACCAGCGGTAGACCTGGCTCCGGCCACTTTGCGGCGCTGCAGCTCGATGAACTTGGCGATCCCGTGTTGATTATGGACAACGAAGTCACCTTCTTCTAGTGCTAACGGGTCGACTGCATTGCGACGCTTGCGTGCCAGCGAACGCTTTTCACCGCGTTGCGTGCCTGCCGCTTGACGACCGAATAGGTCGTACTCGGTAACGACCGCTAAGCGTTCTGCTGCCCAGGCGAACCCGGCGCCGAGGCTAGCCACCGTGATCTGGATGTGAGCGGGCTTGGCCTCGGTAATGCAGTCCACAACGGTTGCGCTATGGCCTGCTTCGTTGAAGATTTCTGCAAGACGTCGAGCAGGTCCGGGGCCGTGGGTGGCCACTGCGATCGACCATTTGTCTCGAATCCGGTTCCCCACGTGTTCCATGAGGGCTGGTACATCCCCGGCAAACTGAGCCGGCGCAGTAAAGCCAGTCCGCAACGCGGTGGCGTCGAAGGTTTGATCCATCTCAAAGGCGGTGAACTGCCACCATCCTTGATCTCGTTCCAAAGCGATGCTGCGAGTGTCGCCCAGTGTGGCAAAGCCACCGGCCTCTTGCTGGTTTTCCACCGGGGCTGCCAGTCCCTCACCGGCTGCCGCCCAGGCTGCGGCAAGGAACTCCTCGTTGGTTTCTAGTAGGTCGTGGACCCGAGAGCGAACTTTTTCTGGCTCAACAACAATCGTGACAGAGCCTTCCGGGAGCACATCTAAAAAGGATTCCATCTCCGTGACCAAGGGCGCCAGCGATTCCATGCCCTCGACTGCTACCCCGTTGGACATAGGCTCTAGGATCTCTAAAACATTGGGCATCGACACCTGCAGGTCTCGAGCTTTCTGCTGTACTTCTTCGGTCAGCAATAGTTCGCGGCACGGGGGCGCATACATCAAAGTCGGTGTCTCTGAGCCATCAGCGGAAGTATCTACCAGTGATCGTTGGTCAGCAATGGAGAAGTAGCGAATCTCCTCGACCTCGTCGCCAAAGAACTCGATGCGATACGGGTGGTCTTCGGTCGGTGGGAACACGTCAATAATGCCACCCCGAACGGCGAATTCACCACGACGTGACACCATATCCACCCGCGAGTATGCAGCCTTGGCAAGATCTTGAACGACCTGTTCAAAATCGTAGAATTCCCCGGTTTTTAGCAGCACTGGTTCTAGATCGCCCAGCCCTTTAACGATTGGCTGCACAATGGATCGCACCGGTGCGGTGAGCACCCGGAGTGGTGGTTGGCCATCTCGTCCTGGATGAGCCAATCTGCGCAATACCGCCATGCGCTCCCCCACAGTGTCGCTGCGCGGTGATAAGCGTTCGTGGGGCAGAGTTTCCCAGGATGGGAAGTGTGCGATGCTCGCAGGATCCATCCAGGCGCCCAGCCCTTGTGCGAGATCTTCGGCCTCCCGGGCCGTGGCCGTCACCAGCAGTACTACAGGTGCGCCGAATGACGCCTCCCTGAGAGACTCTGCCAAGGCGGCCGTGACTGCTTCGCGTGCGCCATCGGGCAAGGTCAGCGATAAGTCTTGGGTTCGATTGGGGCGGGTGATGGAGGTCCGCATCGCAGATACCGCAGTATCCGCCCCTAGGAGGTCACGTAGCCCTGATAACACAGCGTCTTGAGACAAAATTCAACTTCCCGTTTTTGGTAATAATCACGACCGGCGCACCCTTTAGCATATCGGTTTTCGGCCTTGCATCGTCTACACTTGCGTTCTATCCACTGTTAGCGAGCAGCAGAGAGTGAGCTCATGGCTTTTCAAGAATCCACCGTCGTTTCCCACCCGCCACAGAAGGTTTTTGAAGGGTTAATTAGTAGAGATTTTCAACAACACGCTGCTGAGGATTTCCAGGCAACTGTTGATCAGTTCATGGTTACCCCGGCACAACCTGCAGCCAGTGACACCGTTAACGTGACCATTCACCGCAGTCTTGATGGCAGCAAGATCGCGGATCGGTTGCCTTCGGCTGTGCAGCGTTTTGCTAAAGGTCGAGTACAGATCGAACAAACCGAAGCGTGGTCTGCTGCTGCCACTGATGGTTCTCGAGATGCCAATGTCACGATCAAAGTCCCATTGGCCAAGGCTACTGGCACCGCTACCATCAAGCTCACCCCCACCGCTGATGCGTCGGGCACAACCGTAGCGATTGCGGGATCTGTGGAGTCGAAAATTCCATTCATGGGATCCAAAATCGCTCAAATGGCGGAACCTCAGGTCGGGAAGCTACTCAGCGGCATGACGAAGAAATTGGATGCCTGGCTTCAACAACATTAACCAGGATTAAAGATGGCGGCGGGGTGATTGTAGATCAATCATCCCGCCGTGGTCCTACTATGGCTTTTGATGGAACTGATTTTGGGCTGTCGTGAGTCCGCCTTCGATGAGCGCTTCAATCGCATCCGCCGCCCGGTCGATGTGCATCGTAAGCGTTTGTTGCTCGGTCGTTGAGAACGGCCGCAGCACGTAGTCAGCAGGGGCCATTCTTCCCGGCGGTCGGCCGATGCCGGCTCTTACACGCAAATAGTCTTTGGTACCGATGGCTTGAGAGATCGATTTCAGCCCGTTGTGGCCGCCTTCTCCCCCACCGCGTTTCAAGCGCAGCATATCGTAATCCACGTCAAGTTCATCGTGGACAACAATCAGACTGTCGGGACCAAGGTCAAAGAACTTCATGAGGGCAGCTACGGGTTTGCCTGACAGGTTCATAAAGGTGGCCGGTTTCGCCAGTACGATTTTTGGGCCGCCTATGCCGAGACGGAATGCCGCAACGGCAGCACCCGCCTTATGCGTGGTCCAGCGTTGGGCATTCCGATTGGCAAGTTCGTTGACCACCATGTGTCCGATATTGTGTCGGGTCGCGGCATAGCGGTCGCCGGGATTACCCAATCCCACCACCAGTACCGGACCGGTGGTGGGATCGAGTGCTCCTGTGGTGTGAGTCAAGGGCTGAGTTACTCTCCGGCTTTGTCTTCAGCTACGGTTGGGACTTCGCCGTCAGATCCTTCGGTATCTTCGCCGAGGTCCTGATCGGTGATTTCGTCGACGGTGGCGATCAGGTAGTCATCTTCAAGATCGATCGTGACGCCTTCTGGAAGGATCACGTCTGGGGCGTAGATGTGCTCACCGGCCGTGCGATCGGTCAGATCGATCTGAACATATTCTGGAAGATCCAGGGCGTCAGCTTTAACCGGAATGGACGAGACCTGCATAACGTGGGCGTGCTCTGGTGCTGGTTCACCGATGACCTCAACCCAGACCTCAACGGTGACAAGTTCACCGCGACGGACCAAGATTAAGTCGACGTGGTCGACTTCTTCTTTGAGAGGGTTGCGCTGGATATCTTTTGGCAAAGCCATTTCAGAGTGGTCGCCTTCGGTCAGGCGAAGCAGCTGGTTAGCGTTACGCAGTGCCAGGAAGCCTTCGTGACGTGGCAGCAGTAGGTGGCGTGGTTCTTCGCCGTGGCCGTAGAGCACGGCTGGGATGTAACCATCACGACGTGCGCGACGGGATGCACCTTTACCAAAGTCGGTGCGGGTTTCAACGGTCAACTCGATGTAGTCAACAGCCATGTGTATTCCTCCTGTAGTTCGTACGGTGCATTAAGCACTCGTGGTTTCCAGGCAGGAACTGCAAACATCAGATGGTGTTCACAAAGCCTCGTCGATCACGGAGTGGGTGAGACTCCCTCGCCTGGGCAACGAGTCACTACTATAGCACCCGGTTGGGGCTTTAACGAATTTGACCGCCACCGTGCTGGTAGCGGTCAAATAGTTAAGGAGCGATGTCTTTAGGCGTTGCCATCAAACAGACTGGTGACGGACCCGTCTTCGAAGACCTCGCGGATGGCATTGGCCAAAATAGGCGCAACCGACAGCACCGTGAGGTTGTCGAACCGCTTTTCTTCTGGAATCGGCAGCGTGTTGGTAACAACAACTTCCGAGGCTCCCGAGTTGGCCAGACGTTCTGCGGCTGGGTCGGAGAAGACGGCGTGGGTTGCCGCGATGATGACTTCTGCAGCTCCTGCGTCCTTGAGGATCTTGACGGCCCCGGCGATAGTACCGCCGGTATCGATCATGTCGTCGATCAAGACACAAACACGACCCTTGACTTCGCCCACCACGGTCTTGGATTCGGCTTTATTCGGTTGGCTAAGGTCGCGGGATTTGTGCACGAAGGCCAGTGGTGCGCCACCGAGGCGTTCGGCCCATTGTTCGGCTACGCGCACACGTCCGGTATCAGGTGAAACCACGGTGACATTATCGACGTCGACGCGACCGCGGATATAGTCAGCCAGAATAGGGAAAGCAAATAAGTGATCCACTGGTCCATCAAAGAATCCCTGAATCTGCGAGGTATGCAGATCCATGGACATGATGCGATGAGCACCGGTTGCTAGGTAGAGGTCTGCGATCATACGAGCCGAGATCGGTTCGCGTCCACGGCCTTTTTTGTCCTGGCGTGCATAAGGATAAAACGGAGAAACCACGGTGATGCGACGAGCCGAAGCACGCTTCATGGCGTCACACAGCAAGAGCTGTTCCATGACCCAGTTGTTCATAGGCGCTGGGTGAGCCTGGATAATAAAGACGTCTTTGCCACGTACTGATTCGCCCGGGCGAACGTACATTTCACCGTTTGCAAAGTCATACGCATCCAACGGCAACAACTCGGTGCCCAGATGTTCGGCGATCTCTGCAGCAAGCTCCGGATGTGCGCGACCCGAGGCTAACACGAGCTTCTTGTTCTCATTGGTGACGATTTCGCTCAACCAAGTTCTCCCTAGAACGTACGGCGTGTTTGGATCTTCTTACTGTAGGCCGTCCTACAGCGCCCAACAGTATGCTGGAAGTTTATGACTTGCCGCGAGCTTTTTGCGCGGCCTCGGCGGCAGCAGAGCCTGCTCGACGTTCGAGAACCCAGTCTTCAATAATACGCTGGTCCATAGCGTTCATCGACAGCGCGCCCGGTGGAACATTTTTTCGGATGACCGCGCCTGCTGCGGTGTAGGCCCCGTCGCCGACTTCTACTGGAGCCGTGAAGACCGTGTTGGAACCGGTGCGCACTTCGGCACCGATGACGGTGCGGTGTTTGTTAACTCCGTCGTAGTTCGCGGTAATATTGCCGCAACCAATATTGGAGTTTTCGCCGATATCGGCGTCGCCGGCATAGCCCAAGTGTGAAAGTTTTGCACCGCGGCCGATGTTGACGTTTTTGGTTTCGTAAAATGCACCGATCTTGCCGGTATCACCCAAGACCGTTCCGGGGCGAATGTAGGTGAATGGTCCAACGTTGGCGGCCTGACCAATGAGTGCCTGGGTGGCTTCGGTGCGACGAACGGTGGCGTTTTCGCCGACTTGGACGTCAACCAACGTGGTATCTGGGCCAATAGTGGCACCGGTGGCAATCGTAGTGTTGCCGTGTAATTGAGTGTTGGGTTTGATGGTTACATCTTGTGCCAGTTCAACATCAACATCAATCCACGTGGTGGACGGATCGATAATCGTCACACCAGAGCGCATCCATCGGTGGGTAATTCGACGGTTGAGCTCGGCACCCAGGGTGGCCAACTGGACTCGGTCGTTGACTCCTTCAACTTCCATGACATCCTCGGTCACATAGGCTGCGACGCGACCGCCCTCTTCACGCGCCAGGCCGAGTACATCGGTGAGGTATTTTTCACCCTGGACGTTGTCCGTGGTGACTTGGTTCAGGGTACGAGCCAGCACTTCACCGTCGAAAGCGTAGATGCCGGAGTTGATCTCGGTGATGTCGACCAGTGTGGCATCACCGGTTTCCTCAGCGATTTTTAAAGCGTCTTTGTGCTCAACGATTTGAGTCACAAGCCCGTTGTCGTCACGCACGATCCGACCATATCCGGTGGCATCCGGAACATTCGCGGTCAACACGGTGACAGCGTTTCCGTCATTTTGGTGCTCTGCGACAAGTGCAGACAGTGTTCCCGGGGTCAGCAGTGGCACATCCCCGTAGGTCACAACGACAGTTCCGGTCACAGAGCCGATCGCATCTAGACCCAATTCAACAGCGCGACCAGTCCCCGGGACCTCGTCTTGATCGGCAATGACCAGGTCGGCGTTGTGTGCCAAGAGATGCTCGACCACGCGTTCGCGTTCGTGGCGTACGACTGCGACCAGATGTTCTGGGTTAAGACTGACTGCAGCATCAAGGGCATGGCCTACGAGTGAGCGCCCACCGATTGAGTGGAGAACTTTTGGTAGAGAGGATTTCATTCGCGTGCCGGCGCCGGCGGCTAGCACGATAACTGCCGCGGGAGAAGAAGAATTCAAGGAGATCTCACCTTTGATCGTAAGACGCTATTTCTCAACCGCGTTGCGGCAGTTCCGCCCCTAGGATTCGAACCTAGACCACACAGCTCCAAAGGCTGGCGTGCTGCCATTACACCAGGGCGGATTGTTGATTGATCATCAACACCTGAATTATTGTGCCACATTTGCCCAGAACTTTCGAATTGTCACGATTCTGGCCCAAAAATTGGGGTGGCTGCGGCACGTTTGGGCGGGTTACACTTCTGCTTCATCAATACCTTCTGCCTTCAATGCCTCAACCAACTGTGCTTTGCGCATGGTCGATCGTCCAGCAATGTCCAATCGTTGCGCCAACCGATACAGCTCCTCTGCCGTCAGCTCGTCAAGCGGTCTTACTGCGATCGGCTCCTGGCCTTCGTCTACCGCAGGTTGTTCAGTTGAGGTGGCGTCACCAGTTTCCGCTATTTCATCAGCATGCTCTTCAGTTTCTCCCTCATCAGGGGCTTCTTCTGCTACAGGTTCCCCCTGGGCTACTTCACGAATCCCTTCGGCCTGCAGGGCTTCAACCAACTGTGCCTGGTCCATGGTCGCTCGTCCGACAATGTCCAATCGTTGCGCCAATGGATACAATTCATCTGCCGTTAGCTCGTCAAGCGGTCTTGCTTCACCAGCTGACTCTTCAGACTCTTCGGATTCACTCCCTGCTGGAACTTCATCTGTTACAGGTTCCCCCTGGGCTACTTCACGAATCCCTTCGGCCTGCAGGGCTTCAACCAACTGTGCCTGGTCCATGGTCGCTCGTCCGACAATGTCCAATCGTTGCGCCAATGGATACAATTCATCTGCCGTTAGCTCGTCAAGCGGTCTTGCTTCACCAGCTGACTCTTCAGACTCACCCCCGGCACGAACTTCTTCTGCTACAGGGTCTTCCGCGGCAACTTCCCTAACTGACTCGTCAGCTTCACCCTCCGCAGGGGCTTCTTCCACAACCGACTCGTCCTTGGCTACTTCATCAGTAGACTCTCCGGATTCTTCAGCTGCATCAGCATGCGGCTCTTTAGCTTCACCCTCGGCCGGGGCTTCTCCCGCTATTGGCTCCTCCTCAGTTGTTTCTACAGCCGACCCCTCGGTTTGCTCAGCCGGCTCATCAGCTGAAGCCTCGCGGCCCTCCTCTGGGTCGGGCCGCCGACGCGTTGCATAGACGGAAAGCGCTACAGCGGCCGCGGTCAGCACAGTGCGACCGATAAGCCGTCCCAGTCGACGAATGAGGGAAGTATCTTGTGAGGAGTCCATGTTCTCTATTCTGCCCTAGTTAGACGTGTCCCAGGTATGGGTCCTGCCCGACTAGGTACGCCGATGCTTACAGCGGATCCAAGGAACTTTCGCCGATTGAGTGATTAAGAACACTCGGCGCGAACGCAATTTTGCATCCGCGCCGAACCAGAGTCACCGTGGTTAGCGCTCTTCGGTGAGCTTGTTGACAATTGCCTCGTTGAAAGCCGGCAGGTCGTCCGGTGTCCGTGAGGTAATCAGGTTGCCATCCACGACGAGTTCTTCGTCGGACCAATTCGCGCCCGCGTTACGCAGATCGGTCTGCAGACTTGGGTAGCTAGTCATATTGCGGTCTTTGACCACATCAGCTTCAGCCAACATCCAAGCAGCGTGGCAAATAGAGGCCACAGTTTTGCCTGCGTCAAAAAATGCCTTAGTAAACTGCACAGCAGCGTTATTCATCCGCAGCTGATCAGCATTTTTGGTTCCTCCGGGAAGGACAAGTGCATCGAAAGCGTCCGCCCTGGCATCAGTAACGCTCAGGTCGACTTTTTGAGAGTGGTCGCCACCAGATACTTGATCGGTTTCTGGCGAGACGAGCACAGCCTCGCCGCCGTTTTCAACCACCGTATCCCATGGTGAGTACAGTTCGGATGGTTCATATCCGTTGGTGACGAGAAATGCTATGCGACGGCCTTCTAGGTCGCTCATGAATTCACTCCTTACGATTGGGTGTCTTTTAACCGTAACGAGGTCAAGAAGCCTTGGAAAGGTCGTGGGGTTCGCGGAACGGGAATGTATTAATCACCCCAACCGCTTCGAGCATGGCAAAAATTGTGGTTGGACCCACGAACCGGAACCCATGGCGCTTGAGCTCTTTGGCTAAGGCGACAGATTCCGCCGATTGGCTCGGTGGGTTACCGTCGGCATCCAATTTGGGATCCTGTGCTGGCTGATAGGACCAAATGAGCTCACCCAATCCACCGGATTCCCGGAGTCCGATTGTTGCTTGAGCATTATTAATCACTGCCAGAATTTTTTGGCGGTTGCGCACGATGCCGGCATTCCCCATCAAGCGTTCTATATCATCGTCGTCGTAACGGGCTATAGCGTCGGGATCGAAGTGATCGAAGGCTTCGCGGAAGGCAGGGCGTTTCTTCAAAATTGTTAGCCATGACAGCCCGGCTTGGAACCCTTCCAGACTGAGTCGTTCAAAAAGGCCCTGCTCGTCGCGGACTGGGTGGCCCCATTCGGTATCGAAGTAGTGTTGCAATAGAGGATTCGAGACCGCCCACCGCGGGCGGACAATTCCTTTGTCATCAATAATGACGTTCGGATAGTCAGGATGCGGGTGGCTCAGGGTTCTCACCTCGTTCAAAGGCGAGCAGATATTTCTTCGCCCGGGGTGTCCCACTGAATTCTCCGGGGGTTCCATCTGATCTCACGACACGGTGACAAGGTTGGATAATCGGCAGTGGGTTCTTGGCGCAGGCACTGCCAACTGCACGTGCCGCACCGGGCTTTTCTAACAATGTCGCAAGTTGACCGTAGGTTCGTGTTTGCCCATAGGGAATTGTGGCCAAGGACTGCTGCACGACCGTGAGGAATCGTCCAGGGGTCGGCTGATGAACGAGCAAGTCGAAGTCTTGGCGAGTGCCAGCGAAGTATTCAGCAAATTGCGTGGCCGCGAACGATAGGGCCTGCTCATCATGCTTGATCGGTAGACCGAACTTGACTTGAAGTTGCTCTAGCACCCTGTCAAAGTTTTGGTTTTCGAAGGCCACGTGCACGATTTTCTCATCAATGGCCGCAACCAGCAGTGGCCCAATCGGCGACTGCACGAGGGCGTATCGAATTGTTGTTGTTTGGGCAGTTTCAGACATAGCGTGTCACCTCATTTGAATGCTGTTAACGATTATGCCCCCAATCGGTCCGGAGAGGGGAACCACTCTGGTTCATTGTGGATAACGAGTCTGCGAGGTTTGACATTTACATGAGAGCGGGATCATACTTACTTAAAGTCAAAATGACTTTAAGTAAGACGGGTGAAGGCTTCAATGATCAGACAGGGGTAGTTGTGTGGTGAACTTTTCCGCGCCGAGCGCGTCTGAACGTCGTTTTATGCCACCGGCTGTCGCGGTCTCCACGGTCGCCTTTGCACTGCACCCACCCATTGACGCCAACATTGCTGATCCAAGTTCCGGCGAAGTTCTTTCCACATGGGGTGATTACGCCGGACGGGAGGGTTCCCGCGAAGAAAACCTCACCACGCTATGGATCCCGCTGGTGCGGCGCACCCGGCCGCCGTTTACTGGGTGTTGGGCGCTTCCAGGTGGTCCCATTCCGTGGGATGAAGATCTCGACCAAACTGCCGCTCGCACCTTGTATGAAGCGGTGCTGCGCTCCCCCGGTTATCTTGAACAGCTCTATACCTTTGGTGCCACCACTCGTTCAGCAACGGCCCAGCGCCTAGTCACGGTCGCATACTGGGGGCTTTATGGAGAACTTGATCTGACCATTACTCCTACCACTGAACCGTCCCGAGATGTCGCGGGCGACGTCGCCTCGGCTACACAAGATGCCGTCACAGAATTTTCCCATGCCCTGGTGGCCTCAGCGGATGCCAACGTGGCCTGGTTTTCCATTGATCGGTTACCCCAGCTGGCGTTTGATCACGCTGACATTATTGACTACGCCGTGTGGCGGCTACGCCAGCGCACCGAATACTCTACGGTCGCCCACCGGTTCTTGGGCGAAGAGTTCACGCTGGCTCAGATGCGTCGTGTGCACGAAGCCATTTTGGGGGAACAGATTGACCCGGCGAATTTCCGTCGCGACATGCTAGCTCAGGGCTGGCTCATGGATACCGGCCGCGTTGAACAGGGTACTCCGCATCGACCAGCCCGGCTGTATCGATTCAAAGACCAACCACAACAGTAATAACGAGCGTATTTTATAAGGAGTTCTATGACGAGCGTAGCGAATCTTATTGCTTCGGCCGCCAGCGCTGAGCAGGGTGGTCGCACCGTGCTCGGTGACACCATTGCTTTCGGAGTGCCGGATGGCGTGACCACTACGTGTGATAGTGAATTGACCACCGATCCGTGGCAGATTGACCGTAATCTTGGATATGGGCCTGGTGCTTCAACCGACGACCTTGCACCGGTCACTACCCCGCAGCAAGGCCCGATCCCTGCCGAATACACCGAAGCGTCAGAAGCTCAGCTTGATACCCGGATCATGGCTGCTAAAGCGCAGCTTGGCGATCGTCTGAAGATTCTGGGCCATTTCTACCAGCGTGATGAGATCATTAAACATGCCGATTTCGTAGGCGACTCGTTCATGCTGGCCCAAGCCGCGAAGGATCACCCGGAAGCAGAGGCATTTGTATTCTGTGGGGTCCACTTCATGGCTGAGACCGCCGATATTCTTTCCCAGGATAACCAGTCGGTCATTCTGCCTAACCTTGCAGCCGGGTGTTCAATGGCCGATATGGCCACGATCGATCAGGTCGAACACGCCTGGGAGCAGCTCACCGCCGTCCTGGGTTCTTCCAAGGACGATAAAGCAGAGATTATTCCGGTGACCTATATGAATTCCTCGGCTGCAATTAAAGCGTTTTGTGGTCGTCACGGTGGCATCGTGTGCACTTCATCGAATGCCGCCACCGTGCTGGAGTGGGCATTTGAGCGCGGCAAGCGCGTCATCTTCTTCCCCGATCAACACCTGGGTCGCAATACCGCCAAGGCCATGGGGATACCCACAGAACAGATGCCGCTATGGCGTCCCTACCTCCCGCTGGGTGGCAATACCGAACAGCAGTTGGACAAGGCCAGGGTCATTTTATGGAATGGATTCTGCTCGGTGCATAAGCGCTTTACCGTCGCGCAAATAGAGAAGGCACGCGCTGACTATGACGACGTGCGGGTCATCGTCCACCCAGAATGCCCGGCCCCGGTGGTCGAAGCTGCCGATGGCGTGGGCTCAACCGAGTACATTCGCAAAGCCATCGCAGCCGGGAATCCCGGTGACGTTTTTGCGGTGGGCACCGAAATCAACTTGGTCAACCGGCTCCAAGCCCAGCACCCAGAGATGACCATTTTCTGTTTGGACCCGGTGGTGTGTCCGTGCTCAACCATGTACCGTATCCATCCGGCCTATCTCGCCTGGGTATTGGAAGCGTTGGTTGAGGGCAACGTCCAGAATCAAATTTCCGTTGAACCGAGGGTGGCTACTGACGCCGAAATCGCCCTGGAACGTATGTTGGCGGCCCGGCCGTGATCATCGTCATCGGTGCAGGCGTTGCCGGGTTGACGGCGGTCAAGCGTCTTGCGAGCGCGGGGGCCGACGTTACGCTGGTCAGCGCCGGTCGATTTGGTTGTGATAGCACCTCGGCAGGGAATACCGCGCTGGCCCAGGGCGGAATCGCCGTAGCCCTGGACCACAGCGATAGGCCCGCACTGCATGCCAACGACACTATGAAGGCCGGGGCTGGATTAGTCACATCTGGGGTAGCCCAGCTCGTGGCCACCGACGGCGTCCAACGGGTTCGCGAGCTCTTGGCGGCTGGATTTCCCGCGGATCGAACCTCAACCGGGGCTCTTGCGTTCGGGTTGGAAGCAGCTCACAGCAGGGCCCGGGTGGTGCATGCGGGTGAAGATAGTACCGGGGCTGCACTGTCTGCGTTTCTGACGCATCAGATACAGCAGTACATTGCAACCGGAGTAGTGCAACTTGTTGACCAGGCTCACCTGCAGCAACTGGACACTTGTGCTGGGCGGGTCACCGGCATCACGGTTGCTTCAGACTCCGGTCTTCGCCGGCTCAAGGCGGATGCGGTGATCCTGGCAACCGGTGGGTTCGCAGGCCTGTATCCCAATACTTCATCGTCAGCGGCTGTCACGGGCCAAGGTGTCCTGGTCGCTGCGCGCGCCGGAGCCGTGCTGGCCGATCTGGAATTTCTTCAATTTCATCCAACGGTCGTGCCTGGCACCGGCCAACTGATCTCCGAGGCCGTTCGTGGTGCCGGGGCGGTTCTGCGTGACCCCGCCGGCAGACGATTCATGACTCCAACACATCCTCAAGCGGAATTAGCGCCCCGCGACGTCGTCTCCCGCACAAGCGCGCAGGTCATGGACGATTACAGTGCCTCGTGTGTCTGGTTGGATGCCACAGTGATTGAACAGCGCCACGGATCCGGCACTTTGGCGAACAGATTTCCGGTGCTCACCCGAGCTCTGAGTGTATTGGGTCTCGATTGGACCAGGGAGTATGTGCCGGTTGCCCCTGCCGCCCACTACTGCATGGGCGGGATCGCAACCGATACCGTGGGGCATACCTCGGTGGCCGGCCTCTATGCTGCTGGTGAGGTTGCCTCAACGGGCCTGCACGGAGCGAATCGGCTCGCATCAAATTCGCTGCTCGAAGGTTTGGTTTTTGGGGCGCGCGCCGCCGACGCCGCCCTTCACGATTTGCACCACCAGACCTGGAACCTTACGGACGAATTGACCCAACTGGTAGCCTCCGCCGCAGAGATCCCCACGTCGTCCGCCCCCAGCGTCGCCCTTCCTGGGCAAAACCACACACTGCAGCACTTAGTTGAAGCGCACCTTGGCATTACCCGTGATCAGCACGGCCTGCTCAGCATGCTGACTCAACTCGATGAGGTATGCCATCCGATGGTCGACCTCGTTCGGATGATGGCGAATGCCGCACTGCATCGCACCGAATCCCGCGGTGGTCATTGGCGTGCCGATTATCCGACCTCGGATCCTATCCAGGCAAACCGGACCGGCTGGCGGCTGACCGCTACAACCGCTTCTATCCTCGCCCGGTCGCGACCCGAGCCCACCAAGGAGACATTTGTCCATGTTGACGCCTAACCTCATCGGCGATGCCGTGACCCGCGCCCTCAGCGAAGACACCCCCTGGGGTGATGCAACCGTTGCTGCCTCGATCCCAGCGACCATGTACTTTGAAGCTCGACTGGTGGCCAGAGAACCCGGAGTGTTTGCCGGCGGGGCCGCACTCACCGAAACCTTCCGTCAAGTAGACCCCGACATCAATATCACCGCTCTGGTCGCGGACGGGACCAACTTCAGCGCGGGCACAGTCCTGGCTTCGCTCAACGGTCCAGCCGCCGGTATCCTGACCGGCGAACGCGTCGCCTTGAACTTCACGCAGCGCCTCAGCGGCATTGCCACCTTGACGTCGCGGTTTGTTCATCAAGTCGCCACGACCGGCGGCCACGCTCGGATCGCCGATACCCGCAAAACCACGCCGGGGCTGCGAGCGCTGGAAAAGCATGCGGTCGTTGCCGGTGGTGGGGTGAACCACCGCTTCAGCCTGTCCGATGCGGTCATGCTCAAAGACAATCACCTGGCTGCACTGAGTGCTACCCACGGTGATGGACTGACAGAGGCCATATGTCAGGTCAAGGCCGCGGTGGGCCATACGACCTCGATCATTGTCGAAGTTGATGAATTGGCCCAGATCGAACCGGTACTAGCGGCCGGGGTCACTGGCATATTGCTCGACAACTTCTCACTGGCCGACCTTCGGACCGGGGTCGACCAGATTGCGGGCCGCTGCGTTGTCGAAGCCTCCGGAGGGGTCACTCTTGATACGGTGGCTGCTATAGCTGAAACTGGCGTAGATATCATTTCGGTGGGAGCCCTCACCCACGGCGCCACCGCACTCGACCTTGGATTGGATGCCCGCTGATGTTGTACCTTGATGCCGCCGCGACTTCACCCCTACGCCCGGAAGCTCGCCACGCCATGTTGGCCGTACTTGATGGCGGACCGGCCAACGCTTCATCCGTGCACACGCCTGGTAAAACAGCAAAAACAACGCTACACCATGCTCGTGAGCAGGTGGCCACGGCTTTTGGGGCACGGCCCGCTGAGGTTATATTTACCGCAGGTGGGACCGAGGCCAATAACCTTGCCATCAAAGGCATCGCGATAGCCAATCCGCGGGGCAAGCACATTGTCACCACTGCCATCGAGCATTCCTCCATCCGCAGGTCATGTGATTTCTTAGCCCGGCT
The DNA here is from genome assembly GCA_964482935.1 of uncultured Enteractinococcus sp. Lineage (GTDB taxonomy): Bacteria > Actinomycetota > Actinomycetes > Actinomycetales > Micrococcaceae > Yaniella. The sequence continues at coordinate 51,441 of CAZAAP010000001.1, forward strand.
CGGCGGGTTTGAGATCACTGAAGTCGGCGTGGATGCCACTGGGCGCATCGATGAAACAGCCGCACTTGCTGCGATCCGTGCCGATACCACCCTGGTCTCAATCGGCTTGGCCAACGGCGAGGTGGGCACCGTGCAGTCCATTGAGCGCATCGCCGAGGCTGCAAAAGCTGTCGGTGCGGTTGTGCACACGGATGCTGTCCAAGCTGCGGCCTCGCTTCCGGTGGGTTTCGCATCTGGTGCGTGGCCCGGCACCACCGTGGATGCTATGTCGATCGCGTCGCATAAATTTGGGGGCCCGCAAGGTGCCGGCGCCCTGTTGATCCGCAACGGCATCGCCTTCGAACCGCTCCTGCACGGTGGTGGACAAGAAGCCGGTCACCGCTCCGGCACCGAAAACTTGGCGGCTATCGCCGGATTTGCCGCAGCCGTCGGTGCGGTTATGCCGACGGCGGGCACCCGAGCTCAAACGATGCTGACCCAACGTGACCACTTTGTGCAACGCGTGCTCAATGAGATCCAAGGTGCTCGGCTGACCGGTCATCCCACCGAGCGCCTCCCGAACCACGCGTCATTTGTTTTTGAAGGTATTTCGGGAGAATCAATGCTGGTCGATCTGGACGTCGCAGGCATCGCCGCATCCTCAGGCTCGGCCTGCTCCGCCGGCAAGAAAGAACCCTCCGGTATCTTGTTGGCCATGGGCTTCGACCCCGACGTCGCCGTCTCGGCACTGCGCTTTACCTTCCCCGATCCACTCGATCGTCCCGTCCTGGACCAGCTCATTGCCACCACACTACGAACCCTGGGTCCGCACAACGCACTCGCCACATGACACCTTCAGGTTTTCGAAGACTACCCGGCGTCGTCAAGCTCCACACCAGGGGTGTAGCGGTCGGCATGGTGCTCCTCGTGGTGATCTCTCCGAACAACGCGTGGTGACCTGGCACGAGACAGAGGTTGTGACCGACACGAAGCTTCGCGTCGTTTTTTGGGTCGGAACCCACCGGTGCTATGGTTCGTGCTACCTCGTGCAAGAATCAGCCGATGAGATCGCTCTGGCCGTGATCGAGGGCAAAATCCCCGGAGCTCCGAACGCATGTACCGAAGAAGCCCGACAGGCCTCTCTCCTCGTGCCACTACATGAGCCAGTCGGTGATCGGCGGATCGTACCGTTATTGGAACCAGCGCGCACTCACTGACCGGGCCAAATGCTTCGTGCCCCTTGTGGCTAAGTGAGCCCCACGCGTAAGGTACCTGATGAGACCTTCATCACATTGCGTACGTCTCGCGGAGCGCACCTTGCAGCATGTCAAGCACCGCAATGCAGAGCTGCTCTGTGGGACAGCTCAGCCCTCAAGGAGCACATGATGGCCAGTAATCCCACGATCCGCGAACTTAGCCAAGAAGACCGGACATTTGATCCGCCACCGGAATTTGTAGCCCAAGCCAATGCGACCGCTGAGCTATACGACCAAGCAGCACACGACCGGTTGGGGTTCTGGGCCGACCAGGCCAATCGCATCACCTGGGACACGCAGTTTGACGAAGTCCTCGACTGGTCAGAGGCGCCCTTTGCCAAATGGTACGTCGGAGGCAAGCTCAATGCCGCCTACAACTGCGTTGATCGTCACGTGGAGGCCGGCCTTGGTGATCGGGTCGCCTACTACTTTGAAGGTGAGGGCGGCGACACCCGGGTGATCACTTACGCGGATCTGCTCCGCGAGGTGTCCAAAGCTGCCAACGCGCTGATCGAACTCGGGGTCAAAACCGGAGACCGCGTGGCGATCTACATGCCCATGATTCCCGAGACGGTCTTTGCGATGCTGGCCTGCGCTCGTCTCGGTGCACCTCACACCGTCATTTTCGGCGGTTTTTCGGATCGAGCGATCGCCGACCGGGTCAAAGACTGCGGTGTTGAAGTTGTTATCACCGCAGACGGCGGGTATCGCCGCGGCAAAACCAACCCGCTCAAAGCCACCGTCGACAAAGCGTTAGCAGACATTCCCGAAGTGCGCACCGTCGTCGTAGTGGAACGCACCGGACAGAAGATTGACTGGCACAAGGACCGGGATGTGTGGTGGCACGATATCGTCGATCAACAACCGCCCACGCACAAGCCCGAGTTCTTTGACGCCGAACACCCGCTGTATATCATGTACTCCTCGGGCACCACAGGCAAACCCAAGGGCATTATGCACACCACCGGCGGGTACCTGGTCGGGGTCGCCTACACCCATTGGGCGGTCTTTGATATCAAGCCTGAAACCGATATTTATTGGACGGCCGCCGATATCGGCTGGGTGACCGGCCACTCCTACATCGTTTATGGCCCATTAGCCAATGCCACGACGTCGGTGTTGTATGAGGGCACGCCGGACACGCCGCACCGGGGGCGCTGGTGGGAAATCGTGCAGAAATATGGTGTGACAATCCTGTATTGTGCACCGACCAGTATCCGCACGTTTATGCGCTGGGGTCGCGATATTCCAGCCGAATATGACATGTCCTCGCTGCGGTTATTGGGCAGCGTGGGTGAACCGATCAACCCTGAGGCATGGATGTGGTATCGCGAACACATCGGCGGCAATCAGTGTCCGATTATGGATACCTGGTGGCAGACCGAAAACGGTCACATTCTCATCAGCCCGCTGCCGGGGGTGACCTCGACGAAACCCGGTGCTGCGATGCGCGCTCTACCCGGGATTACCGCAGATATTTACGATGAGCAGGGCAAGCCGGTGGAACCGGGCAATGGTGGATACCTGGTCATCACCGAGCCCTGGCCGGGCATGCTACGTACCCTGTGGGGTGATAAGGAGCGGTATCACAAGACCTACTGGTCCCAGTACCCGGGGGTGTACTTCGCCGGCGACGGCGCAAAATTCGACAAGGCCGGCGATATCTGGGTGCTGGGCAGGGTTGACGATGTGCTCAATGTGTCTGGCCACCGCATGTCGACGGCAGAAATTGAATCAGCGCTCGTGGCCCACGCGATGGTCGCTGAAGCCGCAGTCGTCGGCGCCCAGGACGAGACGACCGGCCAAGCAATCGAGGCATTTGTGATCTTAAGAGAAAGCGCCAAGGAGCAGGACGACGCCGTCCAACTGCTGCGTGACCACGTCCGTGCAGCCATCGGACCGATCGCGACCCCGCGGTCTATTACCGTCGTGTCTGACCTGCCTAAGACGCGATCGGGCAAGATCATGCGCCGTCTGCTCAAAGATCTGGCGGAGGACCGAGAAATTGGTGATACCACGACCCTGGCTGATGCCTCGGTTATGGATACGATCCAACAGCAGGTGCAAGCGGCGCGTGATAATTAGCGCGGCGCCAGGTGGGCCGGCATGAGCTTTGGGACCAATCGCACGCATACCACCATGATGCATAATTCGACCAGGGTTTGTGTCACGACCACGAGGGGCACCAGCGCATAGTGGGCAGGGAATGCCAATACGATCGGTAACATCACCAGCGAGTTCCGGGTCACGCCACTAAAGACCAGGGCACGTTGCTGCGGCACCTGCATCTTCGCACTCCGTGCCACCACTATCCCGATCGGCACCATGAATGCTGCGAAGAGAACATAGACGGGCAGTGTCAGCAGCAGATCACTGAGGCGTTCCCCCACCGCAGCTATTTGCGAGGCGACCACTAGCCCCAAGGTGACCACCATGAGTGGCACCATCAATCCAGCACTGCCCAACTCAATGTTGGAGGCCCAGGTCAAGCGTTTGGCGGCCAGTTGGGTTAGCCCAGCCAATACGAAAGGGACCAGAATGAACCAGAGGAATGCTTCCACAAATGGAGCAAGCCTCACACCTGCTATCAGTTGGTCGCCCATAAAGATCCACAGATATACCGGAAGCAGCACCATTTGGGCGAGCATTAACACCGGTGCTGCTGCGAGCAAGCTCTTGGCATCGCCTCCGGCCAGCTGGGCAAAGACGATGACGTAGTCGATACACGGGGTCAGTAAAACAATGATGACACCCAAGAACAACACGTCGTCGTGGGCTACGATGCGCGACACCGCAAAGACCACCAACGGCACGATCAGAAAGTTTAAGATCAACGTGGTGCTCAAGAATCGGGGATTTGTGGCAGCGGTTTTCAGATTACTAATTGGTATCCCAAGAAAGGTAGCGTATAACAGCAGCCCAAGTGCCGGGAAGATAAGCGTCTCGGCAAACGGTGCCACACTCGAAAATGCCACGCCGACAAGCGCACCTGTCACGATACCGCCGAGATACAGCCACACTTGGTGCCGCTCAGACCAACCTAAGATGGCGCGCACGATACTTGTTGTCTTATCCAATTTCTACCAACAGGACCCCGACCATGATCAACACCAGGCCCAAGATCATTCGTGGGGTCAGTGGTTCTTTCCAGATGATCCGGGCGAGCAAAGCGATCAGGGCCACACCCACAGCCGACCAGATGCCATAGGCAATCGCCACGGGCATCCCATAGGAGATGGTGATCGCCAAGAAGAAGAACGCCATGGCATAGAAGATGACTAATGGTAAGATCCAGATTTTCTTACGGAATCCATCCGCGGCACGCAGACTCAGGGTCCCGATGATCTCTGAAACGATGGCCAATGCCAAAAACAGTCCGCTCATGAGTCCGCTGCCTCTGCTTTGGCTGGCGCTTGCTGGCCAGTTTGGACGATGAACACTCCGGCCATAATCGTAACAATGCCCAAGATGGCGGTGAAGCTGAGACGTTCATCGAATAAGAGCGCCCCCAAAATAGCAACCAGGGCCACCCCGGCTGCGGCCCACGTGCCATAGGCGACGCCGATCGGAATGCCGTACCCCAGAGCCAGGCCCAACATGGTGAAGGCGACGACGTAGCCGATGACCACACCGATTGCGAACAGCGGCTGATCGACCGCTGCACGCAAGCACATGGTACCGATCACTTCGGCAATGATCGCCCCGATCAGCAAGAGCCAGCGTTTGAGCATGTGGAGTGTCCCAACTTTCGCAATCGATCCAGCATTACTCTATCAACCGCTTTTAACCAATGCGTCTACCGGCGATATTCTTGGACCGGTCGCAGGTTGGGGCGCAAGAGCCAAGATGAGCAGCACTAACCCAAAAATACCTAACCCAACCCAACCCAACGGCGTCAGCTGCTCCCCGACGATGAGCACAGCCAACACCGTAGCTACCGCCGGCTCGGTCAAGGTAACAGTCGTGGCAGAGCTGGCAGGGATTTTCGACAGCCCGTACCCAAAAGCAACATATCCCAGGAACATCGGTACCAGCGCCATATAGGCGCCCACCGCCAAAGCTCCGGGGGTGGCCAGCAGCGGAGCCCCTGTCACCAAGAGCACGGGCATCAGCAGCACCCCGCCCGTTCCGAAGACCGATCCCATGGCAACGGCCCGGCCAACGCCCTCGTGCATGAGTCGTTGAACGGCCCACGAGTACATTGCATACGCGGCTCCAGCCAGCAGGCCCACAGCAATGCCAAGTGAGGTGGAATCCAAACCGGCCACTTGGTCGGGCTGAGTGGAAAGGATGAGCAGACTGCTGCCGCCAATACCCAGCAGTGCCGCGAGATACCACCAGGTTCCAAGTCGACGTCGATCAATCATCCGCTCCAAAATGCCGGAGGCCAACGGGGCTGAAGCCAACGAGATGACCGTGCCAATGGCAACTCCGGCCAGATGCATCGAAGAGTAAAATGCTAGGGGGTAAACAAACACGGCCGCAGCACCGGTAGCTATGGTCTTCCAATGCGCTCGCAAATGCATGGACGTGCCCCGAAATGCCTGGAGCGCTATCAGTGCCTGAAGTATTCCGCCGATTCCCAAAGCCGCCGCTCCGATGGCCAGCGGCCCTACCTCGGGGGCAAACGTGGCTGCGGTGCCGGTCGTGCCCCACAGGATGGAGGCAAGCAGCACGGCCCCGACGCCCCACAGTCTGTTGTTCCGCACTTGGTCTCCCGCCATGTTCGGGACCCTATCACAGGCCGATAAAGGCCCTTTGCGCCAAACGAACGGATCTTTTCTTCACTAGCCACACCCTGTATGTTAGCTGTGAGATATCTGATAAAACTCTCTTAAGTCTCACGTGCCGTTTTGAAGGACCTCGTGACACTCCATACCCTCCCACCACCTCCGCCACCTGCAACGCAGCCAGATGCATCAGAGAGCCGAAAAACTCGGAAGTGGCTCTGGGTCGCAGGGCTGATTTTCGCGCTGGTGGGGGGCATCGCCATCGGCTATGGCGGAACACCTGAGCCGGAGATCATAACGAAGGAAGTCGAAATTGAAGTTGAAGTGGAACCATCCGATATGGATGAACGGCGTGCTGAGCTGGCGCAACGTGAGGACGAACTAGAGCAGCGTAACAGCGAACTCGATGAGCGCGATGAAGCACTCCAGTCGTTAGCGACTGAACTCGACGAGCGCGACGAAGCACTGAGTGCAACCGAGACAGAAATCGCAGAGAACACCATTCCTGGCTCGGGGGTGTATCTTGTGGGCGAAGATATCAAACCGGGCACCTACCGTTCAGAAGGCGGCCGCTGCTACTGGGCCAGATTATCTGGTACCACGGGGCAATTTGAAGACATCATTGCCAACGACAACGTCGAAGGGACCGCTTATGTCACCATTACCGCCTCCGATGTTGCTTTTGAAACCTCCCGATGCGGCGAATGGACCCTGCAGTAACGGTGCTACCCGATCGCGAGGTTTTGATCGCTAGAATTTAGCCCAATACTCGACCGCCCGATGGAAGTGGTGCACGATGCCCGAAGGTGATTCCCTGGTCCGATTAGCTCATCGACTTCGGCCCGTCATGCAAGATCAGGTCATTCAACGCAGCGACTTTCGGGTGCCCCAATTGGCGACATTAGATTTGTCCGGTTGGCTAGTAGTCGACATCCGCTCTGATGCCAAATATTTGTCGATGACGGTAGCAGCTGATGCCAACGTGACGGATGAGGCACAACATTTGGTCATAGTTTCGCATCTGGGAATGGACGGCGCGTGGCAGATCGACACGCGCCCGTCATACCAGACGCGATGCGTTCTCCATTTCGAAGAACATACCGTGATCGGATATACCTTGGCCCAACTGGAGGTCTTCCCACCGGAGGAAGCAGAACAGTATCTGGCGTTTTTAGGTCCGGATTTATTGGCCCCCGCGTGGGAGGATCCTGCACAGTTTGACCGGCTTTTAGCTCGGTCGCTGCAGAATATGCGCGCTGCTCCAGACCAGCCGATTGGCACGGCGTTACTTGACCAACGGCTCGTCTCAGGTATCGGCAATATCTATCGGTGTGAGGTATTACTTCTGGCCGGGATCAATCCGCATCGTTTAGTCAGTGAACTCAGTGATGAGCAATTAGAAGGGCTCATTCTGTTGGCGAGGGACCTGATGATAGTCAATGTCCCGCCGCGAGCCCCAGCCCGCGCGCGGCGTCGTACCGTGGATGTGCGACCGGATGATACCGCACCATTTGGTGTGCGCGTCGCGACCCCTGTTGAACAAGCTCGGGCGCAGACCGATCGTCGGCGTGCCCGCAATGACCCAAACTTTTGGGTGTATGGGCGTGAACGGCAAGGTTGTCTAAGGTGCGGCGGCCCCATCCGCCTGGAAAAGCTGGGCACCACTCCCGATAAGGAACGAAATCTCCATTGGTGTCCCAATTGCCAGCGCGGATAGGGCCGTAAAGACCGAGCTTACCGAGTGACGATTTCTTCGGGTTCAGTCTCCGGTTTGCGACTGAGCTTTGATGGCCACCAGACAGCTCGGCCGATGTCGTATGTGAGGGCGGGCACCAACAGCGAGCGCACGATGAAGGTATCCAATAGCACGCCGAATGCGACGATGAACGCCAGCTGCACCAGAAAGAGGATCGGAATAACCGACAGCGCAGCAAACGTCGCCGCGAGTACAACACCCGCCGAGGTGATGACGCCACCGGTTACGGTCAGTCCACGCAAGACCCCCTCCCGGGTGCCATGTTTCAGTGATTCTTCCCGGACTCGTGTCATGAGGAAAATGTTGTAGTCGATACCCAGGGCCACCAGGAAGACAAACCCATAGAGCGGGACGGCGGGGTCAGCTCCAGGGAAGCCGAATATATGGTTGAAGACCAATGCTGAAACCCCCATCGCGGTGCCGAAAGAGATAACCGTCGTAGCAATCAATAAGAAGGGCGCCAAGATGGATCGCAGCAATATCATCAAAATAACCAGAATAACCGCCAGGATGATGGGAATAATGAGGTTTCTGTCATCAATCGATGCGTCGATGGTGTCGACGTCGGTAGCAGTCACTCCGCCGACCATCGCACTCGGGGCAGCATCGGCGAATTCAGCTCGCAAGTCACGCACTGTCTGAGAGGCTTCCGGGGAGTCTGCGGGTTCAGACATCGTGCCTTGCAGTAACACATTGCCCTCCACCACGGTTGGTTCAGGTTCCGGCGTTCCTGGCGGACCGAAGACTTCGATGCCGTCTTCTGTTACCGGCGCGGTGCCGCTCGGTGAATCATCGGTAGTGATCGCTACATCTTCTAAGACCGGTTGTGCGAGCATCACGTCAACTACCGCATCAAGTTCTGCTTCATCGGCGAGGACTTGAACCGGACTGCCAGAACCCCCCGGGAAGTGCTCGCCGAGTGCTTCTTGTCCGTCGCGGGCTTCGGATTCACCCAGTACGAGGTCAGACTGTGCCACCCCTTCGGCTTTGAGCTGGGGTACGAATGCAGCCCCGGCAAGCAACACGACCGTGGTGACAATCCAGATGACGCGTGGCCGCTTTTGTACCATCTGAGCGACTTTGGGCCAAATACCTTTGGAGGGGATGCCCTTTTCGGCGGCGACCGTTTCTGGGTCGTATTTGATGCGCTTGGGCCAGAAGGCAACGCGACCAAAGGTAAACAGAATTGCAGGCAGCAGGGTGAGCGCCGATAGCATCGCAAAGACGATACCGATCGATGCAACCGGTCCGAGTGTACTGTTAGATTTCAAATCGCTAAGCAAGAGCATCAACAGCCCGGCGATCACCGTGCTTCCGGAGGCCAAGATCGGTTCTATAGAACCTTTGATCGCACCCCAGGTTGCCGACCATTTGTCTTCATAAACGCGCAGCTCTTCACGGTAGCGCGCGACCAATAGCAATGAGTAGTCGGTGGCGGCCCCGATGACCAGGATAAATAAGATCCCCTGGGTCTGACCACTCAAGAGGATGACTTCCCATTTCGCCAGCCACCACACCGTCAACAGTGCTGCACACAGCGCAAACATACTCGTAGCCAACACAGCAATCGGTAAGAGGAAAGACCGATAGACGATGATCAAGATGACGAATACGGCAATGAGGGCTACAGCTAGCAAGAGGCCATCAATTCCGGCAAAGGCCTCACCCAGGTCAGCACTAAACCCGGCGGGCCCGGTTACATACACGGTCACACCGTCTGCCACATCGGCGCGCAGTTCATCGCCCAGAGTTGCAACAACATTCCCAGTGTCGGCCTCGGAGTTGATCGGCACGAATGCCTGAACTGCTACACCATCATCAGAGGGAATAGGTGGTGAGACCTCATCTTCTACCCCGTCGAGATTTGGCACGGCTTCTAATTGGTCGCTGATTTCACCGAGTTGATCTTCCGTGAATTCCTGATCAGCCACGAACAAGACCACGGCTGGTATACCCTCAGAGTCAGTAAATTCATCTTGGAGTTCCTGTACCTGGGTAGCCTCAGCAGATTCTGGCAAGTAGTTTGTTTGGTCATTCGACGAAACTTCATTTACCTTGCCAAAATAGGGGCCACCGACCCCAGCTGCGGTCAGCCATATCAAAATCAGTATGGCCGGCAAGAAGATGCGTAACCATTTCGGTGCCCTACCGCGTCGTCGGTTCTCACGCCGCGTGGGGGGTTTAGGGTCTTGCTGCTGAACTGGGCCGGCAGCAGTCGAGTCACGGTGCATTTTGAGTCCATTCGGCGAGATAGATGGTTAGTTAGTAAACTAACGGGTCAATTGTGTACCTACGAGCGCTGTGATCTCGAAATATCGTCTGTGTCGCTCATCGTCGTCGTTCCATGAGCTATGCCTTGGCCCTCCCAAACGCGTGTGGCGAAGGCCATTCGATGAAATTTCAGGTTGATCGGCACATATATTGGTGACAGTTTTGTGCACTAACTACCGTAGGCTTATCCTCGAAGACCGGTCACACGGAGCCTGGAGAAACGAACTCTCCTGGTCGCATGGGCCGCCAAGATAAAATTAGTGTAGTTAGTGTGGTTACATTACTAGCTAATCTAGCAATTATGTAATTACGCGCAAAGATGTGGAGCAATGTTTCTCATGGTCGACAAATTTGAGGACCAGGCACCAAAAGTAACGAACATGTATTCTTTGGACGCATCTGACCCTCAAGCTCGACTGATCGACCGTCAAGGCCACTCAGAAGAGGACATCGCACAAATCGGTGAGTTGATGGCCGCGCTAGCCCAACTCCGCGAAGCCGAGCAACGATTATCAGAAGCTTCCCAGCGCTACATGAAACTGGGACCGACCGATATGAAAGCCTTACACTTTCTCATCGTCGCCCAAAACACGGGAACCATCGCCACACCGGGAGCCATCGCTGTCCACCTCGATATCTCGACCGCCTCTACAACAAAACTTCTGGACCGGCTCGAAGCTGCAGGGCACATCATACGTTCACCCCATCCCCACGACCGCCGCGCCCTAGCCATTTCGATTACCGAAGAGACCTATGAAGCTGCTGTTGAAACAGTCGGACGCCTCCAAGCCAAGCGTTTTCACGCCGCTGCTCGACTTAGCCAAGAACAACGGGAGATCGTGATCGCCTTCTTGAAAGATATGACCCGTGAGATCACCGTTCATGACCCGCAGCGTGCTCAACCAGACCCCTGAGTTCCAGAGTTAGACTGAAGGCTATGGCGGTGTATCGTGACCCAGTAGACGGCAGCACTTACGACCTAGCAGAAGCCCGGTGGCGATCACACGGGGGCCGGCCATTGTGGATCGAACCCGGTGGTGGCCTCTCTCCAGCCGACCTTGATGCTTCCGACACATCTCTATGGCGCTATCAAGCGGCACTGCCAGTAGCCATTTCGACCCCGATCTCACTTGGCGAAGGCCGAACACCGCTAGTCGCTCATGAATGGCAGACTGGACAACATCCGCTCTTCAAACTGGATTATCTGAATCCAACCGGAAGTTTCAAAGACCGCGGCACGAGCGTCATGCTATCGTACTTGCGTGACCGTGGCGTCAATTCTGTGGTGGAGGACAGCTCCGGAAACGGGGGCGCCTCAGTAGCAGGCTACGGGGCGGCCGGGGGGCTGAAGGTAAAAATTCTCGCTCCCGTTTCGACGTCACCTGGCAAAATCGCCCAAGTGCGTGCTTTCGGTGCAGAAGTGCAACTGGTTGATGGTCCACGCGAAGCCTCTCAAACCGAGGCAATCCGGCAAGCTCAGCACGAGACGTTCTATGCCAGCCACAATTGGCACCCATTTTTCCTCCAAGGGACCAAAACTTTAGCTTATGAACTCTGGGAAGACCTTGGATACCGGGCTCCTGATCAAGTCATCCTACCGGTGGGAGCAGGCAGTAGCCTGCTGGGGTGTTGGCTGGGTTTCAGAGAGTTACTCACTGCAGGACAAATCGATAAAATGCCGCAACTCTTTGCGGCACAACCACGAAATTGTTCACCAGTCGACGCGAGTTTTACCGCGAGCACCAGTACCCCAGTCCAACGCGAGGTACGGCCAACCATCGCCGAAGGCACCTCCATTGCTCACCCGCTACGACTCGCGCACATAATTCACGCGTTACGAGACACGAATGGCGGCTCCGTAGCCGTCACTGAATCCGACATCGTGGAGGCCTTGCGGCAGTTGTGCATTCGAGGTTTTTTCGTGGAACCAACTAGCGCGGTTGCCGCAGCCGCATACTCTCGGCTCGTCGCACAAGGAACTATCAGCACCTCGGACCAGGCAGTGGTCTTGCTCAGTGGTTCCGGTCTGAAGGTAGCTTCGACGATCATTGAACTGCTCGAATCTGCTGACAAATAACTAAGAGTGCCGATACCATAGCGTCGACAGCACCTTGCCCTGGACGCAGCTACCAGTGATACGCTGGCGGCCTCACTGAGGAAGCCTCTCTTCTGCGCTGTACGTCAGCAACGAAAGGACTTTCAATGGAAACCTCCGTTCAGCCTCCACCGCCCTCAAAGCCCGGAGATTTTCAAAAAATCCTGGATGATTGGGCCCAAGCTATCGTTGAAAACGATCCGGCAAAGATCCGTCGCTTCACTGAATCAGAATGGCAGCTCGTGGATACTAATGGCATCATTCCACTTGAGCGCTTTTTAGAAGTAGTTGAAAGCGGCGATCTTGAACACGATGAAATGATATTAGAAGTTGTGTCGGTTCGTCATATCGATGATGTTGCCATCGTCATCGCTCAGGGAAAAAATCGCGGCCGTTGGCTGGGTGAAGAGTTTTCAGCGGATGAGTGGACCAGTGACGTTTTCGTATGGCAAGATAACCGCTGGGTGTGTCGTCTAACCGCACTCACACCACGCCAATCCTCAAAAACATAACTGTAATCGACACCGCGCTTTTCTGACAGATAGTGTCATTGTTCGTCATGTGATACCCGTTTTCTCTGGGTGAGTCATGGTGCGCTGAGGGTGTTTTCGAGCTTTCTGTAACCGCAGCCCAAGATAAATAAATACAGCGCAAGTCGCTAATCCGATGGCAGCTGGGATAAGAACCGCAGCTCCGCCTTGTCCTCCAAAGAGCAGACTCCATGCTGACTTGAGCACAGCGATCGCTGCCATGGTCGAAAAACCTAGCCAGAGGTTTCGTTTCCAAAATGAATATGCAAGGACTGCCATTGTGAGCGGGACTAGCAAGGTCATGGCGACTTTTGCTACGTTCCAATCACTGAGCAGGTACTGTTTTTCAAATGTCAGAAACTCTTTGACCGATTCTGGCGTATCAGCGGGTTGGGGGAACCAAAACATACTCGTGAGCAGTAGGAATATGGTGAGCGAAATCCCGGTCAGACTGCGATAATACGCGAAGAAGCAAAATGGAATCAGAAACAGCGGGCGAACATACCAGCTCAGAATGTTCTCATGCCGGGCGAAGACCCAATCCATAAATGCGGGCACCGTGAACGCGCTGACAATAAACAACAGTGACAATCCGGCGAACACGAGGGATAGAGTTTTATCGTGTGTTTCGATGTTCTGTAAAAGTTTTTTGGTTGTCATGACTCATCGGTCCTGTCCCCTGTGTTGAGTCGTCTGGTTGCGTCATGGCGGCTCGTGCGGCCGTCAGCAAGGACCGGTCGGCATACAGGCCATCGGTCAAAAGCTCTAGCGTTGGAATAGTGAGCCTGTTTGCGCCTGCGGTCGACAGCGGATCACCCCCTAAGACCTGACTGGATCGCTCTCGGAGCAAGAACTGGGATAGACCGAAAACCGTTACAATCAGGGCCGTCACTTCGGGGTCGGAGGCAGGAGTAATCGAACCCGCCTCACGTCCCTCGGCAAGATTTCGGTGGGTGCTTTCCACAAGTCGTGCGAAGAGTTCATCCCCGGCCTCGCCAGGCTCAATAATCATTCGAGCCACATAGGCAAATTCTGGTCGGGACGCATCTACCGCAGCGAGGAGTTCCTGAACGAGGCTGGGAGAGGGCACCTCCGCAGCGGCGACTCGATTATTGAGTATTCTCGTGATGACATCATCATCACACTGGCGTCGCAACTCTGACTTCGATCCGTAATGGTGGATCACCAGTGCAGGACTCACCCCAGAGGCTTCTGCAATAGACTTTATGCTCGTCTTCTCGAAACCACGTGCAGCAAACAGTTCGAGCGCTGCAGCACGGATCCGAGCGCGTCGCGTCAGGTCAGAAAACTCAGGAACTGAATCCATATTCAAAATACTAAACGCGCATTCAGTCGGGGTCAATGGGCAATTTCCATATAGGCGGACAGTTTTATTTATCGAACGACGGTGGACTAGGGCAATGAACAGAAGGCCTTCAAAATCATCGAAGCCCCGCTAGTCGGGTCCCAGGTATTTTTTGCAGCTGCGGCCCTAGTCATAACCGGCGGCGCCAAGGCCGTTGCAGACCAGGTGGCCAGTACCGTTCAATTTTACGGCGCTTGCCCCTAAGAACTGCGACCCCTCCAAGAACCGTCATCGAGGCGGCCCCGCAATCTGATAAGCGCCGTGTTCACTGGCTAATGCCAACGCGAGAAGATCCCGCGGTCGCCCGCTCCGAGTAACCATTTTCAGCAGCCAGACCAAGTGCGACCCGAATGCCCCGCTCAGCGAAACCTCCAGGGGATGCGGTTACCACAACGACCGCATCATGTGGTCCGCTGTTGGCCGGAAAGTGATATTCGTTCGTGACGGTGAATTGTTCGCCTGGTCGAATTCGATGTACCAGGTCATTGACGGTCAGATCGAGAACGCCCGTCGTGACTTCGAAATTCTCCCAGCCCGGGTGCCGATGTTTCACCACCGGGCGGCCACCGGCTGGGAAAGTGACTTCCATGGTGACGGAGTCTGCTGCCACATCACGTCTGAGAAAACGGAGGCGCTCGCCGGTCACCGGGTTTTCAATTTGGTCCCAATGTGTAGCCTGCATGCCTTCCTCGATTCAAGAACGCCGGCTACCCAAACTGACACCGACGAACGATCGTATAGTAAGTCTACGCCGGCCTATCCTGAAACACACAGGCCTTCTGCGACATTGCCGCTAGGTCAGTACACCGGATCAGTCGAGCTGTTCGGAGAGCTCGAGCCACCGTTCTTCCAATTGGTCGACTTCGGCTTCTTTTTCGCGCAGCTCATCACCGTAGCGCTGTAATCCGCTGTAGTCACTTTGGTCGTGTTCAACGAGATTCTGATGCAGTCGCTCGATGACGCCGGATAACTTTTGCAAACGGCGCTCAATAGAACTGACTTCTTTTTGTGCAGCTCTACGTTCCGTCCCCGTCAATTTGGAATCGGAGTCGACCTCAATATCGGGCTGAGCGTTTTTCGAGCTTGCACTACGATCTGCCTGTTGGTCCTGTGCTGTGCGCAACTGCAAGTATTCGTCGACTCCTCCAGGAACGTGTCGAAGTGTGCTCTCAAGAATGGCATACTGCTGGTCAGTAACGCGTTCCAATAGGTACCGGTCGTGAGAGACAACAATCAGGGTTCCGGGCCAGGAGTCCAGAAGGTCTTCCATGGCCGTGAGCATTTCGGAGTCGACGTCGTTGGTGGGCTCATCCAGCACAATGACATTTGGCTCACTCAACAACATCATCAGAAGCTGAAGACGGCGTTTCTGACCACCGGATAGATCGTTGACGCGAGCGGAAAGGTGCTCCCGACGAAAGCCAAGCCGTTCTAACAGCTGAGCTGGGGTATGCTCTTTCCCGTCGATGGTAAAACTGGCTTTGGTCCGGGCTAAGACCTCTCGGACTCGGTCGGCCCCGATTTTTTCCAGCTGTGAAAACTGCTGGTCCAGCACACCGACCTGCACGGTTTTGCCGTGCTTGACGCGTCCATTCGTGGGTTCTAGGTCTCCGGTGATGAGGCTCAACAGCGTGGATTTACCGGCACCATTGGCTCCGAGAATGCCCGTGCGCTCCCCCGGCGCTATTCGCCAAGTAATGTCGCGCAAAACTTCGCGTTCACCAAAACTGACGCTGGCGTTTTCAATGTCCACAACATCTTTGCCAAGTCGTGCCACGGCTAAACGTTGGAGTTCAACGGCGTTTCGGACCGGTGGCACGTCTTCGATGAGCTGGTTGGCGGCGTCCACGCGGAATTTTGATTTCGCGGTCCGTGCTGGTGCCCCGCGCCGTAACCATGCGAGTTCTTTACGTAAGAGATTCTGCCGTTTAGCTTCTGCTGCGGCAGCCATTCGATCACGTTCCACGCGTTGCAGGACGTAAGCTGCATAGCCGCCTTCGAACTGATCGACGGTGCCGTCATGAACTTCCCAGGTCTCAGTACACACTGCATCTAAGAACCAGCGATCGTGAGTAATTACAAGAAGCCCGCCAGCATTTTTTGGCCAGCGCCGGTTCAGGTGGTCAGCAAGCCATGCGATACCCTCAACATCCAAGTGGTTGGTCGGCTCGTCCAGGGCCAGAATGTCCCAGTCTCCGATCAACAGCCGAGCCAATGCCACTCGACGTCGTTGGCCTCCGGAAAGCGAACCAACGGGCGCTTCCCAGTCCAGGTCAGCCACGAGTCCCTTAATTACGTCACGAATCTTTGGATCCCCGGCCCATTCGTGTTCGGCTAGATCGCCGACAATCGCCTGACCTACGCTCAGGGTCGTATCTACCGCATCGGACTGGTCCAACATGCCGATGGTAGTGTCGCTGCGAGCCGTGACTTGGCCCGCATCGGGTTCAAGTTTGCCCACCAGGAGTTTCATGAGCGTGGACTTACCGTCGCCGTTGCGGCCCACAATGCCGATGCGGTCTCCGGCAGAAACGCCCAGCGTTACGGAGTTGAGGACTTTTTGGGTTGGGTATTCAAAGTGTAGGGCCTCGGCCCCTAAAAGATGCGCCATATCGTCACCAATGATAGTGGACTTGCTGGACGTCTCGGGTGCTCTTCGTTCTTAGCACGATAGAGCTTTATAGCAGATGGGCGCCAGCAACCGGACCGTATTCGGCAACGGCGGCAATCTCCATGCGTTCTTCGAAGCGCTCGGCCAGTTCTATAGCGTGGGCCATATCTTCAGCAATGAACACTAAGGAGGCCCCGGCTCCGATGGTTTGGGCGGCTAAAGCTCCTTCGTTCATACCTGCGGTCAGCCAGTCGTGATGTTCGGGCAGGATGCTCACTAATGCGGATTGGAAATCGTTGTGCATCATCAGCGCGACTTGTTCGGCGTCCCCATGTGTCAGCGCACGGAGCAGCTTGGGGTCAAGTTCCAACACACTACGATCATGAGCATCGTGTTGAGCTTGCCGAATCATGTGAACTTTTTGAAAGATTTCCTGGGGTTCAATGTCTGCTGCAGCTGGCACTACAACCATTGCTAGCTCACGCTGGATCAGCAGCGGGGTGAGCAATTGTTCGTCGACATTGCGGGTGGTGATAATTGCACCACCGGTCAATGCCTCGGCTACCCCCTCACCAATGCGCGTGGCCAGTCGAATCAGATCTTCTCGAGCGAGGGAAGCATGCCAGAGTCGTGTGAGTGCTACGAGCACTGCTGCGGTGCTGGCAGCCCGCCCGCCAAGGTGTGTATCAAACGGAATATTTTTCTGGATGGTGATATCTACCCCCGAAAGCTGCCGAGGGCGTTGCAGATAGGATCGTACTTCATCAATCGCATGGAAGATTTCGGCGATATCGCGTTGCGGAATATCGCTATACTCGATTGAGTTTTCAAAGCCGTCTTCGAAGCTGATGAGGACTTCTTTATCTTCGCGGTACTCCACGATGGCGACGTCGTAACGTGAGATGGCTACCTTGAGGCTCAGCACTTCCGTTTCACCCCAGGCATTCGGTTCACCCACTTGGGTGGTGAGTGCAATCATCGCCGGGGCTTGTGCTGAAATAGCGGACCGAGATGTAGCAGTTTCGTGAGGTGTCATGGGGTGCCCCTCAAGGCTCTCTGTTCGGCAATGCGGGCATAGTCTTCAATACCCAGGACTTCACCGCGGGCTTTCGGATCGACGTGTGCGGCAACGAGCAGTTCCTCTGCTGCCGCCCCGGACCCAGCCCAAGTGCCGAGCGCTGCGCGCAACGTCTTGCGACGTTGGGCAAAGGCGGTGTCGATGACCTCAAAGACCTGCTGTCGACTCGCGGTCGTGGCCGGTGGTTTCCGGGCCGTGAAATGCACCAGGCCCGAGGTGATGCGGGGCGCAGGCCAGAAGACTTTGGTCCCGATCGTGCCAGCGTAGGTCGCCTCGGCGTACCAGGCCATTTTGACTGACGGGACCCCATAAATTTTGCTGCCCGGGCCGGCTGTGAGCCGTTCGGCAACTTCATGTTGCACCAATACGAGACCGTGCTGAATGCTGGGCAATTCGGATAGCAGATGGAGCATCACCGGCACGGCAACGTTATAGGGCAGATTCGCCACAATCGCGCTTGGGGGCCCGTCTGCTGCTTCAGGAGCAGCAGCGAGAATATCAGCCCCGCTCATGCGCATCGCATCGCCGTCGATTACCGCAAGCCGATGGGCGTTACCGGGTCGGTATTCTTCGATGGTTGTGGCGAGTCGTGCCGCAACCGGCGGGTCGATCTCAATAGCGGTGACTGCCTGAGCTGCATCCAGCAGCCCCAGGGTCAAAGAGCCTAGGCCTGGTCCGACTTCTAATACGTGTTCGGTGGAATCCAGGTGTGCCGCGTCCACGATTCTGCGGATCGTGTTGGGATCGATCACGTAGTTCTGGCCCAGAGTTTTCGTGGGTCGAAGATCAAGGATATCGGCAAGTTTGCGGATATCCGCGGCGGACAGCAGGGGTTGGTCAGTGGAAGTCACAGTGTCTATCTTAGACTGCCCCGCACCTCATCGGCCGGGTTAACGTTTTCAGCCCAGAACCTCATCTAGAGGTTCTGGGCTGAAAAGCTATGTGGTTATTTTATGCTGTGGGATTTAACGCAGTCCCAAAGAACGGGAGCAAGCTGGCCACTGGCCCCATCCGGACTGTGCCTGCAGCTTAGAGGCAACTGCGATTTGTTGTTCACGGGTTGCTTGATCAGCGGTAGGTGCATACTGCTGACCGCCCATTGCGTTCCAAGTTGGGGCTGAGAACTGTACACCACCGTAGTAGCCGTTACCGGTGTTGATGGACCAGTTGCCGCCGGATTCACATTCGGCGAGGCGATCCCAGACAGAGCCATTGGCTACCGATGGGGCCGAAGCGCCGGAATTGCCGCTCGAAGAATCTGAAGATGATGACGACGACGAGGACGACGAAGAAGAGGAGGAGGAGGAGGAAGACGACGAAGAAGATGACGAAGAGGCGGCAGGAGCTTCAGGCTCTTTTTCCTTGGTGCCGCGCAGGATCACTGCATCGGTT
>CAZAAP010000002.1:0-58350 GCA_964482935.1 uncultured Enteractinococcus sp.
TTCAAACTAGGCAGTTGCTGCGTCAATAGTGGACTGCCTCCAGTCTAATACTGCAAGCTTTTCTAGGCCGTGTACCGGTCTTTAGTGTCATACATCGAGCCTCCGTATGCTCACGGACGGTGGGGTTATTGCCCGTGACCTGTTAGAGGGCGTAGTGTGTGCTGACTATGGGACGGACCGTCGCGCAGAAAATGGGCATCGATGCTGGTGCTCGCAGCTACCTTATGCATGCCCCCGCCGATGTGATCGCAGTCATGGACCTGCCACGGTTAGCGATGTCACCGACGCTAGATGGCGAATTCGCGTATCTGCATGTGTTTGTCACATCCCAAGCCATGTTGGCTGAGAAGTTCCCGCAGCTCAAATCGCACCTGAGTGCCGAGGGTAAGCTTTGGGTGTCCTGGCCGAAAGGGCGCAAGCTAGGCACCGATCTCACCTTGCCGGTCATTATTAGAATCGGCTATAGCTTTGGACTGGTGGAAAGTACTACTCTGAGCATTAACTCCACATGGTCTGCTATTAAATTCACTCATCCGATACCCGGAAAGATCTATCACAATAGTTACGGAACGTTACCTACACAGTGATGATGGCGGCTGCGCGAGGCAGCCTGCGCTGATACGGACTGAATGCGTCTGGTTGGATTAGTCAGCGTACTGGGCTCTTAAGGCATCCCGAGCCTGGGCCAGCAGACTCAGGTCTCGTTCTGCGGCACGAGCTGACTGGATCGGGTTATCCGCAAATGTGGCAAACCCGCAATCAGTATTGAGCAGAACCCGATGGTAACCGAACAAGTCAATAGCGCGTTCTGCCCTGGCGACGACGTCTTCTGCGGTGTCATCGGCAGAGTCTTTCTGATTGAGCACTCCCACCCCTACGCGCTGATCGTCCCGAATGCCGGTGAGAGCATCAAGCTCACCGGCTCGAGGCGTGCACAACTCTAAGATCAAGGTACCGACGTTAAGGGAACGGAATAACGGTACCAACGGTTCGTATCCGCCCGACAAGGCAGACGACTCGTCGGTGGTCCAGTTCCCACGGCAGACGTGCAGAGCTAGGCGTTCGGTCGGGAAGCCCTGGGTGACTTGAGATAATACATGTTGTGCAAACGCTAATTCGTCATCTTGGGCACCACGGTCGCCCAGTGCGCCGCACATAAAGGTGCGACCCCCTTGGCCCTGTTCACCGTAGAGTACTTCGGTCAGGACGGGTTCGTCGAGTTGGACAATGGTCGTGCCCTGCGCGAGCAGATGCGCAATTTCTTCGCGCAGTATTCGGACAATATCAACGGCAAGTTCTTCTCTGTTGTCATAGGCCCGATCGGAGATACATTCCATCCACATGGTCCGAGTCAGCAGATACGGTCCTGGCAGACTAACTTTCACCGGCCTGGTTGCCACCGACTGAGCGAAGGCGACTTCATGAACTGCTAATGAATCGTTGCGACCTAATGGTCCGAAGACGGCTGGATGGCGCACCTCACCGGCCGGAACATCCAGCGCCTGGAGCTCCTCATTAAACTGCTCAGGATCATCGACATAAGGCAGCAGGTCGGTCACAGGGATCAGCTGACAATTTTGTAAAATGCCGCCAACAAACGACGAGTAGTTATCCCGACGTTGTTCACCATCACTGACCACGTCGATGCCGGCACGTTCTTGAGCGGCAATCGCAAGCTGGACCGCATCATCAGCGTCCGCCTCAAACGCCGCAGCGCTGAGTCGGCCTTCCAAATGCTGGTGCAGAGAAGATAGGAGCCAGCGCGGTCGTGGCCAGCTGCCTAAACTCAGGACTGATAGTGGTTCAATTGCAGCTGCCTCAACCGGTGCCGGCAGGCTGTCTGGGATATAGGGGGTCACCACTTCTTGAGTGATGGCCATTTGGGGCTTCTTCCGCTTACCCTTGATCTTCAAGGGTTGAAGCGGCCCCTCTGATGCAGCTGGGGCGGAATCCGTGGCCGATGACGCCTGTTCCGCTGGGAATGTGAAAGGTCCTTTGCTGACTAAAAACCGCCATAGGCCAGGTTCGGTGTGCACATTGATCAGCTCGTTTTTGGTGAGCCGACACCACGCGGGCAGGTCAACTTCGACCGTAGAGTCTCGGGAGACGATTTCTAACAGCTCTCCGGGTGCCAACGGATCAATGTGTTTGCGAATCAACAAGAGCAACCCGTTGCCGCAATCTAAATCACCACCGTCGAAGCTATCGTTCGGCGGGTAAGGATGCACAGTGGATACGGGCATGGCAGGACCTTTCACATAGAGAACCCTAGTAGGTGACGCTCGGGGTGCCGTCCGCCAAGAATTCGACGAGCTTTGCCCCACCGACGACGGTTGCACCCTCGATCAGATTCTCCGGCTCAATACCGCGTTTTTTGACGCATGGTGCGCAGACGTAAACTTGGCCCCCGGCTTCGACAAAATTGCCGATCAGTTCGCCCAGGGGCGCGAAGCCATCTTCATGAATGTCGTCAGCATAGCTCTTTTGTGCTAACCGAACCCCTTCGGTGGATAAGAAGACCATGGTGTCTTGATCAGAGCCAACTGCAGCATTGGCGACAACGAAACCGACAGTGGCCTTATCGGTATCATTTTTGGCGTGAGTGATGGAAACACAGAATTTTCCGGTACCGGACATTAGGGTCGCTCCTTGACTTGAATGTAGTACGTGGGGTGGTGATGAAATACCAGCCGATTTTGCGTGAGACGACACCAGGCTGGGATATCTTCCGGCGCACCAGGGTCGGTAGCAGTCAGTTTCAGAATATCGCCGGCTGCAAGCTCGTCACGAAGTTTCAGCTTGAGTTTGACAATGAGTTCGCCGCACCCCATATCCCCAGCGTTCCAGATTGCATCGGGCGGGGGTGGAATCACTGCAGGTGCTCCTTGATATTAGCGAATGGGGGGCTTTACACCCTTGCAGCCTATTGAACATCTTGGCCGGACTCAATGATTGACGCACTGTGGAATATTTGGTGGTGACTTTGATGGCGGATTCATTGGTGATTCTGGCCACTGATCTCTAGACGTCACAGACTCAAGCCGTAAAAATAGAACACACCGCCAAATAACCGCTCGCTTGTCGTTAGGAGGCAGCGCCATGTTGGACGCGATCATGATCGTGATCTGCATAGTGCTGCTGTTCAATCTCGTACTAGCCATGGCGGTTATGGGGTATCGAACGCGCGGCAACAGTTGGCTGCTGGCTGTCTTACTGACTGGCACCAGCGGTGCTGCCATAGCAGCCATGGTGGCTGTCGTCGTTGCCGACCAACCCACTCGATTCGTTGACCTGAGTCTTGTCTTGATGGGTCTGGCAGCGTTGCCGGTTGTGCTGCGGGTTTTGCTCACCCGTGAGACGGTCCCCGCCGAAGGCGGTGGTGAGCGTCCTGACTGACATCCTCGTGGCCGTTTTGCTGATCAGCGGCGGTTTATTTTTCACCGCCGGCACGATCGGTATGATCCGTTTTCCTGACGTCCGCAGCCAATTGCATGCACTCACCAAAGCGGACAATCTGGGTCTAGGGATGATCTTTGCCGGTATTGCTTTACACCTGGCGAGCTGGTCGGTGAGCATTATATTGTTGCTGACTTGGTTATTAGCGCTGGCATCAGCCTCGATGGCGGCCAGGGTCTTGGCAGAACGAGAGCGACGGACGTCGCCGTTGGACCGGGATACGCCATGATGGAAAAGGTTGCGGTCATTGATATTGCCCTCGGTATTGCAGTTGTGCTCACCGTAAGCCTGACGCTGTTGCAGCGCTCACGTAAAACACAGGTCATGGCGTTTCTTGGCCTGGGTGTCATTCTGAGTCTGGTGTGGTTGCGACTTGGCAGTCTGGATGTCGGTCTGGCCGAGGCCGCCCTGGGCAGCGGTATTCTTGCTGCGGTGCTTGTCATTTTGGCCGCATCGCCCACCTCCCAACAAGCGCAACAAATTCAATCCGCAACTCAGAGACGCTTCATGCCGGGTTGGCTTAGCGCTGTGCTCGGGGTCGGTTGTGGTGCGGTGTTGATACTGGTTGCCGCCAACCTCTGGTTGCGAGTCGAACAACGCTTACCACTATGGGAAAACAGTCTTGCTCCGGCCATCCGCGAGCTGCCCGTAGAACACGGGATCACCGGTGTGCTGCTGGCCTTCCGCGCCTATGACACCCTGCTGGAATCCGCAGTACTAATGTTTGCAGCCATTCTCGCGCGAACCCTGATGCCGAATAATTCCTTTAGCGCCGTAGCCACCACGCACCAGTCTTTGTTTCGGTCAGCCCGAGCACTGGACTTTAACTGGGCGTTTCGTCTTCTTCTACCGTTGTTACTGCTCCTGGGTCTGTGGCTACTATTTGCCGGCACGACCCAGCCCGGTGGGGCGTTTCAGTCCGGTGCGGTGATAGCCGGCATGTTGATCATGCTCCAGTTGACGGGCGGCCCGATCGAACACCTGATACGACGTTGGTTAACCCCGCTGGCCATCCTGGGTGTCGTCATCTTTATCGGCGGTGCCGCGGTGGGTCTACTGGCCGGCACCGCGTGGTTTACGCTGCCTCAAGCCGGAGCCTACGCCTTAATCCTCACCATCGAAACGAGCCTGACCGTAGGCATTGCTGTTGGACTATTTATGTTGTACCTCGCGGTCTCCTACAGTTTCTCATCTACCCGAAACGGTGCAGTACAGGATCCGGAGGCCGCAGCATGACCACAGCCACCTGGTACCTGCTATTGGGTTTGATCATTGTAACGGTCGGAGCGCTGCGCCTATTCATGGTGCAAGACCTCATCGCCCGGCTCATTGCACTCAACGTCACCGGAGCTGGCTCCCTCATGGTGCTCATGGCCCTGGCCGCACGATCGAATCCGATCGATCCCGTCCTGTCGGCATTGGTACTCACAGGACTCGTGATTACCGCCGCATTTACTAGCGTCGCAGCAGTGCTCATCCGCCGCATCGAAGACTCCCCGGACCTTGACGACGGCGAGGCATCCTCATGACCGGTCCACAAGCAAGCCTCGGAGCACTCGTCCTGCTCCCACTTCTGGTGGCCGCAATTCTTGCCATCTTGCCCCACCGGGCTCGCCGGATGATCGGGATGCTCACGGCCGTGGCCATCACAGCGCTGGTTGCGGGACCCGTCTTGCAGGTGGCCCAGGGGCACGTCATCGAAGTGCCCCTGGGGGAGTATGGTGCACCCTTGGGGATCGTCTTGCGCGCGGACGGCCTCTCGGTTGTTTTCCTGGCCCTGACCGCCGTGGTCGGGTTATGTGTTTCCTTCTTTGCCGCGCTCATTCCCTCCGCAACCGGAACGACGATCACACCGGACGGCGCGCAGCGAGCCTCGCACCCCGGGTTTTGGCCGCTGTGGTTTGGCTGCTGGTCGGGACTCAACGCCGTGTTCGTCTCGGGTGATCTATTCAACACCTATGTTGGTTTAGAACTGGTGGGGCTGACAGCCGTGGGGCTCGTTGCGCTGGGTGGACGCCAATCCTGGTCTGCTGCCTTACGCTATCTGTTCATTGCGGTATTGGGCTCGCTATTCTTTCTGGTAGCCGTGGGACTCCTCGTTTCGGTGACCGGCACCCTCGACATCGACCAAACCGCCCAGGCGCTGGCTGACAACCCGCAAGCGCACCCGATTGGGATCCTGGCGATGCTATTGCTCAGCGTGGGATTGGCCATGAAAGTCGCACTCTTGCCGCTGCATCACTGGCTGGTGCCGGCTCACGCTGGTGCCCCATCGGCGGTCTCTCCGCTTCTCAGCGCCTTGGTCATCAAAGCAGCCTTATTCGTGATCCTGCGCTGCTGGGTATGGATTGGGCTTCCGGTGTTCGTCGCAGGCGATAGCCCAGAGCCGATGCATGACGCTTTGACAGTAGTGGCCTGGTGTCTTGCGGTCTGCGGCATGTTGGCACTGGTGATCGGATCGATCATGGCACTGCGCCAAGAACGGCTGAAACCCCTCATTGCCTACTCCACTGTCGCGCAGGTCGGCTACTGGTTTCTGTTATTCCCAATCCTGGTCATCCCCGAGGGGGAATCCCTCGCAGACCCGGCCATCACGTTCATGGAGGCCCCTGAGGTAACCACCGCAGCGCTTGCCGGCACCGTCGGACTCGTGGTCGGTCATGGCCTGGCCAAAGCGGCCCTCTTTTTGGTCGCCGGATATTTTAAAGAACGCTACGATACCGACGAAATTTATGCACTCCACGGCGTGGCTCGCTCCCACCCGCTGCTGGTCATGACGATGGGCTTGGCAGCGATCGGACTGGCCGGTTTACCATTTTCTCTAGCGTTCAGTGGCAAGTGGCAACTAACTAGTGCCGGCGTGGCTGCCGGGCACTACTGGCTCCTGCCTGTCATTGTCATCGCAACGCTATTTTCGGCCGCCTACCTGCTGCGAGCAATTGCTCCGTTACTCATGGAGAAGGGGCCCGATGGTGAAGACATTGAACGCCCCGAACCCGTCCGGACGAACATTTCCATACTCGCCCAGACCGCCCCCCTGGTGCTAGGACTGCTCACGCTGGTGACCGGCTTCATGGGTGCCCCCATCTTCGCGCTACTCGAAACGGGGTTGCACGGCTCATGACGACAATTCTGTCTTGGATCCCAGCCATCATGCTCCTGCTATCACTGGGCGCTGCCGTGGCAATCTTCCCAATGCCAGAACGCGCTAACCGGCTTCGTGCCACCGTGAACCTGAGCGTAGCTGCCACCAAGCTGGCACTGGTGGTCTCACTATTTCCGCTCGTACTGATAGAGGGCATCCACCCTACGTTTGAAATCCCCTTCGTACCCGGGATCAACCTGGTGCTGCGCGTCGACGAACTATCCCTACTATTTGCTACCCTGTCGTCTGTCTTGTGGCTGCTGACCACCATTTACGCACTGGGGTATTTGCGCGGCCGACCACACCAAAGTCGGTTCTTTGGGTTCTTTAGCCTCTGTGTGACCGCCACCGTGGGCATTTCATTTTCGGGCAACCTCATCACGTTCTTAGTCTTCTACGAAACCCTGACCCTGGTGACCTACCCGTTGGTCGCTCACTGGGGCACGCCCGAAGCCATCCGCGCAGCCCGCACCTATCTGCGCTACACCCTCACGGGCGGTCTGGCCCTGCTTATCGGGGTCATCTGGATAACCGTTTATGCCGGCAAAGCCGATTTCCAAGCCGGTGGCGCCGAAGGAGTCGACGCGCTCGCAGAAAACTCCCCGGTCATTGCCATCATCATCTTTATCCTGCTCGTCGGTGGCCTCGGGGTCAAAGCGGCCCTTGTCCCACTACACGGCTGGCTACCCCTGGCCATGGTCGCACCGGCACCTGTTTCGGCCCTGCTGCATGCCGTTGCCGTCGTCAAAGCCGGTGTTTTTGGCATCGTGCGTATCGTCGACGATGTCTATGGCATCCAAGTCTCCCGCGATCTAGGCCTGCTACAACCATTGTTGATCGTCGCCAGCGTCACCATTGTCTACGGCTCCTATCAGGCCCTGCGTCATACGGATCTCAAAAAACGTCTCGCCTATTCGACGGTGTCGCAGGTGTCCTATGTCGTATTGGGGCTCAGCCTCTCCACCGTGGTGGGCACCGCCGGGGGTGTGGTGCACTTGGTGCACCAGGGCATCATGAAGATCACGCTGTTCTTCTGCGCCGGCCTCTTCAAAGAGACCGTTGACGTCGACAACGTCAAACAGACCAGGGGCCTGGGACATCGCATGCCCTGGACATCAGCTGCCTTTACCGTCGGTGCGCTGGGGATGATCGGTATCCCACCGACCGCAGGGTTCATTTCCAAATGGCAACTGGGCCTGGGGGCTTTAGATTCTGACAATCCCTGGGTCGTGGCGGTGTTGGTGGTCTCCTCGTTGATGAACTCGATGTATTTCCTCCCGATCATCTACCGCATGTGGTTTTTTCCTCCCGAGGACGCCAGTCAGCAAACAGTCGTGGAACCCAAACGGATGCTTGCCCCCACAGTGATTACCGCCAGCTTCGTGCTGGCTATGGGGATTGGCGCAAGCATCCCATTTGCTCCGATGGAGATCGCCGAACGGATTAGCCAAGGGGTGTTTGCCAATGTGGATTAGTGCCAGCCTCTTGTTGCCCATCCTGGTGGCAGCACTTGTCCCGCTTGCCGGAGTGACCCCAAGACCGATGCGCGACCGTCTGCATCGTGGCGTATCCATCGCAGCACCAGCAGCCATGCTTCCGGCCGTGGGCATGACGATCTTCGCGCCCACCAGTCAGCTGCATGTCGAATGGATCCTGTATGGCAGCACATTAGCCGTCGACGATATCGCCCGGGGGCTAGTACTTATCAGCGCTTTACTCTATGGGGCAGCACTGGTCTCGGTGTCTTGGGCCCAACCTGGCCGAACCGAAGAGGCCCCGGCGACCTTATCAGCGTTTTTACTGGTCAGTTATGCCGGCAATATTGGGGTCTACCTGGCAGCTGATGCGGTCATTTTCTACCTGTGTTTTGCCGTCATGAGTTTTTCAGCCGTCGGACTGGTCGTGCATTACCGCTCGGCCAAGGCGTACCGGGCGACCCGAATCTATCTGGTGATGACCGTCATCTCCGAAACAGCCCTCTTGGCCGGGTTATTTTTCACCGTGCATGCCGGTGGTATGTTGTTGGCCGATGCTCCCCAAGCGATTTTGCGCTCGCCGTATCTCGGGCTCATCCTGACGTTGTTTTTGATCGGTTTCGGCATCAAAGCGGGCACGGTTCCGCTACACGTCTGGCTGCCCTTAGCACACCCTGCTGCACCACCTGCGGCCTCGGCAATTCTGTCGGGTGCCATGGTCAAAGCCGGTATGGTCGGCTTCCTACGTTTCTTCCCCTTGCAAGACCCAGCGGCCGATTTCAATACCACGGTGGAGGTTTTTGGTTGGATTTTGCTGGTGCTGTCGTTGCTTGGAGCATTCAGCGCCGTGTTCATCGGCATTATCCAACGCGATGGCAAAGTGGTGCTGGCTTATTCGACTATTTCGCAAATGGGTTTCATTGGTGCCCTCATTGCGGCCGGTCTCATCGACGCCGACCTTGCCCAAGACACTATCGATGCGGCCGTGCTCTACGCGGTGCATCACGGACTCGCCAAAGGCGCGCTCTTCCTTGGCGTCCCGGTGGTCAAACGTTATGGGCGCGGTGCCGCCGGGGTGTTGGTGACCATCGGGATGACGGGTGCGGGATTGGCCGTGGCTGGAGCACCCATCACCTCGGGTGGGATAGGAAAATACGTTTCCAAGGACGCCGTCGAAGGGCTTTCGGTAGCTGGCATTGGCCTGGACTATCTTCTACCCTTTGTTGCCACCGGTTCAACCCTGTTATTACTCCGATTTGCCTGGGTCGTGTTGAGCGAGCAACGCGAAACACACCGCACAATTGACGGGCAGCTGTTGGGTTGGTTAGCCGTGTGCTTGGCGGGTATCGTCGTGCCCTGGCTTCTGGGCGCTTACTGGTCACCGCTGGGGCTTCCAGAATGGACCGACCCGAAGACCCTCTGGGATGCGACCTGGCCCATCGGCTTGGGGCTGGTGATTGGCGGAGCGTTCTGGTGGGCCGGACACGCTGGCTGGTTGCCGAAATCGCAAGACCAGGGGCCAGGGGTTCCGGCCGGCGATCTCATAGAGGTCGAAGAGCCTTTAATACAGCGGGTCATCAATCGTGGGGGAGGAGTCCTCGATGCCGTACATCAGCGCACCACGGCGCTGCGCACCGGAGCGACCTCAGCGACCTCAACGGCAGCTCAATACGTTCGCACCCTCGTGGAGCGCATCGAGCAAGCGCTGCGACCCTGGCCGCGATTCGGCACTAGCGCTGTCGTGTTGTTGACATTGATGCTCATCTTGAGCCTGATCCTCACCGGAGGTGGCCTATGAATTGGTTGGTCAGTGCAGCCTTACGTTTTGTCGTCTTCGGAGGCATCTGGCTAGCTTTGTCGGGGGCTGATTCTGCTTACTTCAGCTACGGTGCGGTTGCTGTCCTCCTCGTGACCGTCATGAGTCTGGTCTTGCTGCCCCCGAAGCCCCCAACTTTTCGTCATTGGCCCGCGCGCATCTGGGGCACGCTGGTGTTAGTTGGTTGGTTTTTGCAACAGTCAGTGATCGGTGGAGTTGATGTCGCGCGACGAGCCTTAACACCCACCGTCGACGTGGACCCCGCGGTAGTCGAGGTCACGGTGGATTTACCCGCAGGTGCGGCCCAAAACCTGAGCCTTGTGCTAATGAATTTGTTGCCGGGCTCGATGGTGCAACACGTCAAAGACGTCGAGGGACAAACAGTTGCCGAAATTCACACGCTCGCGATCGAACTGGGGCCCAAATCCCAGTGGGACACCCTCCAACACCGAGTCGGACGGGCTTTTCAAATCCACTAAAAAACCAGCGGCCTCCTCAGATACGGAAGTCTGGAGAGGCCGCTGAAAGAGACCTAACTACTGATCGGCTTGAATCAGCTCGGCAGCGCGTTCGCCCATGAGCATCACTGTGATGTTCGGATTGACTGCGGTCAGCTGCGGCATGGCTGAAGCATCGACAACCCGCAGGCCTTTGGTGCCTTTGACCCGCAACTGTGGATCCAATGGAGACATCTCATCATCGACCGCACCCATCCGGCATGACCCCGCCGGATGGTAAACGGTGTTGTGCGTCTTGGTAACGTAGGCGGCCAGGTCCTCATCGGACTGGACATCTTCACCAGGGAACAACTCACGACCGGCGTAGTCGGCCATCGGCTGCTGAGCCACGATCTCGCGTGCCAGTTTGATGCCCTCAACGGCGATGCGCATATCGTAACCTTCTGGATCCGTGAAGTATCGTGGGTCTACTTTCGGTTTGTCGGCGTAGTCCCGCGAGCGCAACCGCACGGTCCCACGTGATTTCGCGTGGGTCACGTTCGGGGTCAGTGCAAAGGATTCATCCTCGTGCGGGTATCCGTGGCGGCGGGTGTGCATGGAGAACGGCACGGAACCGTAGTGCATCATCAGATCCGGCAGATCCAGACCCTCTTCGGTCGGGGAGAAGATCCCGATTTCCCACCACTGGGTCGCTTCGCGGGTCATCGGTACCTTAGACGCCCAGGAAATAACCGCTTCGGGGTGGTCTTGCAGATTGGAGCCCACACCCGGGGAATCTACCCGGACCTCGAGGCCGACGTCCTGCAGGTGGTCGGCTGGGCCGATACCGGAAAGCATCAGCAGCTTCGGCGTATCGATTGCCCCGGCCGAGACAATGACCTCGCGGTTGGCGTGGATGGTGGCTAGCCGGCTGAACGCGTTGCTGAGGTATTCGACACCAGTAGCCCGGTTATCGTCGTCGAATAAAATCCGGGTCACCCAGTGGTCGGTCAGGATGGATAGGTTCTCGCGATCCATAATCGGATGGAGATACGATACGGACGAGGAGGCCCGGGTGCCGTCCTTCTTGGAGTTGATCTGGAAGAATCCGGCACCGTTGACCACCGTGGAGCCCTCATTGAAGCTGACCTTCGGAATGCCCTGTGCTTCGCATGCTTCTAATAGCGCGCCCCCAAGCGGATCAGTGGGTGGCACATTCATGATTTCTACCGGCCCATCGGTGCCGTTGTGCTCGGCGGTGTTGTCGTTGGTTTCTAACCGTTTAATCAGCGGCAGGATGGTTTCGGCATTCCAGCCTTCAGCACCCATTTCTTCCCACAGGTCCAGGTCCTCTGCGGGCGGGTGGAAGGCGATGCACGAGTTATGCGATGAACAACCGCCTAGCACTTTAGCGCGGGCGTGGCGCATGAAGGAGTTGCCTTTTTCTTGCTCTTCAATTGTGTAGTCCCAGTCCATGCCGGATTCCAGCAGTTCCGGCCACCGATTGAGCTGCAAGACTTCTGGTTTATCAATATCGGTGGGGCCTGCTTCAAGCAGGGCGACCGTTACATTGGGGTCTTCACTAAGCCGAGCTGCCACGACTGCTCCGGCCGAGCCGCCGCCGACCACCACGTAATCGTAATTCGTTATTGTCACGTTGTACTCCATTCCTGCAGGTTAGAACGCGTCTTTGCGAGGGAACCAGCCGGAGACCGCCGGCTCAGTGTTCTCATAGATGTGTTTAGAAATTGTGTATTCTTCAAGTCCGGTGATGCCAAGCTCACGCCCGATCCCGGACTGCTTGAAGCCACCCCATTCGGCCTGTGGCAGGTAAGGGTGGTAGTCGTTGACCCAGATGGTGCCGTGGCGCAGTTTGCGCGAAACGCGGTTCGTCACACCGGCATCTGAGGACCACACGGCGCCGGCCAGGCCGTAATCGGTGTCATTCGCAATCGCGATGGCTTCGGCTTCGGTGGAAAACGTTTCTACTGTGATGACAGGGCCGAAGCCTTCTTCAATGACCGCAGGGTTGTCCGCGGTGCACTGGTCCAGCACGGTGGGGGCGTAAAAGTAGCCATCCTTGTGTTCATCGCCGCCCCAGTGACCACCAACGCGCAGCCGGGCGCCGGCTTCGACGCCCCGGTTGACGTAATCGGTGACTTTATCGCGGTGTTCAGCTGAGATCAGCGGCCCGGTTTCGGCATCCTCATCGAAGGGGCCACCCATGACGATGTTACCGGCATGGCGGACGAGCTCATCGACGAATTCCTCGGCGATCGTATCTTGTACGATCAGGCGGACCCCGGCGGAACATACCAGACCCGAGTCGAGGAAACCGGCAGTCAGAGCATTATCCAAGGCGGCATCAAAATTCGCATCGGCGAACACAATGTTCGGGTTTTTGCCACCAAGTTCCAAAGCCACGTTTTTCACGGTGTACGCCGCCGACTCCGCGATCTTGCGACCGGTCACCAACCCACCGGTGAAAGACACCAGGTCAATTTCCTTATGACTCGACAGGGGCGCACCCACCGTGTTGCCGGCGCCTAACACCACGTTGGCAACGCCTGCCGGCAATCCAAGTTTGTCCAAGACATCGGCCATGAGCAGCGTGGTATGCGGGGTCAGTTCGGCGGGTTTAATGACAAACGAGTTGCCTGCCGCCAAAGCCGGGGCAATTTTCCAGGCAGCTTGGAGTAGGGGGAAGTTCCACGGGGTAATCATCCCGACCACTCCGAGGGGTTCATGCACGACGCGTGAAACCACGCTGGAATCTCCGGCGTCGACGAGACGTCCGGGATAGTGGTCAGCAATCTTGCCAAAATGCCGGAAGCTGGCGATGATATCTTCCATATCGCCTTGGGCTTCGACGAACCGCTTGCCCGTATCTAACGATTCGGCCCGAGCGAATTCATCTTTGCGTTCGCGCAGTGCCTCGGCGACGTCGAGCAAGAAGTCTCCGCGCTCGATGGCCGGACGGTCGGCCCAGACACCGGACTCGAAGGATTTCCGGGCAGCCATAATTGCGCGTTCGGTATCTTCGGCAGTCCCTTCCGATACGACGCCGACTTCACTGCCATCCGCAGGGCAGGAGATGGTTCGAGTGTCGCTCTTGGAAGCACCCACCCACTGGCCGTCGATGAAAAGTGTTTGAACTGTGTTAGCGGTCATTTGGAGATTCTCCTTGTTCTGTGGAGGTGGTTCGCTGATGAGCGGGGTCAGCTGACACGACCGGAATAGTGTTCGTTGGGGTGCGGAGCCGATCGCCATCGGTCCATTCATCGGGAATATGTGCTTCAACCAAGCTCGATGGGGAACCCTTATCCCCGATCATGGACATGTACATCATGTGGGCGTCATAGGCATCCAGAATGTCGGAAATCACTTGTTCTTTGGTGTAGCCCATGATGTCTTTACCTTGCGACCCGGTCAGGTTGAAGATTTCGACTTTGAAGAACACCTCTTCTACGGCAGAAATGTTATGTGCGTAGTTGGGCACGTTGTAGGCCACCGGATAGGGCTGGTATTTGAACTCGTCTTGGTCAGGGAAATGCACGACCAGGTCCACGTAGGGCAGACCATATTCCGGATGCTCGCCACGATGGCAATCGACGTTGGCCCCAAGCTTTCGCAGTTCTGCCGCCACTTCTTCAACGGCTGGAATTGCCACAGTGTTGATGAATTCGCGAGCCTGTTCCGGAGTAGCCCAGGACATCCGTCGGGCCAATCGTTGACGCCAGGTAGACGACGGTCGCCCTGAGGCACCACGAATGCTCGAGAGCACCCCGGGCATGGTGGCTTGTTTTGAGTCAAAGCTCTGCCGTTCAGTGCGCAGCACTTTGAACAGACTGATCATCATGAGATAGATGACGACGGAGAACGGCAACCCGATCATCACAGTGGCGGCCTGCAGGGTGTAGACCCCATCAATAAAGAGCATTGCCAGAGTCAGCGCCCCGGTGACGATCGCCCAGAAAATCCGCAACCACGGGGCACCATCTGAGTCGTCGTTGGATGGCTTAGACGTCAGGTTAGCCATGACCAACGAGCCGGAGTCTGCCGACGTCACGTAGAACAACATCCCCGTCACTACAGCCAACCCGATACTGAAGGTGGCCCCGGGGTACTGAGTCAACAGTGTGAAGAACCCGGATTCGGGGTTCGTAATAGCGGTGTTGAGGAATTCTTCGTCGTTCCGGAAGAAGGCGAGGGCGCCGTTACCGAAGATCGAGACCCACAGCAAGATGAAGCTAAAGGGAATG
This sequence comes from uncultured Enteractinococcus sp., assembly GCA_964482935.1. Classification (GTDB taxonomy): domain Bacteria; phylum Actinomycetota; class Actinomycetes; order Actinomycetales; family Micrococcaceae; genus Yaniella. Next base: position 14,592 of record CAZAAP010000002.1, read on the forward strand.
AGGAGCACTCCCAGCACAAATTCACGTAACGTCCGGCCACGTGAAATGCGGGCTAAGAATAACCCTACGAAGGCAGCCCAGGCGATCCACCAGGCCCAGAAGAATAGTGTCCAGTCCTGCAGCCAATCGGCGGCAGGATAATCCGGGTGCCCCTCGGTGTAGCCAAAGGTGTTCATCAGCATTGAAGGAAAACGGGAGAAAAAATCTCCGACGTTTTGTATTAGCTGGTTCATCAACTGTGGCGTATTGCCCGATACCAGCACCCAAATCATAAGTCCGATCGCCAAGACCACATTGAGTTCGGAAAGTCGCCGGATGCCTTTATCAACACCGGTCACCGTCGAGATAATCGTAATGCCGACCGCAAGTGCCATCAGCGCAATCTGGACCCCGACGCTTTGCGGGATGCCAAAAATAAACGACAGGCCGTAGTTAAGAAAGACCACGCCGATACCTAGTGATACGGCGATACCGAAAATGGTGCCCAGCACCGCGGCGACATCCACCGCGTGACCGGGCAGACCCCTGACACGTTTGCCAAAGATTGGTGCCAGAGCGGAGCGGATACTGAGCGGCAAATGGTAGCGGTAAGCAAAAAGCCCAATTCCCATACCCATCAGAGCATAGAGCGCCCAGCCTGGAATGCCGTAATGGAACATGGTCCACAGCGGAGCCATCCGAGCAGCTTCGTCTGACACGCCTGCGCCCTCTGGCGGTGTCAAATAGTTTGTTGCTGGGCCCGAAATCCCAAAGAACATCAGGTCCACGCCGATACCGGCGGCAAACAGCATTGCTGCCCAGGTAAAGAGGTTGAACCGAGGCCGGGAGTGATCCGGTCCCATCCTGACCCGACCGACTTTGGTCAGGGCGACCACAAGGACGAAGATGACTACGATCGTGACGGTCAGGACGTAGTACCAACCCAGATTGGTACCCACCCAGTCCATCATGCCAAAAATAACTGTGTCAGCTTGTTCCGGTAGGAGCCAGGCCCACAAGACGAAGCCGACAATCAGGATGGCCGAAGTAAAGAACACCGGCTTATTGACCGGGGAATACTTTGGTTTCCCCGAGGGGGTGTGCTGCGCGGTAGGTGTTCCGGAACCGGACACTGCGCCAGCATGAGCATCAGAAGAGCCCACGGCATCAGCCATGATCTTCCTCTCGTCGAAGGTGAATATGGACAGCCAATGTGATTAGCGATAGGGCGCGAAGTTACCGTACCGTCACAGACCGGGAATATTGTCACCATATGGCGCGAAATCAAGGGAAATCAAGCAAGAAGCAAGAATTGTTAGTAGAGGCATAGCAGCATGTGAGCCCCGCGATAGGTCATGTGAGCATCTGTTCTGACCTCCTTCGTGGGCTCAAGACCCCGGATCGAGGATGTATGTTTTGGGTGCGTAGAGGCAAAATGAGATTGCTCAAAGCGCCGGCATTGTTCATCGATTCGTCCTCTCGAAGCGCTGTGGGCGGACCGCAACAGCACAAGGGCGGGGATAGGGTTAGTGTGCGTTCGGCTACGGTAGGACCATGCAATTATGCGGCATCGATCTCGCGGCAGATCCGAAGAACACCGGGCTCGCCACACTCAGCGAGGACGGACCCTGGCTGTCGATCGACTCACTCACCGTGGGGCTGGTTGATGACCTCCTGGTTGAAGCAATAGAAGCAGCGGATTTTACCGGCGTCGATGTGCCCTTCGGTTGGCCTCAGTCTTTTGTCGCGTTCCTCCAAGAACAAGCCACCCACACACTGCCTAGCCCGGCCACGACCGGTCCGCAATGGCGCCGGGAATTAGCACTGCGCACCACTGACCGAGAAGTTCATCGTGCCACCGGGCTGACACCACTGAGTGTTTCGGCCAACCTCATTGCCTATCCTGCGTTCCGGTGGGCTGGGATCGAAGCCCGATTGCGTGAACGTCAGGTAGATGTCGCCAGAGACGGTTCGGGCGCGGTCGCTGAAGTGTATCCGGCCGCAGCGCTCTACCGTTGGGGCTTACCGCATACCGGTTATAAAGGGCCCCAACGCCCCGCCATTCGGCAACAGATCATTGCTGGACTGACCGAGCGGTTTTCCATGCTTCAATGGAATGGCTACACGGAATTGGTGATAGCCAATGACAACGCCCTAGATGCCGTGATTGCGGCGCTCGTGACCCACGAAATCTCTCAAGGTCACTGCGATGGACCGCCTGAGCGTTACCGTGAGCTCGCCAAAATAGAGGGTTGGATCTGGGTGCCAAAGTCAATCAAAAGTCCACGGGTTGACAAGCACTGAACACTGTTCAACACTTGAACAGTGTTCAAGAACTTTTTTGATATCGCCGAGCGTGCGTGCGCAGGCGAGCCCGCTACTGCGGAAGAAGCTTTGGCAATTTTGCATTCCACGGATGAACAGCTCGTGGAGTTGGTTGCTGCAACCTCCCGCGTCCGTCGTAAGTATTTTGGAAGCCAGGTCAAGATCAATTACCTGGTGAACATCAAATCGGGACTGTGTCCGGAGGACTGTGGCTATTGTTCCCAACGACTCGGTTCGGATACAGATGTCTTAAAGTACCCCTGGTTGCCAGCAGCTGAAGCCAAACGTCAAGCAGAATTCGGGCTTTCTGGTGGTGCTTCGCGAGTGTGCTTGGTGGCCTCCGGACGCGGGCCCTCTAATCGCGATGTCGGAAAAGTCTCCGATATGGTCACTTCGATTAAAACCAACAACCCGGGTGTAGAAGTGTGTGCCTGCTTAGGTTTTCTCAAAGACGGCCAGGCAGAGACTCTCAAGTCTGCGGGTGTTGATGCCTATAACCACAACCTCAACACTGCCGAGTCGTACTACCCAAGCGTCACCACCACTCACACCTTCGCTGATCGGGTGGAGACCGTATCTCGCGCTCGGAGCGCCGGATTATCGCCGTGTTCCGGGCTGATCGTTGGAATGGGGGAGACCAGCGAACAGATTGTTGAGGTCATCCAGGCGCTTCAAGCCGTAGAGTCGGATTCGATTCCGGTGAACTTCTTGATCCCATTCGACGACACCCCACTGGCCGGAACTTACAAACTGACCCCGCAGAAAGCAATGCGCATCTTGTGTGCCGTGCGTCTGATGTGCCCAGATCGAGAGCTACGGATAGCTGGTGGCCGCGAAATGCACCTGCGCAGCTGGCAACCTTTGAGCTTGCACGTCGTCAATTCTATCTTTTTAGGTGACTATCTCACCGTCGAAGGCCAAACTGCTGAAGCTGACCTCGATATGATCGTCGACGGTGGTTTCGAGATCGTCGGTGCTGAGGAAACTGCGGCAGAACTGCGAGATCGGATCCGTGCCCATCGCTCGGCACATCGAGCAGCCGTGCTCCCGGCCGGTACAGTGCCCGACGCGACTCACGACGAATCCGCGAATGCGACGTTGCCATGCGGCAAGCCTCAGCCGGTGGCCGTGGGGGCAACAGCAGGCGTGACCATACCCGTGATCCGACGTCGGGGAGCTGGTACTGCAGAGGTTCCGAATGCTTGAACTCAGCAGACATGTCTGCTCGCTCTGGCCCGACAGCACAGCCCTGCCTTGGAGCCTGGCGTGTTCCAAGTCAGAGCTGCTCACTGGCTGACGCAAAAATATGCGACGGTGAACCATGGGTGTGTGGTTGCCTCACAAGAGGGGGTACGTTAACATATCGACCATGAAGCACTGACCTGATTCCGCCCCACGTCTGAGGCTCCTGCCCGGTGGGGAAGGTACGAATACAGGATCCATTGTGTCGACTTCTACCCATTCTTTTACTCATCTTCGAGTCTCCGGAATCTCAAAATCCTTCCCAGACCGCCGCGTGTTTACCAATCTCACCTTCACGGTGGCACATCATGACCGGGTGGGGATTATTGGCGAGAACGGTTCCGGCAAGACCACGCTGCTCCGTATCATTGCAGGGGAGTTGGTCCCGGATGCGGGAACCGTCGAAATCTTTGCCCCGCACGGTGATGAGCTGCACATCGGATTGTTACGCCAACAACCTCAGTTCTCGGACACGCTGACCGTGGCCGAAGTTTTAGAGCAAGCAGTCACCCGGTTACGCACTGCAGAAGATAATGTGGCAAGGACCGCGCAAGCCATTGCTTCTGCGCCTGAAGAATCCAAAGCGGTTGACCGGTATGTCGAGGCGCTCGATTTGGCCGAACGGCTTGGCGTGTGGGACATTGAAGCGCGCGTCGAAACCACCATGCACGGGTTGGGGATTGGCGCGTTAGGCCGTGGCAAGACTGTGGCACAGCTTTCTGGAGGGCAGCGTGCCCGCCTGGCGATGGCCAGTCTGTTGCTCTCGACTCCGGATGTGCTGTTGCTGGATGAACCCACCAACCACCTCGATGATGCGGCCTTAGAATATTTGACCACTGTGATATCCGACTGGCACGGTCCGGTGCTTATGGTCAGTCACGATCGGGTTTTCCTGGATGACACGGTACGCTCCATCCTCGACTTAGACCCTGCACCGCGGCCAGTGGTGGCACAACTTGATGATGAAGCGCTAGACACGGTGGGCGTCACTCGATTTACCGGAACCTATTCTGACTACCTGCAGTTCCGACACGAGGCGCGTCAGCGTTGGCAGCATCAATACTCCCAGGAACAAGCAGAGCTTCGACGGTTGCGCTCTGCGGTGGATGATAACCAAGTAGTGGGTCACAGTGACTGGCAGCCACGCACGGAAAGTCGAATCGCCCAAAAATATCATGCGGACCGTAATGCCAAAGTCGTAGCGCGACGAGTCAATGATGCCCGGTCGCGGTTGCTCGAAGCAGAAGAACATCAAATCGTAAAACCACCAGAACTTCTGACGTTTCAGGGTTTGGGTGCTGCGGCACCGATGGCAGACACCACGGTTTCAGCAGATGAAGCCCTCATCCGCGCCCGCCGGGTCGCAGTAACAGGACGACTGGCTCCCGTGTCGTGTACGGTCAGCAGTGGCGACCGCGTCTTAATCACTGGCGCCAACGGCTCCGGCAAATCCACCCTGCTGCAGATACTCGCCGGCGAACTAGCCCCTACGCGGGGCAGTTTGCGTCGATCTGATGAGGTCACCTACCGGATGCTTCGCCAAGAAAGTAGCTGGGACGCCGTTGGAAATCTCAGCGCCCGTGCCGTCTATGAACAAGCTGTGGGAGTCGATCGAGCTGTAGCTGTACCGTTGTCACTTTTCGGGCTGCTGAGTCCCCGGGATGAATCCAGGCCGGTTGCTACGCTAAGTATCGGCCAGCAACGCCGTCTAGATTTGGCAGTTCTCCTGGCGAACCCACCGCAGGTTCTCTTGTTGGACGAACCCACCAACCACTTATCGTTATTATTAGTCACCCAGCTGGAAGATTCCATCGATCATTACCCAGGCACAGTGGTCGTTGCTACGCACGATCGGTGGCTGCGTGGACGCTGGCGGGGTAAACGATTACATCTACCGAGTTAGGTTCCGGTGCGTTACACACGCATTGGGCTGCCCGACCTGTGGCGAAGACCTTTTCTGCTGCCGGAAAAGCAAGGTTGACCGCTTGATAAGTGGTTTTGACTGGGTATGATGTGCCCCGCTACGCGGGAGTGTTTTGGCCGTTTCCAGTGCATCTGGCACACTAAAGATACCGCTCTAGCCATTGAAGGAAATCATGTCGTATACACCGCCAGCCCCCGGTCCGTACCAGGCCGATAACGTTCCATCCGCGCAGCAGCGTCGTCGTCTGCCCGGAACCGGCATGCTCATAACCGGGCTGATCTTGCTGGGTATCAGCATTCTAGGCGGGATAATTGCCGTGGTCGCATTCAGCGTCTCATCGTTTGGCAAATTGGATGACTTTGCGGCCTCAACGCACTCGATTGACCAACCCGTTACCGTCGATGGCCTCGGCAATAACCAGTGGTATCTGTACCAAGATCCCACCCGGGTAAGTGGCGCAAGCTGTAGCGTGACCGATCAGCAAGGCAATGACGTGACTAACCGGGCTACAGACCTGGAAATGTCCCTTAACGATCTGTCCTACGAGTCGATCCAATCCTTCGAATCAACCGCAGCCGGCGTCTATGAGATCTCGTGCACTGATTACCCGGTCGTGCTGGGCGGCTCCTTACCGCTGGGCGGACTTCTTGGGGTCGGTATCAGTGTGGCGGTCGCCGTCTTAGTCTTCATTGTTGGCTTAGTCCTGACGATCGTTGGCCTTGTGCGTCGATCCCGCGCCAAGAACCAGCAGTACCCACCGAACTTCCCACCGTATGGCGGTAGCCCCTATCCAGGTTATGGCCCCGGCCAATCTCCGCAATACCCCACCTCGAACGCATGAGTTCCACGACCAAACACCAGGCCCCTACTTCATTGCGGCGCCCGGTTGCGGGCTATATTTTAGCCAGCATCGCGGTCGGGATGATCGGTTTGGTGACAGCAATTATGATCACCGTTTCGGGTATCATGAACACCTTTTCCGATGTGGGGGAATCATACGCTGACGCCTTCGAAACCGGAACGTCTATCGGCTCGCAGGCCACCCACATGGAACTTGACGATGCCAGATACACCGTCTTGTCGTTCTACCACCAGCCCAACGAACCCACGATGGCAGAACAGCTGCAGCAGTGCACGGTTACCGACCCCCAGGGCGACCCGGTGACGCCGGATACTTCTTCACAGCCGCTCTCTGAAGCCGAGGCAGCAGCATCAGGCCGGGATCTGCCCGGGCTGCAACATGTGATCTTCACCCATTTTGAAGCCCGCGAAGGCACCTACATAATTCAGTGCCAAGACGAGGCCATCATCAGCGATGGCTCCGACTACCAATTGAGCAATACCGCTCTGCAAGGCGTGCTCATTGGTTTGGGCAGCGTGGCGCTGGCCGGTGGTCTCTTTGTTATGGGTGTGTTCAACAGCTCACGCAATAAGAAAGCCCAGGCCGAAGAATTAGCCCAGGCCAGCGAAGTCAGCCGAGCCTAGCTGGCAGTCACAGGTTCGCTGCCAGCCGCTGGCTTTGTGTCGGATCCATGAAGGATTCGGTGGGCAGTTTCCCGGTCTCTTAACTAAGCTGAAGGGCATGATGAATTGTTCGGATCCAACTGGTCGTATCGAAACTGAACTGGTGGAGGGTGGTTCACGGCGCGTCGTGTTCCTGCACGGTCTGATGGGCCGGGGGAAGAACTTCACGACGATCGCCAAGGGTCTTCAAGACTCCACCACCTCGCTGCTCGTTGATCTGCCCAACCACGGTGCGTCGTGTTGGACCGACGAATTTGACTACCTTGAAATCGTCGATCTGGTCGCCGAAGAGCTGCGTCGCGATTTTTGTCAAGACGAACCAGCCGTGATCTTAGGGCACTCGATGGGTGGCAAGGTCGCCATGCTGTTGGCGTTACGTTATCCAGAACTGACCGCCGGGTTGATTATCGAAGATATTTCCCCGGTGAAGTCTACGACCAGCGAGTTTGAGCACCTCTTGGGCGCCCTGCTGCAACTTGATCTGTCTGCCCTCTCGTCGCGTCGCGACGCCCACGCCAAACTCAAATCGGACATTGACGATGCCAGAGTACGAGGTTTCTTGCTCCAAAACCTGAGCCGCGACGGCGAAGGCGGCTTTGTCTGGGAACCAAATATTCAGATGCTCTATGACAATCTGTCGACTATTGTCAGTTTTCCCGACGTCGACCAAATCTATGAACGACACCCCGTGTTATGGGTCAAAGGTGCTAACTCGGATTACATCGATGATGAAGCAAGCGAAGTTATGCGCGAGTTGTTCCCGATGACCCGCAAGGTTCAGATCCGCGACGCAAGTCACTGGGTACACTCCGAGCAGCCTCAACTGTTCACCGAAACGATCGACTACTACATTGGCGGACGCTACTCCTAACTGGGTTGCGCCCATAACGAGCGAGCTGCTGTGCCATGTCAGGTTTTGATAGCCTGGCGATGTGACAGAAAAACTTGCTCCCAGCATTCCAGCGGTTCCAGTCGGACCGGGTGGTCGTGACGCACTCATCGGTCGCCGGATTTTTCCGTCCCCGCTAGCTCGTCGCATCACTTACGCGGTGATTTTTGAGATCCTTGCTGTCGGCTTCACGACCCTGATCCTGTTGATACTGGGTAATGACACCAGCTCATCTTTTATCGTCGGGGTGGTCTCGTCCACCGTTGCACTCACATGGAATCTCATCTTCAATTGGGGCTTTGAAGCGTTCGAGCGTCGTATCGGCGTGACACACCGGCCCTGGTACATGCGCGCTACTCACGCCCTGCTATTTGAAGGCGGCCTTGTGGCCATGCTGGTCCCTGCCATCGCGTGGATCCTTGGAATCAGTCTGCTTGAGGCATTCATCTTAGAGATCGGGTTACTGATCTTCTTTTTGATCTACACCGCCATCTACGCCTGGATTTTCGATCGGGTCTTCGGGCTTCCCGAACCGGCAGCACACTACCGAGGGTAATTGAAAGTTTTGTACTGACCGGCGAACAGCCGTCGAAAAAATCGGTCGAGGACGCATACAGTAGGGTCATGGCTAAAACGCATTTTAAAGGTAATCCCACAAACACCGTCGCTGATATCCCAGCTGTTGGAACAAAAATCCCAGACGCAACCCTGGTTGGCATTGACATGTCCGAAGTGAAACTCTCCGATTATGCAGGTCAATGGCTACTGGTCAATAGCTTCCCCTCCCTGGATACAGGCGTCTGTGCAGCTAGCGTGCGTGAGTTCAACGAACGAGCAGCAAACCTAGAGAACACCGTTGTGCTGAATGTCTCGAAAGACCTACCGTTCGCTCAGGCCCGCTTCTGTGGAGCCGAAGGCATCGAACATGCTCACACGGCTTCGGCATTCCGCTCGAACTTCGGCATTGACTTCGGTATCCAACTGGCCGATTCCCCCATGGAAGGCCTCCTTGGTCGTTCGGTGGTAGTCGTGAACCCACAAGGCGAAGTCACCTATACCGAACTCGTCGAAGAAATCACCACCGAACCAGACTACGAAGCGGTCATGGAACACCTGGGCGCCTAGCCCGACCAAGAAAACGTACCGGCGTGAACCAACATAATCCTTCAGACCCTGGATCGTCACCAGAACCCGACGATCACCAGCCTGACCAATCCTGGCAGGCAGCTGATGAGCGCGCTGGTACGCCACCGCCACCTCCACCGCCCGGACCGTCACTCTACGGTCCGGGCGGTAGTTCTTCACAGACTTATGGCCCGTATGGCCCCTACCGGACTGAACCGCTGGGCGATGATCCGCACAACGTGCATCCACCGGGTCCTGGCTTCAGCTCGGCATCGGATCCGCGACAAGATCCACGCTGGGTGCATTCACCTCACAACTCGACCGACGAATCCCGACCCATCCCATATTTCAGTGGTGACCATCCCGGCCCTGACCAGTACTTTGAAAAACCACGACGCCGGAAAGGTCCACTCAGCCTGTTCCTCAACGGGATCGGCATCCTGGCTTTCGGGTTTTTGCTCATCGGATTCTTAGCACTGGTCTTTGACTGGGACCAACAAGAGGCATCGCTAGAAGAGTTTTTCACCCCGGATACCGAAACCGCGGCACCCGTAGTGCCCGAAACGGACAGCTCCACCTCGGATCTGGTCGAGCAACTCGACCACGCGCACGAAGGCATCACGGTGGACTGGGAAAATGGGGGCCAGCACACCGGACCCGGTCTCGACCCGGGTCAAGAAGTGCCAGAAGCCCCCGGCATCTTCATGGTTGACACCCAGGTGTACCAATACCTTGGCTTCGGAACCGGCATGGTCGTAAGTTCCGAAGGACTAGCCATCACGAACTATCATGTCGTGGAATCATCCATGTCAGTGTCTATCACCATGGCCGATACGAACCAACGCTATTCGGCAACCGTGCTCGGACGCGATGCAAGTAAAGACATCGCCGTGCTACAAATCGAAACAGACGAGCCACTTGAGGTTGCCTCGATCAACCCCGAGGACGTCGATGTCGGCGATACCGTCGCAGGAGTCGGTAATGCTGGGGGTCAGGGGTATCTGACCTCTGTGGTCGGTGAGGTCCAAGGAACCAGCGAAACGATCCACATTGAACCCCAGGAGCCTGGTTCGCCCGCTCAATGGTTAGAAGACCTCATCATGATCACCGCCGATATTGTCCCAGGCTATTCCGGAGGCCCCACGGTTGATGTCAACGGGCAGGTGATCGGTGTATCCACCGCGGCTAGCCAGAACACCACAAATTCGGATGAAGCCTACGGTTATGCCGTGCCAATCACCCGAGCACTCGATGTCGTCGAACAAGTCATGGCCGGCGACGATTCCGGCGATGTGGTCATCGGTGCAGGGGGCGCACTGGGCATTGTCGTGTCGTCGGAACCCGAGACCGGGGCGCGCGTTATGGAAGTCATCAACGGGTCCGCTGGCCACCAGATCGGGTTACAACCCGACGATGTGATCCTAGAAATTGATGGCCAAGAAGTCGCGAACTCCTCATTCATTTCGCGCTACGTGCGAGATAAAAATCCCGGGGAGGAAGTAGAGGTCGTGTGGCGAACCGTTGCCGGTGAAATCCAAAGCGCGACGGCAGTGCTGGACGAAGCGTCTATCAATTAGCACGCTGCGCTAGAGCTGATCATCCACATTGACGTCCCGGGCTGCCAGCGCACCGGCTACCGCCATCAAGATCGCTAAGACAAATAAGAACACCAAGCTTGAGGACCAGGTGTTATTTGCGGTATACATGACGCCGACCAGCATGGGGCCGATGCCGGCCAGGATGTATCCCACGGGTTGGACGAACCCGGATAATCTTGCGGTGATTTCATGATCCACACTCCGGGCTGGGATGAGCGAAATCGCAGTGGCAAAAGCCATCCCGCCCACACCCAACAAAATGGCCCATAGCCAGCGCCCTTCGGCAGGCCAGACGAACAGACCAAGATAGCCCACCGCACTAAATCCGCCGAAAGCAACCGGCCAGATCCACAAGCGTGTGGAGCGATCCACGACGGTCGGCATGATGATACTGCCAACCAGTCCAATAATCGCGGCGGTGGCTAGCAATAAACCGGCCTCATTCGCACTGACACCAGCATCGCGATAGATCTGTGGCAACCACCCAAATTGCACATACACCTGCGTTGATTGCAACGAAAAGAAGGCCATCATGGCCCAGGCAGCCGGTGACCGGAACATGCGTTTGGTTGGACTGGCGTGTGCCGGGGTGGTGGGGTAGTCATAACCAATGCGTTTGGTCACCACACACCACAACACTGCGGGAATGATGGCCAGAACACCCCACAGTGACAAGGCAGCACGCCACCCGATACCAGGGCTGAACAGTTGCGAGAAAAGTTGCGCCGCCGGGGCCGTGAGGGCAGCCCCGATGGCTCCGGCGGCCACCACGCAGACTGAATAGACTGTCATGAGCTTCACGGTGTGCTGTCGTCCGTGAATCTTGATCCAGGCGGGCATGAGTACATTGGCGATCGCTATCCCGGTGAGTCCCAAAATAGACAACAACAAAAAAACCCACGAGTTATCGACCCAGGCTCGCACCCCAATCCCGAAAACGAGCGCTAGGGTGGACAACAGCAGGGTAGCGGAGATCCCAAACTGCTTGCCGATCCGTACCGCGAATAATCCCAAAAGCCCGAAGATCAAACCGGGAAGCGACGTCAAAAACCCGAGTGCGCCGCCACCCAGGTGCATGCCCTCGTCGATCTCTGTCAGCAACGGCCCGATCGAGCTTGCCGCGGCCCGCAGATTAAGTGCTAGCGCGAGAACAGCGATGACCATAAATCCGTAGGTCAGACTTCGGGGCGTGGTGGCAACAGCGGTGCGATGGGACATACGACTAGTTTTACCCGTCAGCACCGAGTTTCGTCACGTACTACGCTCTGAGACGGGATGGAGGTCCGAACTCGGCTTTTGGTTCACATGTGTGAGGCTCGCTAACAGGTGCTGACGAAGCTTCTGATATTCGGCACACGGCTCAAGCTCTTGACGGTCTCGCGGGCGTGCAAATGGAATCCGCAGGTCTTGCTGGATTCGTGCTGCAGGACCGCCAGATAGCACTAGTACACGATCCGATAACAGAAGGGCTTCATCAACGCTGTGTGTGACAAGTATGAAAGTGCGACTTTCATGTTCTGACAGATAGACCAATTGCTGCTGTAGATCGTGCCGGGTCAGCGCATCCAGTGCACCCAGCGGTTCGTCCATCAAGAGGACCTCTGATTCCAAGGCAAACGCCCGGGCAATACCTACGCGCTGTTGCATCCCACCTGACAGTTGACTCGGTTTCAGGTCTTGCGCTTCTAGTAGTTGAACTTGGTCCAGCCAATAGTCTGCTAGTTCGTGTCTTTGCTTGGCAGAACGAGTGGAGGTACCGTCGGCTTCCAAAGCAAAAAGTACGTTCTGTTTCGCAGTAAGCCATGGGAGCAGGACGTGCTGTTGAAAAACGACACCTAATCGACGACTCGGAGCCGTGATTGGTTGGCCCGCTAGGTGTACGGTCCCCTGGTCTGGCATTTCAAGCCCTGCGATAATTTTGAGCAGTGTCGATTTTCCTGAGCCCGAGGGGCCAATGATGGTCACAAATTCACCATCTGAAACGGTGAATGAAATTTCGCCTAAAACCTGGTGGAAGGTATTGCGACGCAGCGAGAATCCTTTGGTGATATTAGCAATCTCTAATGAACCGGATCCGGTAATTGAAACTCGTGGGGCTTGATTGGTCACGGTGTGCTCCTTATGACTCGGTGGGTACTAACCGGTGCAGCTGGGCTATGGAGCGATCGAGGATCAGCCCGACCACTCCGATGATCACAATGGCGACCATGATGCTGTTGATATTCATCGCGTTCCACTCATTCCATACGAATGTTCCCATACCCCGATTTCCAACGATCATCTCGGCAGCAACGATCACCAACCAGGCAGTTGACAGGGCAGTTCGTAAGCCCGTGACGATCCCCGGCAGTGCAGCAGGTAATATCACCTTAAAGGTGCGAATGGCCCATGTCGCTTCAAGTGTTCTGGCGAGATCTAGATAAAGCGGGTTGACTCTGTGTACCCCGTCGATGGAGTTGATCAGCATGATCCAAAGACTGGCCATAAAAATCACGAAGATTGCGGTTGCTTCCGAATCACGCAGGAGGGCTAAACCGACCGGTAGCCAAGCGAGCGGTGATACTGGGCGCAGGACCTGGACGATTGGGTCCAGCGCGTCGTGCAAAATCTTATTGGTACCTAAAAGTAGACCGAGGGGGATAGCAATGAGCGCTGCCAGCATGAAACCGACAAGTACACGCTGCAACGAAGCCAGCAGGTGAAAAACGATGCCGAAATCGTTGGGTGGGTTATAGACAAAGGCGGTTGACAACACTTCGACGAGTCGCTGCCAGGTGGCAGCAGGAGATGGTGCTAGGCCGCCGTCGTCATAACCAGTGATGGCCAGATACCAGCAGACGATGACCGCGATGAAGAACACTATAAACCCGCTGGCGGCTTTGAGCCGGTGGATATTTCGCTGCTGCCTGTGCTGCCTCTGCAGCGCTTGAGGTGTCGTTATCATAGCTGTCTACTCCACTGGGCGGGATTTGCTGGGTCAAAGGTCATGCCGAGCACCGTTTCAGATGAACGTTCTGTGATGCTTGCGTTGAGGTCCGCCAACACGCCGGTGGCGCTGTCGGTATCAAAAACTTCTGAAACGGCGTCGGAATATTCGGAAGCCGTGGTGAACTGCTGACCACCGGTAAGGCCCCATCGTTGCAGTGCATTCAAGATCCACACCCCGTATGATTCGTGGGGATAGGGCTGGAATCCAATACGATCCGGGATCGAATACTCTGCTCCAGTACCGTCGGGGAAGTTGCCAGTTAACACCGCTGTAAGTACTGGTTCGGGCAAGCCCAGATACGCCGGCTGTGCCATCAGCGAGGCAGTTTGCGTACGATGGCTTGGATCATCGATGTACAGTGCTGAATCAGCGATAGCGCGCAATAGGGCCGTGTAGGTGTTGGGATGTTGAGCAGCGAAATCGTCGGCGACGGCAAAGCTGCAGCAGGGGTGTGCGTCCCATAGATCTTTGGTCAGAACGTGAATAAACCCGACGTCTTCGGCCACGGCCCGCTGATTGAACTGATCGGGCAGACAGAACGCATCAAGTTCCCCCACGGCTAGGGCGGTGACCATATCGGCTGGGCGCATGATTCGCAGATCCACGTCTCGTTGTGGTTCGAGACCACCGGAGGTCAAGTAGTCACGGGTGAGAAGGTTGTGTATCGAGTAGTCGAATGGCAAACCTAGCCGTAATCCCGCAAAATCTTCTGGCCCGTTGACTTTGCCAGCCAACCGCTGCGAAACCGTGATGCCATTTCCATTGGTATTGGTGATAAACGGTTGACGGATCTTACGTTGACCTGAAGCAAAACCGTGATGGATAGCCATGGGCATGGGCGACAAAAAGAGGCTAGCATCGAGCTCTCCTGCTACAAACGCTGTCCAGAGCTCTGCCCAACCCGTGTAGCGACGTAAGGATACGTTCAATCCGTACGCCTGGAAAATATTCATCGCGGAGGCATTGACGATGGGTGATGCGCAGGTAATAGGTACGAAGCCTACCGTGACATCGCGTAATTCCAAGTGGTCGGGTGCATCTAACCGCGCATGAAATTCAACGTGGGTGTTGGCCTTGTCGGCTGGTGTAGCAGGCGAACACGCAGCCAAAAGAGCAGCCGCTGACGCTCCTGTACCTAATGCTAATAATTTTCGTCTGCTGAGCGGTTGTTGTCTGCCCATCTGCTGTGCGTGCTTCATGATGTTTGACCGGCTTGTGACAGTTCCCACCGTAAGTGGGCTTCAGAAGTCACTGGGAGTGGAATGAAAGCCCCTTTGCAGTACCGTCGTTCCGCAGCCGGTGAATGACTGGTACCGATACGGTCGGCTAGGTCGACGAACTGCCGTTTAATTTGAACCCACCGAACGCCCGGTTCCTGAAGATCGGAGCCAATTACTTGGGTGTCTACATCACCGCGTCGTGGCTCTGCGTGTGAAAGCGCCATGCTGTGTTGTTCTCCTTCCGTCTCCGTGGTCGACCTCGCCACGAGGACAGTCACGTAAAGTGTAGTCAGTTTACCGATGTCTCAGACTGAAGACAGGCGAAATACTCCGCAGTTCTTCGCGTCTTCGGTAGTCATAGGAGGCTCTTGACCCATGGCTCTTGGAGCGGCATTTCGTCACGTACTACGACCCGAGACGGATCGGTCAACAGCTTCCGGGTCGTGCTTTACACTAGTAGCGTGGCCAATTCGTACACACCCTACGTATCGTTGGTCGCAGCACATCTTACATTTCTACCTTCAAACGAGGTATGCCCATGACCAATCAGACCACCACACGTGAAGATCTTCGTAATGTTGCCATTGTTGCCCACGTTGACCACGGTAAAACCACCCTGGTCAACGCTATGTTGACCGCAACCGGGGCGTTCGGCGAGCATAAACAGGTTGAAGACCGTGTGATGGACTCTGGCGAACTGGAAAAAGAGAAGGGCATCACCATCCTGGCTAAGAACACCACCGTGTTCTACTCGGGACCGGCTTCGAATAATCAAGAAGTCACGATCAACGTGATTGATACTCCAGGACACGCAGACTTCGGTGGCGAAGTTGAACGCGGATTGTCCATGGTCGATGGTGTGGTCTTGCTTGTGGACTCGTCTGAAGGGCCACTTCCACAAACCCGCTTTGTGCTGCGTAAAGCGCTCGAAGCCACCAAGCCCGTTATCCTGGTCGTCAATAAAGTCGACCGTCCCGATGCTCGCATCGACGGGGTCGTCTCGGATTCGATGGACCTGTTGTTAGGGCTAGCAGAAGATGTCGCCAAAGATGTCCCGGACCTCGATCTCGACGCCGTCCTTGACGTCCCGGTCGTTTATGCCTCCGGGAAGGCCGGACGTGCCTCAACCGTGCAACCAGCAGATGGGCAACTGCCTGGCAACGAGGATCTTGAG
This sequence comes from uncultured Enteractinococcus sp., assembly GCA_964482935.1. Classification (GTDB taxonomy): domain Bacteria; phylum Actinomycetota; class Actinomycetes; order Actinomycetales; family Micrococcaceae; genus Yaniella. The sequence goes on from CAZAAP010000002.1 coordinate 30,581, forward strand.
CCTCTGTTTGCGACCATCATGGAGCACATCCCGGCGCCAGTCTATGACGAAAACGAAGTGCTCCAGGCTCACGTCACCAACCTGGACTACTCGCCGTTCCTTGGCCGCTTGGCGCTACTGCGGATTTACAATGGCACACTGGATAAAAACCAGACCGTGGCCTGGTCATCGGAAAAAGGCGTTAAGAATGTCAAAATCACCGAGCTGTTGCAGACCAAAGGTCTCCAGCGCGTTCCGGCCGAGCACGCGAGCCCAGGCGAAATCGTAGCGGTTGCCGGCATTGAAGACATTATGATCGGTGACACTCTGACCGATCCGGAGAATCCGAAACCCCTGCCGCAGATCACGATTGAGGACCCCTCGATCTCGATGACCTTGGGCATTAACACTTCGCCGCTGGCCGGCAAGGTTAAAGGCGCTAAGGTCACCGCACGCCAGATCAAAGATCGCCTGGATCGCGAACTCATCGGTAACGTGTCGCTGAAGATTCTGCCGACTGACCGCCCGGATACCTGGGAGGTCCAGGGCCGTGGTGAGCTGGCACTGGCCATCTTGGTAGAACAGATGCGTCGCGAAGGCTATGAGATGACCGTGGGTAAACCACAGGTCGTGACCAAAGAAATCGACGGCGTGCTACACGAACCGATGGAATTGATGACCATCGACATTCCAGAAGAACACATGGGAGCAATCACCCAGCTGATGGCCTCCCGCAAAGGTGTCATGGAAAACATGGTCAACAACGGCACCGGCTGGATTCGTATGGAATTCAAGGTCCCCGCTCGCGGTCTGATCGGGTTCCGTACTCGGTTCTTGACTGAAACGCGTGGCGCCGGCATTGCCTCGTCCTACGCTGCTGGTTACGAACCATGGGCCGGAAGCATCATCTACCGCGCGACCGGTTCGATCGTGTCTGACCGTGCCGGGACAGCCACACCGTACTCAATGATTAACCTGCAAGAACGGGCTTCGTTCTTCATTCAACCCGGGGCTGATGTCTATGAAGGCATGGTGCTGGGGGAGAACTCCCGCAATGAGGACATGGATGTCAACATTGTGCGCGAAAAGAAGCAGACCAACGTGCGCGCGGCCTCAGCAGATAACTTCGAGGGCCTGACCCCACCGCGTATTCTCACCCTGGAAGAATCACTGGAATGGGTCCGAGATGACGAATGTGTCGAAGTGACACCCGAAGCGATCCGGATGCGTAAGGTGGTGCTTGATGCCAACGAACGAGTTAAACTCTCCCGGGCTCGGGCACGCGCCCAAGCCCAGTAACCGCAAAACCACCCCGGGTTGGGTCATCGCGGGAATTCTGTTAGGAATTATCACCGGTGCCGTGGGCACCGTGTTCCATCTGAACTCCTATTGGACTGGCACCTTTGGCCTACCCTGGGGTGTGGTCCTCGCGCTGGTCCTCGTCTGGCTGGCCCAGTGGTGGATCGCTTTGCGCAGTGTGAGCATCGTTGCCACTGGCCTGACCGGTATCGCACAGTATCTGACTTTGGCTGCTATGGTCGGCCTGAGCAGGGGTGATCATTTCAGCGTGCCGCTCAATGCGCAGACGTGGGAATTTGTACCCCACCTGGTGATCGCCACGTTAGCCTGGAACGTTGGGATCGTGGCCGTCACTGTGCTGACACTTATCCAACTGACCAGAACGATTCGGCGCACCAGAGCCCAACTTACAGCTGACCATGCACATCCGACACCCGCTTTCGGGCTGATGGATAAACAGTAGACTGTAAGACACAAAACGCTGTGAAGGAGCAACGCGAAGATGACTTACGTAATCGCCTTACCGTGTGTGGACCTCAAGGATAAATCCTGCATTGACGAATGCCCAGTGGACTGTATTTATGAAGGCGAACGCATGTTATACATCCACCCGGATGAATGCGTAGACTGCGGCGCCTGCGAACCAGTCTGCCCAGTAGAAGCCATCTACTACGAAGATGACACTCCAGAAGAATGGGCCGACTACTACGATGCGAACGTAGAGTTCTTCGATGACATCGGCTCCCCGGGAGGCGCCGCCAAACTCGGGCTGATCCCCAAAGATCACCCGCTGATCGAGGCCCTCCCGCCGCAGGAGCATAACGTTTAATGCTTGACCTGCCTGAATATCCCTGGCGGCTGCTGGCACCCTATAAAGCCACTGCGCAAGCACACGCCACCGGAATGGTCGATCTGTCGATCGGCGCTCCCGTCGACCCCACTCCGCAGGTCATCCAGACCGCCCTGCACGCCGCCAGCAATTGGCCCGGATATCCGGGCGCCTCGGGAACCGACGAACTGCGCGACGCTATTGCCGAATGGTACCGCCGCCGTCGTCAGGTTCACTACCTGACCCGAGACCACGTGGCAGCAACCGTGGGTTCCAAAGAATTCGTCGCCTGGTTGCCCCTGCTGTTAGGCCTGGGGCCGGGCGACGTTATCGTGTACCCGACCATCGCATATCCAACCTATGACATCGGTGCCAAGATCATCGGTGCCACCTCGGTGACCGCCGACTCGCTTGCTGAGCTTGATCCCGAGACCCGTGCCAAGATCAAGCTGGTTTGGGTCAATTCCCCGGCCAACCCAACCGGCATCGTTCAAGAGGCCAACGCACTTCGCACGATCGTCGAGGACGCTCGTGGCCTCGGAGCGGTCGTAGCCTCGGATGAATGCTACGCCGAGCTGGGCTGGGGGAGATGGGAAACCCAGCCAATCCCATCAATTCTGGACGACGAAGTCTGCGACGGCGACTACACCGGATTGCTGTCGGTGTATTCACTGTCCAAACAGTCCAATATGGCAGGCTATCGTGCCGCATTCGTTGCCGGTGATACCGCACTCATCGCGGCGCTCATCAATCTGCGATCCCACACCGGCATGGTTGTACCCGGCCCGATCCAGCACGCCATGATCGCTGCCCTAGCCGATGAGGACCACGGCCGTCAGCAGAAGGCCCTGTACCGGGCACGCCGCGAGCAACTTATCAATGCAATCGAAGCTGCCGGCCTCGTCATTGAACATTCAGAAGCAGGCCTGTATCTGTGGGTTCGCGACCCGGTCGTGACCAACCCGAGCGCCGAGGACTCGTGGGCATTGGTACAACGGTTTGCTACAGCGGGCATCCTGGTCGGTCCCGGCGTATTCTACTCGCCCGCAGGTAACGGGTACATCCGGATCTCGATCACCGCAACGGACGACGATGTCAAACGCGCGGTAACCCGGCTCAACACAGGGTTATGATTACAACGTTTGGCCATAATGTTCCAAGCGTCATCAGAATTGATAAATTTGTACGGCAGAGACATAACGAACAATGCCACTGGATAGTGGCTAAAGTGCAAGCGTCACTTTGCACGGACAAGAGGGAAAACCATGACAGAAAAACACGACGGCAAGCTGACGGTAGGCGATACCAACGTAGACCTAGCGCGTGTTGAAGCAACCGCAGGCAACGACGGCCTCAGCATTGCTACGGTGTTACGCGATACTGGCACCGTTACCTATGATCCGGGTTTCATGAACACCGCGAATGCTCGTTCGGCCATCACGTACATTGATGGTGAAAACGGTATTCTCCGTTACCGTGGCTACCCGATTGACGAGCTGGCTGAGAAATCCTCTTTCTTGGAGGTCGCTTACCTGCTGATCTATGGGGAACTGCCAACAGCCGACCAGTTCGCTGAGTGGGACACCAACATCCGTGCACATACCATGCTGCATGAAGACATCAAAGCCTTCTTTGATGGTTTCCCACGTAACGCCCACCCAATGGCAGTTCTGTCTTCAGCGGTCTCTGCACTGTCGACCTTCTATGAAGACTCCTTGGATCCCTTCGATGAAGAACAGGTCCACATCTCGACCATCCGTCTGATGTCCAAGGTGCCAGTTCTTGCCGCCTACGCATTCAAGAAGTCGATCGGCCAGCCCTTCTTGTATCCCGATAACTCGCTGAACCTCACCGAGAACTTCCTGCGCTTGACCTTCGGTGTCCCCACCGAACCCTACGAACTTGACCAGGATATGGTCGACGCGCTAGATATGCTGCTCATCTTGCACGCAGACCATGAGCAGAACTGCTCGACTTCCACTGTGCGTCTCGTCGGTTCATCACACGCCAACATGTTCGGTTCCATCTCAGCTGGCATCAGTGCGCTATTCGGCCCCTTGCACGGTGGCGCCAATGAAGCGGTACTGAACATGCTCAACCAGATTCAACACGAGGGTCTCAGCCCAGAAGACTTCATGGACAAGGTCAAAGACAAACAGTCCGGCATTCGTCTGATGGGCTTTGGCCACCGCGTCTACAAGAACTACGATCCACGCGCTCGGATCGTCAAGTCCACCGCAGAGAAAATCCTCAACAAGCTCGGAGGCAACGACGAGCGTTTGGAAATCGCCATGCGGCTCGAGGAACGCGCACTCAACGATGATTACTTCATCGAGCGGAAACTCTACCCGAACGTGGACTTCTACACTGGTCTGATTTATAGCGCGATGGGCTTCCCACCACGTATGTTCACTCCGCTGTTCGCGCTGGGTCGTCTGCCCGGCTGGATCGCCCAGTGGCGTGAAATGATCGCCGACGAAGAGACCCGGATTGGTCGTCCACGTCAGGTATACGTAGGACAAGACCTGCGCCACTACCCAGACGCCAGATAACTGTTAGCAAGTCTCTGATGCCCCACCTCGGTGGGGCATCACGTATTAACGAACCTATGAACCGCAGTGCCGGGTGGTTATATCACTGGCCCGGCCAAGCTCTGGTTCAACGTCAGTTGTCTCTTCCCACTCCGAGAACGCATCCACGAGCGCTCCTTGGCTGATCGCTGTGCGCAAGGCCGTTTCCATGGCATCGCACTGAGTGGCAGCCACCCCGATCCAATAGTCTCGGGGCTCCAGAAGCTCTTTTGGTATTTCCAGATCCTCCTCATCAGCGATCTCCGACCACGCGACCAGTTCATATCGTGAGCTCAGATTAGGATCCAGGACAATGCCGGCCAGTTGCAAATCGTCAGCAGCTATTGCGTCATAGCGGCCTGATTGCATACCCACTTCGCATTCAGTGACCGTTTGTTGGACCGTAACGTGCTCAATCGGAAACTCCAGTGCTGCGGCACCTGAATTTTCCACCACGCACAGGGAGGCTGCTACTAAATCCTTTGCGGTGGTGATCGTGGGTAATGAGAGGGCCTCAGCGGCTGGGTCTTCCAAAGTTTCAGGAGCCTGTCGGACTAACAGCGTCGGATGCGCTGTGACATAGGGGCCAACCCAGCCGAGCTGGTCATCCATCTGCTCATCGGAGAGTTGCCCCAGCATGAACTCCATGGCACCGTCTTGGATCGCAGACACCGGATCGCTCGCGCCGATCGGCACCCATTGCAGTTGCGCGTCTGGGGCAATCGTATCTAATTCGCCTGCGATCGCTTCGGCTAGAGCGACCTCTGCGCCAGCAGCCGTGTCAGGATTACTGCCCGAGGCTAACCCGGGAGAAGACAAGGCCACGCCGATACTGACTACTTCTTGAGTGTCGGTCGGTTCGTCGGCGACGGGTTCCTCGCTGTTACCACACCCGGTAAGCACAATGGAGAGCGCCATAGCTATCGCCAACGACGACGATCCGGGAACACGACGTATGAGTTTTTTAGCCACGTTCAGACATTAGCCCAAGAAGTGTTGCGATCCCAATGGCGACCACCACAGTGGTGGTCCATGAGACGGCACTTATAAGCGCAGGGAGCGGTCCGTTGCTTGCGTGATCGCTGGTGATGAACGTCATACATCGGCAGACCATTGACGCAGTCCAAGAAACCACGGATCGTGGTAGTCAGTGCGGATCGGAGAGCCCTGGGGCCGGGTTCGGCCCCAGCCCATCTCAGAAGAGTATTCATCCAGAATTTTGGCCTCCCACAAGCAAGGTTAGAAACTTCGTGAGACAATAGCACTATGGGCGATGCGATACTGATGATTGAAATACTGGTGTTAGGCATACTAGTCATCGGATTTTTAGCACTCATTATTACTCGTGGTCAGCAACATCTGGTTAAACCGATGGCTGAACCTTTGCCAACCCTGCCCCCGGTGTTGCTACCGGAGGCAGAAGATATTACCGCCCGAGACCTTGAAGACCTTCGTTTTGCAGTTGGACTGCGGGGGTATCGAACCGATCAAGTAGATCAGGTTTTAGCTCGACTTTCCGCAGCGATCGAATCACGTGATCAACAGATCGCCGAGCTACGCCAAGCAGCGGGAAGTTCTCAAGCCCACTCCAATAACCAATCCTAGATAATGTCGACCGCTCGCGTCGCGGCATAGACGCGTATAGAAAGGAACAGTAATGGCTGCAATGAAGCCTCGTACCGGTGACGGCCCAATGGAAGTAGTCCGTGAGCAACGCAAACTCGTGATGCGTATTCCTACCGATGGCGGTGGACGTCTTGTCGTAGAACTCAATGATGAGGAAGCACAAGAGCTCGCAAACGCGCTATCTGGCGTCATCAACGTCAGCTAACGACTGTTAGATAGGCTAGACTCTGGTCGCCATGAGTAGACCAGTGCCGGTTGGTACTAGCGTCGAGGTACGCCAAACTAAGGCATCGTCGCGCAGCGCATTCCCTACCTCACGCAACATCACCGTTGACGCATCCCGGACGGCAGGCCGTGGCACTCTATCTTTGTCTAGCGCATCATGAATAATGACCATGCCACCGGGGCGGAGCACACGCGCCGCTTCGGTGACGTGGTATTCAAGCAATAACGGATCCGCATCAATAAAGACCAGGTCATAGGCTGCCGCCGACAATTTCGGTAAGACGGTCCGACCGCGACCTGCGATTAATCGGGTTGTTGAGCTGGGATAACCGTCCGCGACGAACACTTCCCGAGCCGCCCGCTGGGCTTCAGCATCCGGATCCAGCGATGTCAGAACGGCCCCGGCTGGAGCACCTCGCATGAGCGACAAACCCGAGACTCCTGCGCCGGTGCCTAACTCGACCATGGTTTGTGGACGAGAAGCTGCAGCCAAAAAGGTCAGCATCGAGGCGGTGCCTTCAGAAACCGGGGTGATGCCAAGCTCCGCAGACCGATCGCGTGCCATCAACAGCACATCGTCTTCGACAGGACGTGCTTCAGCAAAGGCCCAGCTAGCGTATTTGCCGGTCTGTTGTGGGCTCAGCGCCTTCATAATCTGTGTACTCCCGTGGATCGTGGACGTCTGCGCGACATATGCTCACTTCATTGTAAAGGTAGCCTGACACGTTATCGTGTTCATGCCAAACAACCATTGACGTTCCAGAATATTCTCAGAAACATTTGTCACAATAAGGGCAGTTTAGATTTGTAACCGACCAGTGACTCGAACACGGAAGCGAGGATGTTGATGAGCAGAAGTCCGTCGAGCTTCGCTTTTCACCCCCGATCCAAGTTCGATGCGTTCCTGGAAGGACAGTTGTCCGCGACTGCAGATGAGCGGATGCGTGCACATCTTGCTGGCTGTGAGCAGTGCGCTCAAGAGGTCGAACAACGCTGGTCTGCGCTATCGGTCACTCAAAAGGTGGAACGCTTATCGCAAGACGGCACCGCACCGAATGAACCTGCAAGACACCCTGCCTCGCAACCGACAACCGTCATGTCATCTACAGGTGTTGAGGGATGGAAATTTCTGGCCGGTGCCGGTCTGATAGGGCTCGTGGTCTTTGGCGTTTTTGTCACGTTGTGGATGCTCGGTGGGGACGAACGCTCTTACGACTCTGCCGACTCATCGTCACCCGCCCTCATTCCTGAACAGATTGAAGTCGTCCAGGCAGATCCGGGAGATCTGATCCGCCCCACACCGAGTGACGACTCGACGAGAATTCCAACAGATTTTAGCACTTCCCGTGCGCAACTGTCCTATAACAGCGCACCCTTGGGTATCGACGGTACACCTGTGCGTCTCGCTTCTGTCAGTGATCTTCGAGCAGCCGGCTGGACAATTCCACAGTTCCAAGCGATGGGCATGGCTTTTGAATCTGCCGTCGTTGACGAGGAAGACGGTCAGGTATACGTGGGCTCGGTCTTCAACGGCACCTCAGTGGATCCCGAGGATCAGACCGTGGTGCGCGAATGTCGCGTCGAACATGACGATGGATCCGTGACGGCATGCAGCCGCTTAGACTTCACCAAATCCGCAGCAAGTGAAGTCTCCTTGCCGGTGGCCGAGAACGTGTGGCTGTACACCTACCCAGACGGTTCGTGGACAGCGTATATGTCTACCAGCAAATCTCAATATCGCGTCGACTCGACTTCCGATGCGGACTATGCCGGCGGGATCATGTCTACGCTGTATGTCGAAGAGAAGTCGCGTCTCAGCTCAGGTACCGGCCAAACCGAGGAGGGCGTCAGCCAGCGGTTTGAGCGCGGAGTAGAGCGGTTGTTGGGCCGCTAAACAGCTTCCTGCAGCCGCTGCCCACCCCCATTTCGGGTAAGCTGGAGCCAGTATGAACATCTTTGGTATTAATGGTGGCGAGCTCATCATCCTCATCGTGCTCGCGTTGCTATTGTTGGGACCCGAAAAAATCCCAGAGTACCTTCGCAAGCTTCGCGAATGGGTGCACAAAGCACGTTTACTCGCCGAGGGCGCCAAGGAGCAGTTCAAAGAAGAAACCGGTACCGATTTCGACGAGGTGGACTGGAAAAAATACGATCCTCGACAATACGATCCGCGTCGAGTGATTCGTGAAGCCTTATCCGAGCCAATTGACGACCTTGAAACCTCGCTTCAGGATGCTAGGTCCACCGTGCAGGAAGCAGCGGATACTGTCTTAGATAAACGCGAGCGGCCCACGCTGACACAGGCCGAGATTCTTGCTGCTGCCGTTCCGATTGATCAGCTCAACCACCACACCCAATTTCCGGATCCCAGCAAACCAGACGCCACCCATCAACCTGTACCTGCGCCTGGTATTGTCACCCCCAACGAAGCACAAACGGAACCGTCAATGTCGGTAACCGATGCAGCGCCCGCTGAGCAAGCAGCAGAAACCGTCGAACCGGAGATCGTTACGACTCCGTTTGATACCGAAGCTACTTAGGAGTTACCGGGAGTTTACGCCCCGATAGTCCACGTGGGACACCGGCGAGTCGATCCACGATGGCATTCAGGGCTTGACCTGCCGGTGCGTTAGATGAAGTCACGATCGAGGGGGTACCGACTTCACTATCTGCACGTAACACCGGATCCAGGGGGATCGTTCCCAACAGAGGCACGTCTTTATTCAAGACTTCGGTGAGTCGTTGACTCACGGCCTGCCCGCCGCCGGAACCAAAAACTTCCAGAACGGTTCCATCTGGTAGACGCATAGGTCCCATATTTTCGATGACTCCGGATACTGGTTGATTCGTTTGCGTAGATAATTGCCCTGCCCGTGCGGCCACTTGAGCAGCAGTGTGCTCCGGGGTGGTAATCACTAACAGCTGCGCATTGGGCAGCAATTGCGATGTCGAAATGGCAATATCCCCGGTGCCCGGGGGCAGATCAATCAGCAGCACATCAAGATCGCCCCAATACACATCGGTGATAAACTGCTCTAGGGCACGGTGAAGCATCGGACCTCGCCAGGCCACCGGTTGGTCAGTATCCAAGAACATGCCAATCGACATGACCTTGACCCCGTAGGCAACCGGAGGCATGATGAGGTCCTCGACCTTTGTAGGCTTGGTCGTGATCCCCAGCAAACCCGGAATTGAAAAACCGTGGATATCGGCATCAATGAGCCCCACCGACATGCCACGTTCTGCCAGCCCGACCGCCAGATTGGCAGTAATTGTGGATTTACCGACCCCGCCTTTGCCGGAGGCCACCGCATAAATTTGGGTCAGAGAAGACTCCCCGAACGGATTGCGGGGGCGCGAAGCCGTCAAATGCTCTTGTAAAGCGACACGTTGTTCGGGTGTCATCGAGGTCAGCTGGACCGACACCTTGCCAGCGGTCAGGGACTGTAGGGCTGCGGCAACGTCGGCATGGATGGTGTCTTGCATGGGGCAGCCGTCTATCGTGAGACGAATGACCACCGTGACGTCGGGGTCGGAAAATTCCACTGCCGAGACCATTCCCAGCGAGGTGATCGGTTTGCGGATTTCTGGGTCGATGACCTCGGCTAGGGCATGCCAAGCTGCGACCTCGCGGGTGGAGGTCGGCGCGCGGTCAGGACCGAGAATGCCGCTCGGGTAGAGGTCAGCGGTAGTGGTCATGGGCTGGTCATTCTCCTTGCTCACAGCGCAATGTGGGCGGGGTGGTGGAAAGTCTGACTGACAGGGTAGAAAATGGACTCTATGAGTATGTTTGGACCCGGAGCACACATTGGATCGCCACTGCCTCAAGGGCAGTTGATGGGCAACTATCGTTCGTATGAAGCTGCCATCGCAGCGGTCGACCGGGCAGTCGATGCCGGGGTGGATCCGCGGTTTCTTACTATCGTAGGTCGAGATCTGCGTTCAGTCTATCGATTGCGTCACCGCCCCAGTTATGCTGCAGTGGCTGGACGAGGCGCCCTACAGGGAGCGTTCTTCGGCATATTTATCGGGTTGCTGATTTCTATGATGTCCGGCGGCCAAGACCTCATGATGACGCTGGGTTCCACCGTGATTATGGGTGCTGTCATCTGGGTATTGTTCGGTGTTATTGGAGAAGTGCTGCGCCGACGCCAGTTGAAATATGCGATGCTCCCCACGATGGCAGCGGTCAGCTACGATCTGGTGGTCGACAACAGTGTGGTCGATCAGGTGCGCACCGTGTTGGGGCCCCAGCCGATGGATACCCCGGCTCCGCAGGCCTCGCCGGCACCCACCTCATCTGAGCCACAACAATCTGAAAACGAAGCATCCGCCGAGGATGCAGTAGGCATTCCGGACCTACCCGATGGTCGTCCACAGTTCGGTGTCCGGGTCGATCCGACCCCAGACCCCGAACAGGATAAAGACTCTGATGAGTCCCAACCGCGCTAGCTGCGCCAAATATCGGCCATCCACGATTCGACATCTTCGACAGTGCGTGGCAAGTGGCCCGATAACGATTCGGCGCCCTCGGCGGTCACCAGAATGTCGTCTTCAATTCGAACGCCGATACCTCGGTACTCTTCGGGAATCGCCAGGTCCTCGTTTTTGAAGTATAAACCGGGTTCGATCGTAAATACCATGCCTTCTTGTAACGGTGCATCTAGATACATTTCTCGGCGAGCTTGAGCGCAATCGTGGACGTCCAAACCCAAGTGGTGCGAGGTCCCATGTGGCATCCAGCGGCGATGATGCTGCCCTTCGGGTGAGAGCGCTTCTTCAACAGACACCGGCAGCAGACCCCACTCCTCAAGGTGTTGGGCGAGCACTTCCATCGCGGTATTGTGAATATCGCGGAATAACACGCCGGGTTTTGCGGCATAAAGGGCCGCATCAGCTGCCGCAAGAACAGCGTTATAAATTCGGGCTTGGATCGGCGTGAATTTCCCGTTGACCGGTAGAGTGCGCGTGATATCCGCGGTATAGAGCGACTCAGCTTCGACCCCGGCGTCGACGAGGACTAGATCGCCATCTTTGACTTCTCCGGTGTTGCGGATCCAGTGTAGAACGGTTGCGTTATTCCCGGCAGCAGCAATGGTGTCATAGCCCAAGTCATTGCCTTCTAACCTAGCCCGTGCGAAGAATGCTGTTTCAATGACGCGCTCTCCGCGATTATGTTGCGTGGCCTGCGGCAAGACGCGCACGATATCTTCGAAGCCACGGATGGTTGATTCGACCGATCCGCGCAATTCGGCAATTTCGTAGGCATCTTTGATCAGGCGCATTTCCGATAGGAACTCTGCCAGTTCGCCATCGAGGGTGTCGGAATGTTCTAGGTCGACGCCCGTGTTGATACGTGAGGTATCGACCAGTGCATCCAGATTCGGATCAGTCTCACGGACTAAACGGATGCGGGTGCCACCTATGTCGACGACGCCGGCGTCTACCGTAACGGCGTATTCAAGCTCAGCGAGGTCCTTGGTGGCAATCCCGGTTCGTTGGTTTAATTCTTTGAGGGTCGGTTGTGGGCCAACCCAGAACTCTCCGGTTTTCGTGTTGGCATAGAACTCTTCTGTATCTCGTCCAGCTAGGGGACGGAAGAACAGGGTCGCTACGTGGTTACTGCCGTGGTCACCGGTGCCTTCTGGCACCGGCTGCAACACTAGGACAGCATCTGGCTCGTGATCAACGCCCAGGCCCGTGAGGTGTGCAAAAGCAGAGTGTGGTCGAAACCGGTAGTCGGTATCATTAGATCGAACCTTGGGGGCTCCTGCCGGAATGACCAGTCGATCGGTCGGAAACTGACGGGATAGCGTTACTCGACGTTGTGCGGCGTAGAAGGCGGCCGCATCTGGCTGATAGTCGACGTCTTCGGTCTGCTGCCAGTGAGAACCCATAAACGCCTTGAATGCGTCCGAGGATGGTCGATGAGACCGGTTCTCGACACGGTCTTCAATGGGCTGATCTTGAGCGGCATGATGTACGGCATCAGAAGGTTGAGTCATAATGCTATCTTCCCATGATTGCCATTCGAGTCGATGTGCCACAGCCGAATTCGCGACGAGCATGTCGCTCCAGGCTGATTCTGGGGACCTGCAGTCGCGTGAACATGCCGCATTAGGGTCTGGACTAGTACAATGACGTCTCATGGCCTTCGACATGCACACTCATTCGAATTACTCGGATGGTACCACTTCGCCGGGGGACGTTGTTCGCGCTGCGGCACGTGCCGGGCTTGCGGGTGTTGCCCTGACAGATCACGATACAACCGCAGGGTGGGAGCCCGCCGAGGAGGCTGCCGAAGCACACCAGATAGCTCTGATCCGTGGCATGGAGCTTTCAACGGTCTCTCAAGAGGGTATCGCCGTTCACGTGCTGTCCTACCTGCATGACCCCACCAACTTCGAGCTGTTAGCCGAAATCGCAAAGTCGCGTAACGCCCGGTATAAGCGCGCCAAACGGATGGCGAAACTGCTCGCCGAAGACTTCCCGATTACCTGGGAACTGGTCAAACAACAAACCACGGTCGAATCCACCGTGGGGCGCCCCCATCTTGCTGATGCGCTGGTGCAAATCGGTGCGGTACCCAACCGGTCGGCGGCTTTCGATACGATCCTGCGTGCGGGGTCAAAATATTACGTGCCACACTATGCCCCAGATCCAGTGCTGGGAGTCCAGCTGATTCGTCAGGCCGGTGGGGTCCCGATCTTTGCGCACCCGAAAGCCAAGGTGCGCGGCAGAACGGTGACGAAACAGTTGTTTTACGACATGCTCGATGCCGGACTGGCAGGCGTTGAGGTGTATCATCGCGACAACACTGGCAGCGGAAAAGAGTGGTTATTAGATTTTGCCAAACAACATGATCTGTTAGTCACGGGATCATCGGATTATCACGGGGACGGTAAGCCCAACCGCCTGGGAGAACACGTCACTGAGCGCGAAACGGTCGAAGCAATCGAGTCCAAAGCCACATCCGGGTATAACGTCTTGTGGAACGGTAACTAGACACCCACGAGGGTGGCTGCCGGGAGCCGTTTGGTCATCGTTTCGATGGCCTGCGGGTTCTGATCAACTAAGACGTAGCGTCGTCCGAGTTGTTGTGCGGCCGCGCCGAGCGTGCCGGATCCAGCAAAGAAATCTAACACCCAGTCACCCGGTCTTGATGATGCAGCGACCATGCGACGGACGAGGCCGAGGGGCTTTTGGGTGGGGTAGCCGGTTTTTTCTTTGCCTGTGGGGGAGACGATCGTATGCCACCACACGTCCGTGGGCATTTTGCCTCGTGCACGTTTTTCAGGAGTCACTAGCCCCGGTGCCATATAGGGTTCCCGGTCGACTTCTGCGGAGTCGAACCAGTATTTTTTGGGGTCTTTGACGTATACCAGGATTGTGTCGTGTTTTGCCGGCCAACGACTACGCGATTTCCCACCGTAGTCATAGGCCCAGATGATCTCATTGAGGAAATGGTCGCGCCCGAAGATCATGTCCAGCATGACCTTGGCGTAGTGGACCTCGCGATAATCCAAATGCAGATACAACGTGCCGTCTTCGGCCAGGATACGCCAGGCGTGTTCTAAGCGAGGCTCGAGAAAGTCCCAATAGTTGGTAAAAGCATCATCGTAGGAGGCCAGTGCGCCTCGAAGTGTTTCATACGAGTGCCCGCCGAAACCGACCCGGTCGCCCTTGCCGTTTTCGACTCGGACCGTTTTAGTCTGGGTCCGGGCCTGGGTCCGACCGGTATTAAACGGGGGATCAATATAGATCATGGTGACCGATTCATCCGGCACCGACGTTAAAAATTCCATGTTGTCGGCCCGGATGATCTTATTGGCACCCGAAAAAATCGCGCTCATTGATGTTATTGGTCACCCTTAGCACCGCGGTCGACCACTTGGCCATTCTTCCGGCGGGTGCGGCTCCGCTGACGACGTGGCTGCTGCTCGGTTTTCGACGTCGACTCTGCAGGTTTGTCAGATTTCTCCGAGCGATTCCGGCTCTGCTGACGTCCTTTGTTCTGGCTCTGACTGCGGCCACGTGACTGTCCACTGCGACCTCGCCCGCGCTGACCTGCGTGACGTTTCTGATCTGGTCCGCCAAGTTCTTCTTGCTCCTCGGCGTCCAGACCGGCGCGGGTCCGTTGTGACTTGGGCAGTCGGCCCTTGGTGCCCTCTGGGATATCAAGATCCTCATACAGGTGTGGGGAGGCCGAGTAGGTTTCGACTGGTTCGACCTGTTCGATCTCAAGTGCTTGGGCGATGAGGCGCCAGCGTGGCACGTCTTCCCAGTCCACCAGCGTCACAGCGATGCCCTTATGTCCTGCGCGGCCGGTACGACCCACGCGGTGCAAATAGGTATTTTCATCTTCTGGCGCTTGGAAGTTGAAAACGTGGGTGACTTCGTCGACGTCGATACCGCGGGCTGCGACATCGGTGGCAACTAACACGTCGATCTTGCCGTTACGGAACGCACGCAGCGCTTGCTCGCGCGCGCCCTGACCCAGATCACCATGGAGTGCACCGGCTGCAAAGCCGCGGCGTTCAAGTTCTTCGGCCAGGCGTGCTGCGGTGCGTTTGGTTCGCGTGAAAATAATGGTCAGTCCGCGACCGCGTGCCTGCAGTGAGCGGGCGAGCAATTCGTCCTTATCCATGTGGTGTGCACGGTACACCAGCTGGCGGATATCGCGTTTGACCAGAGATTCATCTTCTGGGTCAGATGCTGAAATGTGGGTGGGCTGGACCATGTAGCGACGCGCCATCGTAATGACCGCACCTGGCATGGTGGCAGAGAAGAGCATCGTCTGGCGGTTTGCTGCCGGTACCTGTTGAAGGAGGGTCTCGACGTCAGGTAAAAAGCCTAGGTCGAGCATTTCATCGGCTTCATCGAGTACCACGATCTGAACCTGGGACAGATCGAGATGATTCTGTTTCATCAGGTCGATGAGCCGCCCCGGGGTACCGACGACAACTTCCACACCTTTTTTCAGATCATCGATCTGTGGTTCATATGCGCGACCGCCGTAGATCGAGCCGATGCGTAGTGAAAGATGTTTTGCGGCACCCTCGAGGTCTCTGGAGACCTGGACGGCTAGTTCGCGGGTTGGGGCCACGATCAGCGCCTGGGGTGCGCCCGGAACGGGCAGCTCCTGGTAGCCGTCGTCTTCAGGGCCCACGACCTTATTGAGGACCGGCAGACCAAAACCCAGGGTCTTGCCCGTCCCAGTTTTCGCCTGTCCAATAATGTCCTGGTTGCTCAGCGCGATGGGGAGCGTCATGGACTGGATTGGAAACGGGTGTTCGATGCCTTGATCAGCGAGTGCTTGCACGATTTCGGGTCGTAAATTGAAATCGGCAAACGTTTCTTGGTTGGTATTTGTCACGATCGAATAAATTCCTTAAAGCTCAATTTTCAGCACCTGGTGGTGCATGCGGAGCCGATCGTGGATTAGTCAAAAGTAACAGATACGCATTCACGTACGACCGGTCATCCGGGATGTAGTTCATCAGATCCAAACATGTGGACCAGTATCCAAGTCTACCTGGTGGAAGGGTCGGTAAAATCTAGCCGGCGATAAAGCCGACCCGACGTGCGGTGGCGTCGCCGATTTCAACGTATCCTAGGACGCCGGCAGGCACAAGAATGGTGCCACCTTTATCATCGGTCAGTTCGAGGTTGGCGTTGTCGTTGACGGCTGCCCGAACTCTTTCGACGACGTCGTCTTTCGACATCTCAGTTTGAAAGCTGATCTCGCGGGCGACGTTCTGAATGCCAATACGAATTTCCACGGGGTAGTCCTCCTAGAACATAGGTTGTAATGTCATCATTTAGCTTAGATCAGTTTGTCAGCAAATGACTGACTCTGATCAGCGCTACGCTGGTGGGTTATTGGATAAATCGAAACCAATAGCGCCGTAGGCCACAAATCGCACCGTATGCTCCACCGCGGTCTCCAATGGAATATACGGTTGTGTTGCGCTCTGATCGCTGTATTCTTCGGCCCACCGGGTTGCTAAAAACAATACGGTCGAGGCAATGCCTCGAGTGATGAACTTTGAACTGGTTGGGTCCAGAATCGAATTATCCAAGATATAGGGTGAAACAAATTCGACCAGTTCGGTCAGAAATTGTTCGTATCGCTCTTCGAGCTCTTCTGGATTTTCCATTGAGGTGTCCAGGAGTAAGCGGTAATGCCCTCGCGGTGCGGCGGTGAATTCAAAGACGCCGTGGATAGCTTGGAATGTGACCTCCTCATCGGCGGTGGGCGAGTCCGGGTCCACAGTCTGCATTGCTGTGGTCACACGGTCGCGTAGGGCGCCGAGTTGATGGTCTATTAGGGTAAAGAATAGGTCGCGCTTATTGGCAAAGTGCTGATACAGCACGGGTTTGGAAACAGCGGCGCGCTGCGCGATATCGTCCATGGTCGTTTGCGCGTAGCTGTGCTCAGCGAAGACATCTAAAGCGACTGCAATGAGTTGGGCACGACGTTTATCGCGTGGTAGGCGAACCGATGACGCAGTTGTGTTCGACATGTTCAGCTTTCTGTTCTGGGCTGACGTGCACAGGTCGCCACGGCGGCAAGTTATGCGGTGTGCTGTTGTGCTGCGGTGGTATCGAGCTGTGCTGCTGGGGGAGTGGCCTCGGTGCGACCGGGAGCATGGCGGGTGTTGGTCGCGTTCGTAACCTCGAGTCCGAAAATAGTCTCAAGTGCTGCTTCGTATTCATCCAAAGTGCCATTGGCTGCGGCTTGGCGCGCCCGGACGGTGGGCTCGTGCAGTATTTGTCGGACCATGCGACGCATGGCAAGTTGCACTTCTTCTGCGGCCGCGGAACAACCGTGACGCTCGCGGACCCGGGCCATTTCTTCTTCGAGAACCGCCATGGTGTGACTGCGCAGCGTGACGATCGCATCGGTCGCGCTGCGTTCGCGCTTGTCGGTGAGGTACTCATCCACGGCTTGATCGACCAGTTGCTGTGCCTGGGTGATCGAGGCTTGTTGCTCGGTTGGAGCGGCCATTTTGACCGACTCTAAAGTGATCAGATCCACGGCTGGTAAATCACCGATGGCTGGATCAAAATCATGCGTCAAAGCAAGGTCGAGCACGGTGAGTCGGTGGGTGGCACCTTCGCGCAGTTTTTCTAACTGTGCCGCACTGACGGTGCGTTCACCACCGGATACGCCAATGAGGACGTCTGCTTCGGCAAAAGCGCCTTCAACATCAGACCCACCCAGAGCCATGGCCCAGCCACCGCGGTCCTCGACGAACTGATGCGCTCGCCCAGAAGATGAGTGCACGGCCACATTCTTGGCTCCGCGGGCCTCGAGTTGCGAAAGAGTCGTGCCGGCATAGGCGCCCGTACCCACGAGCAGGATATTGGCATCCTGCCAGAAGCGGTGGGCTCCAACCACTGATGTTCCGGCGCGCAGTTCGGTGGCCAGATCGAGCGCAACGGAGACGATAGAGCGCCCGGTGGAGCCCAGTGCGGTCTGTGCGCCGATGTCTTTGGCAGTGCGCGTCGCGGTTTCAAAAAGTTTAGTGAGACTGCCCGTGGTGTGTCCTGCTTCGCGAGCCTCGGAGAGAGCGCGGCGTACTTGGCCGGCGATCTCGCGTTCTCCAACGACGGCGGATTTCAGCCCGGAACCGACCTCAAATAGGTGTCGGACTGCTGCGTCGTTACGATATAACCGGAAAGCTGCGGCGACGTCGTCGTAGGGCAGTTCGGCGGCATTGGCGAGGGTGCGCAAAATCTCTTCGGCGGCCTGTTCAACATTCTGTGGTGCCCCGGCTTCGGCGTAGATCTCGACCCGGTTGCAAGTGGACAGAGTTACGACACCCGAAACGGCATCGGTTGAAACGGCTTCGGGGACCTCCGTAGCGCCGCTAGCTAATTGCGCCACCGTCTCGAGGTCCAACCAGGTGTGCGCTGCGACTAATGAAAACATCACCACAATAGCTCCCATGGTACGAAATTTGACCGCCGGAACAAAATGCCCGCCGTGGTTTCGCTGTTGGGGTGATTAGGCCAGTTGTCAGGACACGTGCAGGAATTTGCACGCGAGTGCTGGAATAATGAACTGTCATGACCCAAGCGTTTTCTCAGACTCCGGCGCTGCCGGCCACCCACCCGCTCATGACAGACGACTCGGCGCGCTCAACTGCCGAGTCCGCTCTGATCAAGGCTTATCGAGGCGAGGAGGGGCATCGCCGACCAGTGTGGTTTATGCGTCAGGCCGGTCGCTCCTTGCCGGAGTACCGCAAGCTACGCGAAGGCACCACGATGCTGGAGTCGTGCTTAATCCCCGAGATGGCCTCTGAGATTACACTCCAACCGGTACGCCGTCACGATGTCGACGCCGCGATCTTCTTTTCCGATATTGTCATTCCACTGCGACTAGCCGGCATCGGCGTGGAAATTCAACCCGGCGTCGGTCCAGTGTTGGACGCACCGATCCGTACCGCAGCCGACGTCGAGAACCTGCCAGAGTTGACCGACGACATCTTTGAACCCATTACCGAGGCCGTCAAATTGACGACTGCTGAACTCGGGCCACGCCCGTTGATCGGTTTTGCCGGCGCGCCCTATACCGTTGCCGCCTATATGGTTGAAGGTCGCCCGTCGCGCGATCATCTCGGCCCGCGCACCATGATGCACAATGACCCCGAGGTCTGGGACCGATTGATGGCCTGGACCGCAGAAGCTTCCGGCCGGTTCCTGCGTGCCCAAATTCTGGCCGGTGCATCAGCCGCTCAACTCTTTGACTCCTGGGCCGGATCGCTGTCCCGGACGAACTACGAGACCAAGGTCATGCCGTATTCGAAGCAGGCCATTGAACACATCGCGGACCTCACCGGACCGACCGGTGTCCCCCTGGTGCACTTCGGTACCGGAACCTCAGAGATCCTGGACCTGATGCGCGACACAGGTGCTTCAGTAGTCGGCGTTGACTACCGACTACGACTCGATGAAGCCAACCGCCGCCTCGCCAACACTCCCGGGCCAGATGGCCGCACCACGGTGCCGCTGCAGGGCAATATTGATCCCGCCCTGCTGTCAGCCGAATGGGATGTATTAGAGGCACACGTACGCGACGTTATCGCCCAGGGTGCTGAAGCTCCCGGCCACGTGGTGAACCTGGGCCACGGCGTCCCACCGACTACCGACCCCACAGTTTTGACCCGAGTGGTGGAGTTGATCCACTCGATCGATTACTAAATGACCCACGTTGTCGTCGTTGGCGCTGGAATTGCTGGGCTGACCGCCGCCTACCGAGCGGTGCAAGCCGGGCACCGCGTCACTGTCTTGGAGGCAGCCTCGGTGGCCGGCGGAGCAATCGCCCCGGCAACCTTTAGCCTGCCCGAAGGACAACTTACAGTCGACGCCGGCGCCGAAGCCTATGCCGCCCGCTCGACCCACGTCACCCAGTTGCTCGACGAGCTTGGACTCGCCAATGAATTAGTCACCCCAAATCCCGATGGCTCATGGCTGTACCTGCCCAAGATTGGGGCAGTGCCTGCACCCAAGCTGGGACTGTGGGGCATTCCCGGGGACCCATTCGCCCCCGAAGTCATAGCAGCCCTGGGACACGATGCCGCAACGCGGGCCGCAGCCGACCTCACCATCTCTATGGAGCCGTGGGCGAAGCGTCGCGCGGCAGGCGGCTCTGTGACCGTGGGAGAGCTCGTGACTGACCGCTTCGGACCCGTGGTGCTCGAACGACTCGTGGCACCCGTGGTGGCCGGGGTGCATTCGGCTGACCCCAACGACGTCGACCTCGACAAAATCGCACCCGGACTCCTGGACCGCGCCATCCAGCACGGCTCAGTGGCCAAGGCCATCGCCGAACTTCGAGCAGCAGCGCCACCCGGGGCGGCAGTTAAAACCCTGCCCGGTGGAATGCACCGGATGATCGATGCGCTCCTGGCAGCACTGCACGACCGTGCTGAGATGCAGCTCGCCACCCGGGTCACGGCCCTTGATCCCACAGCTAAAACGGTCACCACGGACCGTGGCGAGCGCTGGAGTGCAGATCATGTTGTCCTGGCGATCGATGCGCCGGCAGCCTATGATCTGCTGGTCCCGGTTACCGACCTGGCCGCTCGACCCGCGTACGGCTCCGGCGTAGGGCTCGTGGTGCTCGTGGTCGATGCCTCCAGTCTGGATAACGCTCCACGCGGCACCGGGATGCTGGTGTCGCCCGCAGTGACCGACGTTTATGCCAAAGCCGTGACCCACGTGACCGCCAAGTGGGCCTGGGCAGCAGCGGATGCCCAAGCCCTAGCCCCGCATCGTCACGTCCTTCGACTGAGCTATGGGCGGGTGACGGATCCTACCGATGGCACAGCCCCTGGTTACGACACTCCCGACGCTGACCTGAGGACGCTTGCGAGCCGGGACGGTGCGGCTATGTTCGGGATGACTCCCCAGGAATTCCAGGATGCTGTGGTCGCATCCCAGGTAGTGCGTTGGCGTGCCGCGATGCCTCTGACCACTCCCGACAATTCCGAGCGCATTCGCGCGATCGAAACCGCAGCGCACGCTACCGACTGGATTCACGTGACCGGTGCGTGGTTTGCTGGGACGGGGTTAGCCGCGATAACCCAGCACGTGACAGAACTACCGCTTTATCCACTACAGTAATTTCTACAACGTGTAGAACATCGCAGCTGACAGCAGCACGAAGGAGCAGAAGTGACTGAAGAAACCAAAGTCGTCAAGGGTGAGGAATCCGCAACCAGCTGGTTCACGACCTATACCGTGTTCGCGCGCAACAACGACGCTCCGGCAAAATCTGATGCCGACGTCGCCCGCGACACCGACGAGTTTGAACAACTCGTAGAACGCTTAGGCCAACAAGGTGTGACCGTGCGCGGTCTGTATGATGTCTCGGGCATGCGCGCCGAAGCCGACATCATGGTGTGGATGTGGTCCAAATCCCCAGAAGCCCTTCAGGACGCGATTCGTCAGGTGCGTCGTTCCGGGCTGCTCTCCGGAACCACCATGGCCTTTACGGCGATGGGTGCCGACCGCATGGCCGAATTCAACCCCGAGCACGTGCCAGCCTTCACCGAAGGGCGCAAACCCCGTAAATGGCTATGCTTCTACCCCTTCGTTCGGTCCTACGACTGGTATACGCTGGATCCCAAGGAACGGGCTCGTATGCTGCGCTCCCATGGCCAACTCGGCCAAGACTTCCCAGATATCTGGGCCAATACCGTCTCGGCTTTTGGACTCAACGACTGGGAGTGGTTACTGGGTCTAGAATCCCCGCGCTTGGATCGACTGGTCGACATGATGCGCTCATTGCGCGACAATGAAACACGCCACTATGTGCGCGAAGAAGTGCCGTTTTACACCGGCCGCTACATTGAAATCAACGAAGTTGCTGAGGTGCTGGCCTAATGGCCTACCGTATTGGAACCCGCGGCTCCGCATTGGCCACCACACAAACCCAATGGGTGGCCAATGCGATGACGACTGCGGACACCGAATTTGAACAGGTCATCATCAAAACCAAGGGCGATGTGACCACCGGCTCGCTCGCCAATCTCGGCGGGACCGGCGTCTTTGCGACCGCGCTGCGCCAGGCCGTCATTGATGGCGAGGTCGAGCTAGCCGTACACTCGCTCAAAGACTTGCCGGCCAAACAACCCGCTGAACTGCGCATCGCCGCGATTCCCGAACGAGCCGACTACCGCGACGCCTTGTGCGCCGCCGACGACATGACCCTAGACACACTCCCCAAGGGTGCCAGAATCGGCACCGGGTCCCCGCGCAGGGTGGCTCAACTGCTGGCTATGCGTCCGGACTTAGAAATGGTCGATATCCGTGGCAATGTCCACACGCGTCTTGCACGGGTGGCCGGCTACGAGCACCACCACGACAACGCCCCGGCCGCCGCGGGTTCACCGAAAGGTGACCTGCACGCCGTCGTGTTGGCTTGTGCAGGTATTGACCGACTGGGCTTGGATTGGGCTATTACCCAGCGCATCGATCCCGACCTCATGTTGCCGGCACCCGGCCAAGGCGCCCTGGCTGTGGAAGTCTCAGCTACCAGAGCATTGGAGACCCCGCTGGCCACCGCGCTAGCTGACCTGGACCAGGTCGCGGCCCGGTTAGAAGCCACCGCCGAACGCGCGCTACTGGAAACGCTCGAAGCCGGCTGTGCCGCACCACTGGGCGGACTCGCGCGCCTCAACGGCACCAGCCTGCACCTGGATGCAATCGTCGCCGCGATGGATGGCTCCAAGACGATCCGCCGCGAAGCGACCACGAGCCTCGATGTTGAAGCCGTTACCGACTCGACCCGTGCCGCCGCCTATCAGTTGGGCGTCGAGGTGGCCACCATGATGATCAACGACGGCGCCGATTTGCTGCCACCAGGACCTGCACGCGGCAGCCGATGAGAGTCATTTTGACCCGCCAACCCGCTCAGGCCGGCCAGATCGAGGCCGGCCTGACGAACCGGGGATACTCGATCGGGTTTCTCCCGTTGACCGATTTCCAACTACCCGAAGATCCACGCGCGCTGGACGCCATGGTTAGTGGTCTACATGAGGGCCATTGGGAACGGCTCTTGCTGACCAGTCCAAACACCATCCGCGCCCTGGTAGCCCGCGGCTGGGATCCGGCCGCAACCGAGCCGCACACCAACATTTCCGTGACCGGCCCTGGCACCGCCCGAGTCCTCCACGACTATGGTGCCCTCGACACCCCGTGGATGCCCACCGCAGATGCCTCAGCTGCCGGTATTCTGGCGCAATTCCCACCTGGTCCTGGCCGCCTCGCCCTGCCACAAGGCAAAGCCGCCGGCGATGCGATGAGCACCGGACTGACCCAGCGCGGCTGGGATGTGACCCATGTGATCGCCTATCACACCGTCAACTACCCAGCGGTCCCGCATTTGGCCCTCCTGCCCGCACACAACAGCGTGTTGACGCCCACCGGCCTCACGCCCGACGACGTCGTAGTCCTCACCGCACCGAGTGCTGCGCGCCGCTGGGCTGACATCGCTGTGCCGGTCGCTGCGATCATCGCGATCGGCCAGCCCACCCGTCAAGCCGCCCACGACCACCACATCCCGCTTGCCGCCACTGCCACCTCACCCGATGCCCCCGGTATCGCCGAGGTCCTTGATCGTCTCTAGGCCCCCGAAAGGACGCCATGTTTCCTCACCGCCCGCGCCGCCTGCGCCAATCGGTTGCCATGCGCAACCTGGTCGCCCAAAATCGCCTTGCCCCGGCCGATCTCATTCTGCCGGTCTTCGTCAAAGAAGGTGCCCAGCAGCCCATCGACATTTCCTCGATGCCCGGGGTCCAACAGCACAGTATGGACTCCCTGAAAGCCGCGGCTCACGACGCCGTAGCCGCAGGCGTCGGTGGCATCATGCTGTTCGGGGTCCCAGAAACCCTTGATGCCCAAGGCACTGCCGGGGTCGATCCCAACGGCATCCTGAACGTAGCCATCCGTGAGGTTATCGCCGAAGTCGGCAACGATATGGTCGTCATGGCCGACACCTGCCTGGACGAATTCACCGACCACGGCCACTGCGGTGTGCTCGACGACGCCGGCAACGTCGACAACGACGCGACCAATGCAATTTATGCCAAGATGGCAGTCGCCCAGGCCGAAGCCGGCGTTCACGTCGTGTCGCCGTCGGGCATGATGGACGGCCAAGTCGCCGTCATTCGTGACGCCCTGGATGAGGCCGGGTATCAGCACACCGCGATTCTGGCCTACTCCGCGAAATACGCCTCCGCTTTCTATGGCCCGTTCCGCGAGGCCGTCGACTCGGCGTTGACTGGCGACCGCAAAACGTATCAGATGGACTCCGCCAACCGCACCGAAGCCATCTTGGAAACCGAACTCGATATTCAAGAAGGCGCCGACATGGTCATGGTCAAACCCGCCATGAGCTACTTAGATATTTTGCGCGACGTCGCCAATATGTCGCCGGTGCCAGTTGCTGCCTACCAGATCTCGGGGGAATACGCGATGATCGAAGCGGCCGCCGCCAATGGTTGGATCGAACGCGAACCGGCCATGCTGGAATCCCTCACCGCCATCCGCCGCGCCGGAGCCCAAAACATCCTCACCTATTACGCCACCGAAGCCGCTCGACTACTTGCCTAGGAGCCTTGCATGACAACCAACCAACAAGCTTTTGACACCGCCCGCGCGATCATTCCCGGCGGGGTGAACTCCCCGGTACGTGCCTTCGGCTCCGTGGGGGGCACACCGGCAGCCATGGTCAAAGCCTCCGGACCCTACCTGACCGACGTCGAGGGCAAAACTTACGTGGACCTCGTCGGTTCCTGGGGCCCTATGTTGCTGGGACACAACCACCCAGCTGTCGTCGAAGCAGTGCACACAGCCGTCGACGCTGGCTTGTCATTTGGGACCTCGACCCCGAGTGAAGCCAAACTCGCCGAACTGATCGCACACATCATGCCCGTGGAACGCGTGCGCTTTGTTTCGACCGGTACCGAAGCTACCATGACGGCAATCCGCTTAGCCCGAGGAGCCACCGGCCGCAACCTCATCATCAAATTTGCTGGTTGCTACCACGGTCACTCTGACGGGCTGCTGGCAGCTGCGGGTTCCGGACTGGCAACCCACGCCCTACCAGACTCGGCCGGTGTACCCGAAGCCATCACCAGCCAGACCCTCGTGCTGCCGTACAACGACGAAGAGGCCGTGAGACAAGCGTTCGACAGCTACCCCGACCAGATCGCCGGGATCATCACAGAGTCAGCCCCGGCCAATATGGGAGTCGTCCCACCACAGCCCGGTTTCAATACGTTCCTACGCGACATCACCACCCAACACGGTGCGGTGTTTATCATGGACGAGGTACTCACCGGCTTCCGTGCCAGCGCCACAGGCGGTTGGGGGTTAGAAAACGCCGACTGGGCCCCGGATCTGTTCACGTTCGGAAAGGTCATTGGTGGGGGACTGCCGGTGGCATCTGTCGCAGGGAAGGCCGCCGTCATGGATCTGCTGGCCCCCGTGGGGCCGGTCTATCAGGCCGGAACCCTCTCCGGAAACCCGGTTGCTATGGCTGCCGGTTACGCTACGCTGTCGAACGCGACCGACGAAGCATATGCGACCATCGAACAGCGCTCCACCCAGCTACAAACCATGGTTAGCGACGCCCTGAATGCTGAAGGTGTCAATCATTCAATTCAGCACGCTGGCTCGTTGTTTTCGATCACTTTTGGCACCGCCAACACGCCCGTCATCGACTACGCGACCGCTCAAGCCCAAGAAGCGTTCCGGTACGGTCCATTTTTCCACGCAATGTTGGAAGCAGGCGTGTACCTGGCCCCGTCCGTATTTGAAGCGTGGTTCGTTTCCGCAGCTCACGACGATGCAGCGATGAATAAAATCAGTGAGGCATTGCCTGCTGCAGCCCGAGCTGCTGCCGCCGCAACAGCCTAATTCTTCGTTACACAACATCCGTTGGATCCGCCCCTGTCGCGGGATCTCCAGCGGATGTTGGCGTTTAATGACGCTGACTAGCAGGAATCTTATTCAGCAACCTGAAGGGGAGCTGGACAAGTGGGCAGAGTCTGCTGAAATTGGTTAAAAGCTGTTGTATCGCCTAGAGCTGACGCGTAGTCTTTGAGCTAAACCACAACCCCTTATCACACGGACAATTGGAGGCGGGATGGCTAACAACGCAGGCCAGCTAGCGGTACTAGCAGCTGGGTATCTATTAGGTCGCACGAGAAGCATGAAAACGGTGCTGATGGTGGCCGGAGGTGTCGCCTACGGTCGACTCACAGCCCCCAACGGCGACGGAGAAAGCGCGTCCGGCGCACTGTTGAGCCGCCTCGGAAACTCCAGCATCGCAGAAGCCGCACGCGAAGCGATTACCACGACCGCCACTAAAGGTGTCGAATCACTCAATAAGAACCTACAGGAACGCTCTGAAGCATTGCGTAACCCAGGTTCCTCCGATGAAGAGTCCGAGGACAAGGAGGCCGCCGACGACGAGGCAAGTGAAGACTCCGAGGATCAGGAGGCCGCCGACGACGAGGCAAGTGAAGACTCCGAAGCCAGCGAGTCCCAGGACGCCAAAGAAGAGACTGAAGAGACAACCAAGAGTGGAGACAGCTGATATGGCGGATACATCGAAGAAGAACGATTCGACATCATCCGGCTGGGGAGGGCTATTCGATTCGCTACCACTGGATGATTTGAAGAATAACCTGACTGAATATGCCAGCGCTTGGGGTGAAAATGCCATCAAAGGGCTCGGTGATAAAGCCAGCGGTCTACTGGATAACCTCGGTTCGCCAGATAGTGCGATGGGCAAAGCCGCTCAAAAGGGCGCCGAGAAGATGGCCGAAGGCGAATCTCCCCTC
Source organism: uncultured Enteractinococcus sp. (assembly GCA_964482935.1). GTDB lineage: Bacteria > Actinomycetota > Actinomycetes > Actinomycetales > Micrococcaceae > Yaniella. The sequence continues at coordinate 57,472 of CAZAAP010000002.1, forward strand.
AAAGCCGGACTGTCCGGGGCCGCAACCGGTGTTAAAGAACAGGTCAAGGGTGTCTTTACTGGTGGCGGCGGCAGCAAGAGTAGCAATCGCGGTGCCAAAAAGGTCACCAACATTGTAGAGACCATTGAAGTCGGCGTCCCCATTTCGGTTGCCTACAACCAGTGGACGCAATTTGAAGACTGGTCCGACTTCATGAAGAAAGTCGAAAACGTCGAGCAAGAGTCCGATGAGAAAGTCAACTTCAAAGGCCAAGTCTTCTGGTCACATCGCACCTGGGATTCGACGATCATCCAGCAAGTACCCGACGAGCAAATCGTGTGGCGCTCTACGGGACAGAAAGGCCACCTCGATGGTGCCGTCACATTCCATGAACTCGGTCCGCGACTCACCCGTATTCTGGTGGTCGTTGAGTACTACCCGCAAGGCTTCATGGAAAAAACCGGCAACATTTGGCGGGCTGTGGGCCGTCGCGTCCAGGTCGAGTTAAAACGCTATGTCCGTCAGATCATGACCTCCACAATTCTTGACCCCGATGCGGTCGAAGGCTGGCGAGGCGAGATCCGTGATTCGGAAGTGGTGCGAACCCACGAAGAAGCTGTCGAAGAAGAACAAGCCCAGCAACAGTCTGAGGAAGAAGACTCCGCGCAACCTGAGGACCAAGCTGAAGGTGAAGAAGAAACCACCTCAGAGGCCGAGGGCGAGGAAGAACAGCCAGCAGACGCTGAGCCCGAAGATGCACAAGGCGAACAGGCAGCTGACGAGTCTGAAGAAGGCGACGAGGAACCTGTAGAGGACCTCGATGAAGACGAACCGGTGGAAGAGGAAGCCTACGAAGAAGAACCCACCGAGGATGAGCCTGTTGAAGATGACGAGCCCGTC
>CAZAAP010000003.1:0-5288 GCA_964482935.1 uncultured Enteractinococcus sp.
GAACCTGTAAGGCCTTCTGCGTTTCCGGGGAATTCGATCCGGGCGATTTCATCGACGACGCCATGACCGAAGACGAACTGGACCGCGGGTATCTGTTGACCTGCCAGTCCGAACCCGAATCCGACATGGTGATCGAAGTGCCCGCCACCTCGGAGATGGCCAAGACCTCGGCCTCTGAATTCAAAGCCACCGTTACTGAACTGGTGCACCATTCGGATTCCACAGTCTCCTTCTCGCTAGGCGTTGAAGACCGCGACAACCTCATGTTCCTGCCCGGTCAGTACATGAACCTCAAAGTGCCCGGCACCGACCAGGAGCGCTCCTACTCGTTCAGCTCGGGAACCAAGGATGACCACACCTCCTTCATGGTCCGGATTACTCCCGACGGCGCGATGAGCGACTACCTGGCCCAGCGCGCCCAGGTCGGCGACGAGCTGACCATGACCGGCCCGTTTGGCAGCTTCTTCCTGCGCGCACCGCAGCGCCGCATGCTGCTCCTCGCCGGTGGTACCGGCCTGGCACCGATTCTGTCGATGTTGGAAAAGATGGTGACCGATGAAGTCACCCAACCGGCCCACCTGGTCTACGGGGTTACCAACGATATTGACGTCGTGGGCTTGGATCTGTTGGATGAATACGTCGAGAAACTCCCAAACTTCAGCTACACATACTGTGTGTCCAACCCGGAAACCACCCACGAAAACACCGGCTACGTGACCGGCTACATCAACGACGAACACCTCGACAACGGGGATGTCGACGTATACCTGTGCGGCCCGCCGGCAATGGTCAATGCGGTTGAAGGCTGGTTTAACGACCAGGGGATCGCTCCGGCGAACTTCTACTTCGAGCGCTTCGCACCCAAGGCCACCACCGGTGGGGACGAAGAAACCGGCGCGCCGGTCAGCCAGGAAGTCATTGCTGAAAAAGGCGACGAAATTTCAGCGTCGGAGGCGGTCTCGACCCTACAGACCGGCCGCCTGTCGTTCCGCACCCAGGATTCGATGGCCCACTTGGATGCCCGGATGGGACTGGAACTGGCCGTCAGCGAGCTGATGATCGGCAATCTGACCGAAGAGCAGCTCAAACACTTCCGTCGGCTAGCCGAAATCGTCGAAACCCACCTGAACGAAGCAGGCGACGCCGTCGACGATGTCGAAGGCTTTGTCCGCTCGAACGACGACTTCCACGAATACCTCTTCAGCCTGTGCGATAACCCGACCTTCTTTGAGTCCTACCGTCGACTCGATGTCAACGCACAGATGAACGAGGCGATGATCGATAGCTGCTGGTTGGCACCTGAGATCGCGCAAGAACACTTCGACCTCGTGGCTGCCTTTGAACAAGAAGACCTAGATGCTGTACGTCGCATCATCGTGTCGCACAACGAGTACGCGCGCCGCACCATGCGCGAAGCCATCGCACAAGAAGTCGCCGCATGATGAATAATGGCAATGTACAAGGAATACTCGATGGAAAAGTCGTTCTGGTTACGGGCGCGGCTCAGGGCATTGGCCGAGAAGTCGCACGACTCGCCGCACTCCAAGGAGCGCAACTGGTCCTTGTTGACCGCGCTGAACAAGTAGCTAACGTCGTTGACGAACTGCCGGAGTCCTCTGCCGCGACGTACACGCTAGCTGATTTGGAAACCTGGGCCGGTGCCGAATCCGCCGTCGACTTTGCGCTTGAGCAATTTGGCAGGGTGGACGTGTGTATCAATGCGGTCGGTGGCACCATTTGGGCGCGCCCCTATGAGCACTACGACCCCGAGAAGATCGAAGCTGAAATCACCCGGTCGTTATTTCCGACCTTGTGGATGAGTCGGGCCGTGCTGCCGAGCATGAAAGCCCAGGGGAGCGGGACAATTGTGAATGTCTCCTCAATCGCCACGCGTGGCGTTAACCGGGTGCCCTATTCGGCAGCCAAAGGCGGGGTCAACGCCCTAACCGCAGCCCTGGCCATGGAAGCCGCTCCAGACGGTATCCGCGTGGTGGCCACCGCACCCGGTGGGACCGAGGCTCCGGAGCGTGCCATCCCGCGTGGCCCCGGGCCGGATGGTGCCCAAGAACAACGTTGGATGCAACAGGTCGTGGACCAAACAGTGGACTCCTCGCTCATGCAGCGTTACGGCACACTACGCGAACAGGCCGAACCAATTGTGTTCCTCGCCTCGGATGCGGCATCCTACATAACAGGTAGCGTGCTGCCTGTTGGCGGCGGAGACCAAGGAATGTAGGAGGACACTGCGGTGCGTACAGCGCATTACGGGCCGGAGGGACCACCCCACTGGTCTGCTACTGCCCGAGCCATTGAGGCAGTGACGTGTGAACGGGACCGCGGCGGCGGGATGGTTATCATCGAAGGCCGTCGCGGCTCCGGCCGCACCAGCATCCTGCACACCCTCTACCGGCAGTTCCGCGACGAGGCCCGCTATGTCGCCGTAGAGCAATGGGTCCGCTCGGTGCCGTTGGCCTTGTTCGAACGACTCGTGGAAGTTACCGCCCCGCAAGCTCACAGCTCGCTGTTTCCACAACTCACCGCAGCGGCCAATGATCCTGACGCCGAACTGGGTAGCGAATTTATTGACGCCTGCCAGCTGGTGCTGGACCATTGGCGCCACGCGGGACGGCTGGTGATGTTGGTCGACGACATTCATCTAGCCGACCGACGCAGTCAGATGTTGCTAAGTTACCTGGCCCGTCGGATTGACGACACCGGAGTGGTCATGATTGTTTCGGTGCCCAGTCCGATCCCGAACATCGCGCAAGATCTCGACGCGCTATTACACAATCCAATTAGTTCGCGGGTCGCCGTCACTCCGCTAGATCATGCCGCAATCCTAGACCTAGCCCAATCCATGGGAATCTATGGTCTGGACTCGACGGCCGTCACCGCGCTCATCGAGCACACCGGCGGGTGGTTAGAATACGTGGTCCAAACCCTGGGAGCCTTGCCGGATGGTAAATGGCCTCTTGAACCCGGACGTCTGCCACTGCCCGAACGGATCATTACCGAGGTCATGGAACCGTTGCGTACCTGTGACCAGTCCGATGTGTGGAAACTCGTCTGCGCACTGGCCATCTTAGAGCAACCACCCGGTCTACACGTGCTGGAGAATATCGCCGATACCAAAGACCTCATCTCAGCTATCGACACCGCAGTGTCGATCGGCATCCTGCAAGACGGCGTGCTGCGGGACGGTTTCAACACCGACCAATTGCAATTACGGTTCGTCCACCCCATGGCGACCCAGGTCATCGCGCAGCAAATGCTGCCCTCGGAACACCGGCTCTATCATTTACGAGCTGCAGAATATATCGAAGATACCGGCCAACGGCTGCTCCACCGAGCCGCTGCCGCCCTGACCCGGGACGACGTATTAGGCGGACAAATCATTCGCTTTGCTGAACGTCTCGGGCGCACTGGCCGCTGGGAACAGGCCGCGCGGTTCCGGCTTGCCGCCGCTCGGCTCATGAGCTCCGAGAGGCAACGTCAAACCGAGGTACTCAACGGGGTGGATGCGCTTGCTTCGGCGGGCCGGATTAGCGCCGCCGTCCCGTGGTTGCCGACCATTGAGGCCATGGCGCCTTGTGCCGCCCGTGAGGCCGTGTTGGGTAATGTGGCCGTGCATCAAGGACGGGCAACCGATGCCGGGTACATGCTGCAACAAGCGCGCCAGGGCACGACACGGTCCGATTTACGGTCAATGATTGCCCTGCGCCGCTGCCTCGATCTTCTCTGCAACTGGGATGCCCCCGGGGTCACTGAGGCGGCTGACGCCGCAGCCGAACTGTCGCGCCCCGGTGACGCCGCCCAGGTCGAAGCTCTCGCTGTGCGCGGTGTGGGATTGGCGGCCCAAGGACGCACCGAGTCTGCTGACGAATCCTTATTACGCGCCGTCATGGAGGGCAGCGACGGACCACAAAATCAGCGTTATCGACTATGTGCTGGCTGGGTGGCGCTACTCGAGGGTGATTTGCGTACTGCCTACCGCGAATTAGAAGCCGCCTTACCCACGCAGGACCGCGGTGGTTCACTGCGTATCTCACTCTGGGCCCAGGCCTGGCTGGCCAGAGTCCAGTTCATTGAAGGGGACTGGGATGAGGCGCTCCGTGGTTGCCTGGACGGAATCCGCCGGGCCGAACACGCTGGCATCGAACTGATGCTGCCCATTCTGGAGTGGACCGCTCGTGAAATCCAGCTCTGGCGAGGTCAAGAACCTCGCATATTAGGGTCGCCAGACACCAGGATCAGCCAATTGCGCGGCTACACCGTGATGCAAGTTCCCGCCAGAATGATCCGCGGCGTTGAGTGCAAGGTAAAAGATGACCACGAAGGTGCCCTAGCAGCGCTGATGCCACTCACGGAAATCGACCCGTGGACCGAAACGCAGGCCTCCTTCTGGCACTGGCAACCAGAGCTCATTCACGCGTTGACGACCGCCAACCGCCTCAAGGAGGCCGAGGCCCTGGTCAAAGACTTCGTCAAGCATACGGCCACCGCTCCGCGGTATGTCCGGGCTACTGCCATAGCTTCCCAGGCTCGCGTAGCCGCGGCGAAAAAAGACATCGACGGCGCAGAGGTGCTCTATCAAGAGGCTCTCAGACTCACCTCCATGGACGGTGTCGTGACGTACCACGGCAGGTACCTCTTTGCTTACGGTCAGATGTTGCGCCGGGCCGGTCGCCGCCGCGATGCTGCCCAGCGTCTGGTCAGTGCCCGGGATTTTTTCGAAAGTGTCAACGCCCAGGTCATGGTAGACCGGTGTAATCAAGAATTACGCGCTACCGGGATGCTCCAGCACAGAGGGCCAGAACACGAGCCCGGTTTTCTGGAAAATACTGACGATGAACGGCCAGCGGTCCAACTCACGCCCCAGGAGCACGCAATCGCTCAGCTGGTAGTTCAGGGATTAACCAATCGGGAGACCGCTCGGCGGTTGTTCATTGCCGAAAAGACAGTGCAGTACCACCTGACCCGGATTTATTCGAAGTTCACTATTCGGTCCCGTACCGAACTCGCTCGGGTCTACCCCAGCGAAGAGGAAGACAACACATTCTCGACCTCGCTTGACACTGGGACCAACATCTAGGACGTATGCCGCTCCCATACCCAAGGCGGGGAATCCGAAACCCTCTGGGCAGGCCACTGGGTGTGATTGTCAGCAGCAGGCGAGACACGAGTACTTGTCATGCGGCTATTCCCCACCGCCTGGGAGACCGTCAAATTCTTCTCGGCATGCTCGCTCGAGACTAGCCCGAACATATCACTCTGGAACGCGACGGCGC
>CAZAAP010000003.1:5388-48325 GCA_964482935.1 uncultured Enteractinococcus sp.
TCGGCATGCTCGCTCGAGACTAGCCCGAACATATCACTCTGGAACGCGACGGCGCTACGTGGGACTGGATCAATCGACCGCTAGGGTTCGACCACTCATTTAACTTCGGCGACTCCAGCTCGATTCCACTCGGTCCTGGTAGTCGAGGTGACGGCCGATGCCACCGCTATATGTCACCCGCCAAGCGGACTGGTCGCTGAATGATGACCATAGTCCACGCCTGGACACCGGCCCGGAGAACTACAATAAAGGGCGCATCGATCGTACTACGGTGACACCAGAGAATATCGGTCAAAAAGTGCTTTTGCGGGAACTGTAAGCCTTTTCTGTCTACCGCGTTCCCATGCTTTAGTGTTTCCAAATCACACTATCTCATCAGCCTCAACGATTTGGTGACCGTGCCGCGATGGGCAAGCACCTCTACGCGTATTGAAGACGCTGCCCCCTGAGCATGCAGAGTGCAAGTGGCCAACAACCTCCGGAGATACCGTGGTCGATTGGCTGGCGAACTATGACACTGTTGCAGAGCAATCTGGTCAAAATAACTCACCCCCAAGTAGATGTGACTCCTCAAGCCACGAGCTATTCAAACATTTCGGTCAGGCCAAATAAGAATGAGGGGCATCCCGTCGCGAGCGCATGCCTCGAGGTGGGTTATCAGTGGCTGGCCCTGTTGTTTTTCGGCGCAAAACGATAATGCTTCCATGTCCGGCTACCATCGTGTCGAGCTCAGAGTGGAGAATCTAAGCTAGTCATACGGAAAGTTGTTGACGTAGATCACATTTGTCTCTTAGAGTTGCTCTATCATTCGCAAGAGCGAAATGATCCATAGTCGACTCGCAATTTATGAGCGATCATGACCGCGAGACGCCGCTTGATCCGAAGCAAAAGTGAAAAACTCCACGCACACCTGAGGATCACGACATGCAGCGTCCAATCACTACTTAGCGTCATCCGGCACCGTTTGAGTGTCGGTGCGTCGCGGGATGTTGACACATTCGAACTGATTTAGTGACCGGCCTAGGGACGCATTGTCCCCACCTACCATTCATAAGGAATTGTCGTGAGTGAATCTCGAACACATGAAGTCGATCCGCACCAGAGACTCGCAAGGTCTATTGGCTGGAAGCAAGGTCTAGCCATTGCCCTGGGAGTCCCCCTGCTGATCCTGCCGTCTTTAGGGTATATGCCCCTGTATGTCTCTGCCGCAGCGATACTTGTCTGGGGGTTATCGGTCTTACAGGGCTTTATGCAAAACATGGCCTATGCGGAAATGGCCACTACCTTCCCGCGGGCTTCGGGCTTACCGGGTTTTGCTCAACATATTTTCCGCACTCGGGACCACCGGGGGAAGTATGACAAGGGGAAGCTGATCGGTGGCTTTAGCGCCTGGAGCTACTGGTTCGCCTGGAACCCCGTGATGGCCATTTTCTCCTTGTTGATTGGTGGCTACCTCCACGGATTGTTTCCAATACTTGGCGAAACCTTCACCCAATACCAATTGTCGATGATTGCCGGCGGGGTGATCTTCGCCGGACTATTTATCGTCAATTGGTTCGGGCTAGGGCAAAGCGCCATTTTGGGGTACATCTTAGGCGTCGGGGCCCTGATACCGGTTATAGTCCTCGCTGTCGCTCCATTCGCTACAGGTGATGTGGATTTCGCTAATATCACCGGCAGTTGGTTGCCAACCGACTGGGCGTGGGATGGACACCACGTGTTGTTGATATTTGGCATTTTCGCCATTGCGCAGTGGAGCGCCTGTGCTTGGGAGACTGCTGCAATCTACGGGCCTGAATACAAAGAGCCGTCCAAAGATGTGCCCAAGGCACTCTTTTCCGTTGGCGTGATCTGCTTCGTACTCTTTGTACTGGTCCAGACCACCGTAATAGGCGTCCTAGGTGTTGATGGCGTGATAGAGCAGCCAGTTTCACCGTTGCTGCCAGTTGCACAAATCGTCTTTGGTGAGGCTGGTTCAGTCATCACCATCATCATGCTCATTGCCGCGATGGTACTGATTATTCAGACCGCCTACTTGGGTTCGTCACGTGCTATGCACTCTATGGCCACGGAAGGAAACTTACCCCGGGTCTTGGGTAAGACCAATCGCAACGGTACTCCCGCCCTGGCGATGATTATCATTGCGATATTCAACCTCGCACTTATTTCTATGGGAACGCCAGGCGCGATCCTCGCAGCGTCCGCGATCGGTTATACATGTGCCAATGGCATCAGCCTCTTTGCGTATTTCAAGTCTAAAAGAGACCCAGCGCTTAGCAGTCTGGAGCGCCCATTCAAAGCTCCCAAGAACTGGAAATATGTGGCGATGGTTTTCGGCCTGTTCAACCTACCGCTGTGTTTAGTCGGTGTGGTCTACCTCAACAGTCTCGAGATCGGCTGGGCCTCAACCTGGGTAGCGTTTATTGTCTTGGGAGCCTATATCCCGATCTGGTTCTATTCCCAACATGAATCGCGTCGCCTCAATAAAAATCGCGCACCTAACCACCGAGCCGAAGCTGTTCCGAATGCCACGCCTCAACCGTAATAAGTCCTACACGGGAGGGTATTGAGGACGCAGGGCCGACAGGACTAGCTCTGGCGCTCGTCAAGACGCTCCCGTTCTTCACGCACTCAGCCCCCTAGCCGTCTTCGCTTGCAGAGAACTGACTAGGGGGCTTTTGCGAATTGTTTTGTAGAAGCGTCCTTCAGGGTCGTGTGGATATCCCTGGGCAAATGCCGTCCAGTTGGAGTGTGGTGCAGAGGGTATTGCGTGCAACACCACTCGGCTCTCTTAGAGGTGCAACCGGGCCGGTCATTCGCGCAGCTTGATGTGCTGTGATGCGGTTATAGAGAGTCTGTGACCGTCCGCAGGTGCGCCTAGCTTGCGGTGAATATTCCTGAGATTTGGGGCCGGGCCAACATGTACTTCATGTCCGCGGCTCGGTATGCTTCCAAGTGGTACACATCACACCGAGAGGGCGATCTTTCTTGAAACGTTAATGATCATTCTCAAATGCATAACATGCATTGAGGTCTCTGTCTATGTTCTGTGAGCGCCCCAGGGGCACAGAATTCAGCGCTTGACAGTACTTTCGCGCGGCTGCCAAGGTTGTTTTGGTCGTCGCTGAAAAGGCCTCAGGTAGTCATGTCTTATGAGATTCTGTGTTCCGCTGAACAATGAATGACAACCGTGCACAACGCATCACTGAAGGAGCAGCACGTGGTACAACCCCAGACTGTTGAAGACGTAAAAGAACTGATTAAAGAACATGAGATCGAGTTTATCTTTGCCTCCTTTACCGAGGTGCAAGGCAAATCGAGTGCAAAGTTAGTACCTGCTAACCAGGTCGATGCGCTCTTTTCTGAGGGTGTAGGTTTCGCAGGTTTCGCGGCCGGTCATATCGGTCAGGGGCCCCAGAGCCCTGACGTCGAGATCATCCCGGACCCGAAAACTTTTCGCATTGTTCCGTGGAAAAAAGGCTTAGCTCACGTCATTGGGGATGTGACGGTCGAGGGCAAACCATGGCCGTATTGTCCACGCACTATTTTGAAGAATCAGATGCGTAGAGCAGAAGAACAGGGTTATGTCTTTAAACTCGGTTTCGAAGCGGAATTCATGCTGGTCAATTTCGACGATGACGGTAAGTTGGCAATCGCCGATAAGTACGACAACTGGTCTCGCCCGTGCTACGACGTCAAGGCGCTGACACGGCAGTACGACTTGATGACGCGACTGTCGAAATACGTGACCGAGCTTGGTTGGGAAAATTATGCGGTCGATCACGAGGATGGGAACGGCCAGTTCGAAATCAACGTCACCTATGCTGATGCGCTAGAGACAGCTGACCGAGCGATCTTCTTCCGCTACATGGTGGACTCCTTGGCTGAGGAATACGGCATGATCGCAACATTCATGCCCAAGCCCTTCACCGACAATACCGGCAACGGTTTCCACTACACTATGAGCCTTTGGGATAAGGAAACCGACGAAAACCTGTTCTTGGATGAAAATGATGCTCGCGGCTTGGATCTGTCACAGTTGGGGTATCAGTTCGTCGCCGGCATGTTGGAACACGCCCGTGGTTACATGGCCATGGTAGCGCCCACCGTCAACTCTTATAAGCGATTGAAGGCCGGTACAGAACTGGTCCGCACATGGGTCCCTGTAGCGATTACGTACGGAGGAAACAACCGTACGCAAATGATGCGAATAGCGCGCTCTGGGGCGATTGAAGACCGCACACCCGACTTCGCAGGCAGCCCTTACCTCGGCTTTACAGCAGCTCTTGCCGCCGGGTTGGACGGTGTCAACCGAAAACTGGACCCGGGCACGCCAAATGACATGGACCTTTATATCGCTCCGCAAAAGGAGATTGAACGGCGCGGCATTAAGATGTTGCCCCACTCGCTGATGGAATCAGTGCACTATCTCGGCGCTGATGATGTGCTACGAGAAGCCTTTGGCAAAGTGCCAGTTGACGGGCCGTACGGTGGGCCCTCAGACCAAACTGAAGACTTTGTGGACTATTACGCTCGACTTAAACGAGCTGAATACCACGATGTCACCGACGTGGTCACCTCACATGAACTCGATCGGTATCTCCGATTCCCGTAACCATCCCTCGACAAGAAGGTGAAGCGACGAGATGATTAAGGCGCTAGCTGATGCCAGTTGCTCTTTATTCCTATCGTGATACTTTAGGATCTGAGGCACACTATCGACTCAATGGATGTCGAAGTTCTGGTGCCGGGATTGCACAGTACGTCTACTTTCCTACAGTCTGTCGAAACCAACCCATGATGCCCGATCATACGAGGCATCTCTCACTGATTACTTGCGTGCCGAAGGCTTTGCCGACGGCAACCGAGACTACATACAGATATATAAGAAACTAGGAGGTCTATCCATGTGTGGAATCGCTGGAATCCACCTGCGTAACGAGGCTCTCGCTTCGCAGCTAGGATCACTCATGCATGAGATGGTCGATGGCATTGTTGTACGCGGACCAGACTCTGCTGGCGTCGCGTTATACGGTGATCGCGAACGTCTGCCAGAAGATTATTCATCCGTATCGTTACTCGATGCCCCGGGTGACATTAAACAGCGTTTAGCAGACAAACTGCCAAACGCTGCTGATGTCAGCGTAGAAAATATGGCCGACACTACCTTTATTCGGGCCAAAATGAAAAGCGAAGACCTGGTGACATTTGTGCGCGAAGCTGCGCCTGAAGCCAGTGTTATTGGCGCCGGTGATGACAGTATTATCTATAAAGGCGTCGGCAACCCGATGGACCTTCGTGAAACATATCGACTGTCCGAAGCGACTGGTTGGCAGGGTGTCATTCACACCCGTTTGGCGACCGAATCGGCAGTTAGTGCTGCCGGGGCACACCCGTACTCAGTCAACGGATTGTCTGTGGTTCACAACGGCTCCTTCTCCAACCACGCTACGATTCGTAGCCAGCTGGAAGAAGAAGGCCTGCAATTTGACTCTCAAAATGATACGGAAGTTGCCTCACGCTACATCTCTTACCGGATGCAGCAGAAAGGTGAGGACCTAGATACCGCAGTCAAAGCACTCAGTGAAAACTTCGATGGCTTTTACACCCTGCTAGTCACGACCGAAGATAGCTTTGCAGTGGTACGCGATGAATTTGCCTGCAAACCTGCGATCATTGCCGAACACCCCGACTGGGTAGCCATGGCCTCAGAGTTCCAGGCAATTTCTCACCTGCCAGGCATTGAAGATGCAGAAATTTTCGAACCAGGACCAGGGAAGGTGTACACATGGAAACGCTAACGGACACCACCGTAGAATTCGATCTGTTAGATAAAACAGTCCGCGAGCTCAACGCAGAACTCCACGCGCCGACCGCCAAAAACTACCGCGTCCTGAACCCACGCGGAGCGCACTCAATTGCTGCGGGGATCAATGATGAGATTGACGTGGAGGTTGACGGCGACGTCGGCTATTTCTGCGCCGGCATGCACAAAACCGGCAGAGTTACTATCAACGGGATGGCCGGACCAGGGATTGCGGAAAATATGATGTCCGGCGTCGTCCACGTCAAAGGCCACGCCTCACAGTCTGCTGCCGCAACTGCCCATGGTGGTCTGCTGGTCGTAGATGGCAACGCATCAACCCGCTGCGGTATCTCACTTAAAGGCGGCGACATCGTTGTCAAAGGCAATATCGGTGCGATGAGCGCATTCATGGCGCAAGCCGGCCGCATTGTCGTGTGCGGTGACGCAGGAGAAGCCCTAGGCGACTCAATCTTCGAGGCCCGCCTCTACGTACGTGGCGAGGTCGCATCCCTAGGATCTGACTGCATCGCCAAAGAAATGCGTGAAGAGCACCGCGAAGAACTGGTGCAGCTCCTCAAAGATGCCGGTATGGAAGACGAAGCCAATGATGATGCTTATGTCGACTCCTTTACCCGTTATGGATCCGCTCGTACCCTGTACCACTTCAACTCTGGAGAGTAAATGAGAAGTCCTGAAGATCGTGGGCTCCGCGAGTCCGCAATTTTTAACAAAGCATCCATCGCAGCTATCCAGCATGCAGCCGAGACCGGTGTGTATGACATCCGTGGATTCGGCGCGAAACGCAAAGTTCCACACTTTGATGACCTGTTGTTTTTGGGGTCGGCTATCTCGCGCTATCCAATGGAAGGCTATCGCGAACGCTGCGATACCGATGTCACCATGGGTGAAGCTACTGCAGCACGCCCCATGACGCTTGACATACCGGTTACCATCGCGGGCATGAGCTTCGGCGCGTTGTCTGCCAACGCAAAAGAAGCGCTCGGGCGTGGTGCATCCGCCATGGGTACCTCCACAACCACCGGTGACGGCGGCATGACGGATGAAGAACGTGGGCACTCGTCCAAACTGGTCTACCAGCTGCTGCCGTCGCGCTACGGGATGAACCCCGATCACCTGCGCAAAGCAGATGCGATCGAGGTCGTGGTGAGCCAGGGCGCCAAACCAGGTGGTTCCGGTATGTTGCTGGGCCAGAAAATTTCGGCACGTGTTGCTGAGATGCGCACTCTGCCTGAAGGAATCGACCAGCGTTCCGCGTGCCGTCACCCCGACTGGACCGGGCCGGACGATCTGACCCTGAAGATTCAGGAACTCCGTGAGATAACGGACTGGCAGGTTCCGATCCACGTAAAAGTGGCGGCCTCACGTCCGTACTACGACACCAAACTGGCTGTTGCCGCCGGTGCCGACGTTGTCGTCGTGGATGGTATGCAAGGTGGCACCGCCGCCACGCAGGAAGTGTTCATTGAGCACGTGGGTATTCCTACACTGGCTGCAATTGGTCCTGCTGTGAAAGCTCTGAAAGAGATGGGCGTGCACCGCAAGGTCAAACTCATCATCTCTGGTGGTATCCGCAGCGGTGCCGACGTTGCCAAGGCCCTTGCGCTCGGTGCCGATGCATGTGCTATCGGTACCGCAGCACTCATTGCTTTGGGAGACAACCACCCACAGTGGGCTGATGAATACGAAAAGATCGGTTCGGCTGCGGGATACTACGACGATTACCAGGCGGGCCAGGACCCAGCAGGCATCTCGACTCAGGACCCTGAACTTTCGGCTCGTCTTGATCCGGTAGCGGCTGGTAAACGCTTGGCCAACTACCTACAGGTTCTGACCCTGGAAGCACAGACGATCGCACGGGCTTGCGGTAAATCGCACGTCACGCACCTTGAGCCAGAAGATCTCGTCGCGCTGACCATGGAAGCATCCGCTATGACCGGTCTGCCGCTAGCAGGCACCGACTGGGTTGTTGGACGTAACGGAGGGTTCTAACTTTACGTCGTACTCTCCGTACGATTCGACCCGGTAATGCTATACCACTCTGCCGTCCGGGTGGTCCTACCCGGGCGGCAGAGTCATACCCAAAACATCTTGGTCTGGCACCGGTAAGGCGCTAGTCGTCGGGTTCTCATCACCACCAACACGATAAGTAAGACAACGAATCAGCAACGCGTTTTCGGATCGCAGCCCAGCAACTTGGCTGTCATGCACCCGATAACCTCTGAGAGGATTTGAATGACAATGATCGATTCACGTGAAAAGTTAAAAGAACAAGCGGAAAAAGACGGCATTGAATTTTTCATGGCCATGGGAACCGAAGTTAACGGTAAACCCAATGCCTCCGTCGCACCAGCACAATACCTGGACGACCTGCTTGATAACGGTGCGGCGTTTGCCGGTTTCGCAGCGGGAGGCCTCTGGCAGAACCCCGCCGACGGTGATATCGCATACATGCCAGATCCCAGTACCTACACCCGCCTCCCGTGGCGTCCAAACATGGCAGTGCTGATGAGCTATCCCCACGTCAACGGCGAGCCATGGCCCTACGCACCCCAGAACATCCTGAAGCGACTGATGGATGAAATCCAGACCGAATACGGTTGGACATATAAAACCGGTATGGAACCAGAGTTCTTCCTAGTTCGGACTAATGAGGATGGCAGCATCCGCATTGCCGATGAACTCGATACCTCCGTCAAACCGTGTTACCACGCATACGGCATCGAACGCTCTTGGCCATATTTGAGCAAGATGTCTAAGTACATCAACGAAATGGGCTGGGGCAACCCTGCGATCGACTCCGAAGATGGCAATGGTCAATATGAAATGAACATCGACTACTCCGATGCGATGACCACGTCTGACCGTCTCATCCTGTTCCATTACATGGCCCATGCGGTTGCCTACCAGGATGGTGACGGCGTGATCCCAACATTTATGGGCAAACCGTTCACCGGAAATACCGGCAACGGCCTAAACACCCACTTCAGCATGTGGGATGAAAACGGCAAGAACCTCTTCGACGATGAAAACGACCGTTACGGCCTGTCCAAGATGGCCTATCATTTCATTGCCGGCGTCCTAGAGAATTCCTGGGGCATGCAGGCACTCATCGGCTCCAACGTTAACGCGTATAAACGTATCGGTGTGCCACACCCAACCTCGGGTTCAACCTGGACTGCTAGCCACGTCATGTACGGCGGGAACAACCGGACCACCCTGTTGCGTATCCCAGCAGGAGGACGTGTCGAACACCGCGGGGTCGACGGTGGCGCTAGTCCACACCTGGCCTCGGCTGCCATCCTCGCCGCTGGTCTGGACGGCATCCGCCGCGAGCTGGACCCGGGCGAATGCCTGGAAGAACGCAATGTTTATGCGATGAGTCGCAAAGAGCTGGCTGACTACCAGCCGCTACCAGCAACCCTGTGGGAAGCAGCCAACGCGCTGCAAGAAAACGAGGCCATGCGCAAAGGCATGGGGTCCGGGCCACACGGCGATTTCGTCGACTTCTTCGCCGAAGAAAAACGCAAAGAATTCGCTATGTACCACTCCCAGGTCACCCAGTGGGAGATTGATAACTACCTGATGGGCCCAATGCCAATGGTGTAAACCTCATCATGTACACAACATGAAGCTGCCGCTGACTGGAACCTTCCGGTCAGCGGCAGCTTCATTGTACGGATAGCGGTTAGGTCCCGCAGAAGGTTTGGTACGTCTGCGCAAACGCAAGTGATGCTGGACGTTCCAAGTCAGCAAACTCGACACGACGAGTGTAAGGGTCAGTGACCGCTGCCAACAGGGTGTTGAATGTTGTGAAATCCTCGGCGGTCACTGCGTCTTCGATTGCCGCTTCGACCAGGTGATTGCGCGGTACATAGATTGGATTATGAGTGACCACCGCTTGGGCGTCAGGTTGCAGCTCCAACCACGTTTCATACCACGACATGAGTTCAGGTGAGACAGTGGCCGGGATGAGACGAGAACTCGCAACGGACGAGAGATTAGCAAAAAACGAGGTGTAATCGGTATTGCTGGCTCGCAAATGCTCTAGCAGTTCCGTGCCCAGCGTCGCGGCGTCGTCATCGGGTCCCAGGCCCAGGCGTTTGCGGAACCGCTCGCCCCAGGCGCGTGAATAAGTTGTCCGAAATGCGGTGACTGCCTCTGTAGCTGCGGCGACCGCTTCATCACCGCTCATGACCTGTTCATCGGCTGGATGCATGATGACCGGCAGGAGTGACTCAGCAAAGCGCGCCAGATTCCATTCGGCGATAATCGGTTGGTTGCTGTAGGCGTAGCGACCGGCGTAGTCGATAGACGAGAACACCGCGTTGGGGTCAAACGTATCCAGGAACGCAACGGGCCCGAAGTCGATCGAGTGTCCCGCGATCGTCATGTTGTCGGTGTTCATGACCCCGTGGATCATCCCGGCGTGCATCCAATCGGCGATCAGTTCGGCCTGCCGCTGCACGACCTGGTTTAACAACCCAAGCCCAATATTGTCGGTCTCGACTTCAGGGTAGTGCCGCTCCAGGCTGTATTCCGTGAGGCGCAGGAGGAGTTCAAGGTTGTTACTTGCACGCACATATTGGAAGGTCCCGACCCGAATGTGAGAGGGGCCGGTGCGCACGAGGACGGCTGCGGGCTGGCGTGTTTCGCGCAGGATCGTGCCACCGGTCGTGATGACCGCTAGGGCTCGTGAGGTGGGGATGCCCAGGGCATGCACGGCTTCGGAAACCAAGTACTCGCGCAGCATTGGACCTAGGGCCGCAAAGCCGTCAGAGCCGGGGCGAGAATACGGGGTTGGGCCGCTGCCTTTCAGATGAATATCAACCAGCTGGTCGTTCGCGGCGATCTCCCCGGTCAGGATGGCACGACCATCACCCAGAACCGGAACGTAAACACCAAACTGATGTCCTGCGTACCCTTGGGCAACCGCTGTGGTGGTCTCAGGCAGGTTGTGCCCCAGCAGAAAGTTTATGCCGTCCTCCGTGGCCAACCAGTCGGCATCGAGACCAAGTTCGGCGGCTAACGGCCGGTTGAGGATAACCAGTTTTGGGTCCGAGGTTGGAGCCGGGGTAGTGGGCTGCACCAATTCTGGGAAAGTCTCAGCGTACTGCGAGGTGAGGTTCGGCAGACTCATATCCGCTCCTAAAGGTTCCGTTGCCTCACACAGTAGCCGCCACCGGGGTCTTTTCGGTAGAGGATGCGTTCTGGGTGAACACTTTTTAAAAAATGCTTAGTGGCCTTGGAAGGCCTCGGCCAACCACCAGCATCCGCCGTCGTAATAGACGAGGACGACTAACGGGAGCTGGTAGCGCACTGCGGCACGAGCACGGGTGAATCCGACGTGGTCGCCTCACCGATGCCGGTGGCCGCATTCGCCAGCCCGCACCCCTGGGGCCAGCAGCGCCCCGATTTGTTCCGTAACCGTCGTCATGCTTAGCCTTCCACCAGCGCGTAGACGCGGCACGGGGATGCGGTGCCGTTGACGATGGGCAGCGGCGCCACGATGATCACGGCACCCCGGGTGGGCAGGTTGGCGAGGTTTTGTAGCGAAGTGATCCCGTATTTATCGTTGCCCAGCAGGTGGTAGTGAATCGGGAAGGGTGGGTCCAGTTCGACGGCGTTGCCTGAATCGATCCCCACGGTTTCGACGCCGATGCCCGAAATATTGGTCTCTTCGGCTAACCAGCGCGCGCACTCGGCCGAAAAGCCCGGGGTGTGCGACCCGTTGTCGTCAATATTCACAAACGCTTCTTGGTCCTGGGCGTATTGGTCCCAGCCGGTGCGGAACAGTAGCCAACCGTTGTCTGGCACAGGGCCGTGTTCGGCTTCCCAGGCTTTGATGTGCTCGACTTCGATCAAAAAGTCGGGGTCTTGTTCGGTTTCTTTGACGAAGTCCAACACGACGGCGTCGCCGATGAGGCGTTCGGGCTCGATCGAGGCCACGTCTTTGCCGTCCCGGCCGCTAATCCAGTGGATGGGCGCGTCGAGGTGGGTACCGATGTGCTCCCCGGTGGCAATGTTGTTGTGCGACCAAAAGGGTCCTTCGTCGTTGAAGTGGGCGACACTTTCTAGACTGAAATCCACCAGGTTCGGAAACGGCTCCGGCAGCTGCAGGGTCGGGGTGTCGGCCGAGAGTTTATTCGTCAGATCCAGGATTTGGATCCGTTGCTGTTGCAGTGCGGTGGCGAATTGGGCAAGGGTCGAGGTGCTACTGGTCACGGTCATGGTGCTCCTGTCGGGCCTGAAGATCTGTCCGCAGTCAAATATAGTGTGGTCCAGGTCATGTTTGGGCACTGTGGCAGAATGCTGCGGTGCTAGCCGTTTCTTAGGCGGTGAGCACGTTGAGTAGTTCGTCGACCTTGTCGGTCGTGGTTGCCCAGGAGCAGACCAGGCGTACGATTGGCAGCCCGGGGTCATTGCTGCCCCACAGGTGGGCCACATAGTGTTCGCGCAGTGTGGTGAGTAGTGCTTCGGGCATTGCGGTCAGCACGGTGTTGGCATCGGGTGCTTGGACCTCGACGCCGGGCAGTTCGCCCAACCGCTCGGCCAAATACAGTGCGGCTGCATTGGCAGCGGTAGCGTTGCGGTGCCACAGCGAGGTGCCGAACATTGTGGTGAGCTGCGCCGACAAAAAACGAGTTTTCGAGGCCAGCTGGGTGGTGTATTTGATGATGGGGGTCAGCACATCCTGAGGCACCCGATTCGATAACACAACGACAGCCTCGGCTCCCAGCGCTCCGTTTTTTGTCGCTCCCAGCGACAGGATATCCACCCCGAGCGCGGTGGTGGCTGAGTGCAGATCAACTTCCAGCGCCGCGGCAGCCTGCGACAGTCGGGCCCCGTCCATATGGATCGCCAGACCGGCTTCGTGCACCACATTGCACAGTTCAGTCAGCTCTTCGGTCGAATACACCGTCCCCATTTCGGTGACCTGCGAAATACTCACGACACTTGGTTGGGTCGCCTGCGGATTGCCAACGTCGGAAGCTAGCACTTTGGCGACATCGTCGGGATGCAGTTTGCCGTGCTGGTGTGGCTGGGGTTTTAGCGTGAGTCCCGCCCGGACGGGAGCCGAAGACTCCGACGTGTAGATGTGGGCGGTGTCGGTACAAATGACTGAACTGTGCGGATGTGAGACCGCCTGCAGGGAGACGATATTGGCCCCGGTCCCGTTGAATACCGGGAAGCCGTAGGCACCGGTCCCAAAAACGTCGTCGATCATCTCGTGAAACGCCTCGGTGGTCGCATCGGCTCCGTAAGCTGCGGCGTCGGCGTTGACGGCGGCGATCGCCTCGAGAATTTCGGGATGGGCCCCGGCGATGTTATCGGAAGCGAAATGTGGGTCGGCACCCGGTGCGCGGAAACGTCGAGCTGAGGTCGTCATAGTTCCATTGTCTCACCCATGATCGGTCACGACAGTGTCCCACTGGAGCCTCAGCTGGTGCCGGGCGTACTGGCGGGCCGCAAAGCCCGTTATCCCATCACGCCCTACGACAACAATTCTGAAGACGGTACGCTGTTTCTACGATGCTTGGCTACGCTGCACTCGAGGCCGAGGCTTGAGGTTAGCGGAGTCGTAGACGACTACGAGAGTGAGAGTATGCAGCCAATTCAGATCCAGGTTATTTGGGCCCACCCAAGAAGAGATTCATTGACGGCGACCATAGCGCAGCAACTCATCGACCAGTTAGCTGAACTCGGCGCGCACGTTGATGAACTCGACCTCTATCGAAGCGGGTTCGATAGTGTTTTGCACGCACCCGACGAACCCGACTGGGAGAATCCGGAAAAGAACTACAGCAATGAAGTGCGTGAGCACGCAGCTCGAACCATGGCTGCAACAGCGGTCGTGTTTGTATTTCCCGTCTGGTGGTACTCTCTGCCCGCATTGCTGAAAGGCTACATTGACCGAGTATGGAATTATGGGCTTTTCTACGGAGGAGAACACGACCAGGGCATCGCCGCTGTCAGATGGGTCGGGTTAGCCGGACATTCTCGGGAGAAGTTTCAAAAACGAGGTTACGATCGGATGATGGCCCATCACCTCAACATCGGAATTGCAGAGTACTGCGGGGTGCATGATAGCCGGTTGGAACTGCTTTACAACACCTTAGGGGACGATATCTCCGACATGCCCAGACATATCGAGCACCTGCGGAGCATGGCTAGAACGTCAGCCGCCGAACTGGTGAAACACCTGAACCATCGTCCCCGGTTTTCCGAGGTCTACTCAAACCAGGCGAAATCCGGTAGGTGAGTCTCATCGCTAATGGGCGCGTTGGGCGGTGCTAGCGGGCTCTTACTCTGCTGCCCCGTTAGCACCGAAGCCGTATGGCTTAGTGGTCAAGCACCGCCAAGGTGCATCGCGAAATGCACACCAGCTTGCCATCCTGGTTGTGCAGGCGAATATCCCAGACCTGAGACCGGCGGCCGCGCGAGACCGGGGTGGCCCGAGCGGTGATGACGTCGCCGGGGATGCCCGGGCGGATGTGGTTGGCGTTAATCTCTTGTCCGACGACGTACTGCTTGGCAGGGTCCACGGTTAGTGACGCGCCGACCGAGCACGCGGTTTCGGCCAGTACCACAGACACTCCGCCGTGCAGGATGCCTGCGTTCTGCAGGGTCTTGGAGCTTACGGGCATCGAGAGGTCTAAATAGTCCTCGCCGATTGCGGAAAAGTCGATGTCTAGGACATCCATGACCGTATTGGGCCGGTACTGGGAGAGCTCTTCAACGGTCGGGTTGCCAAACCAAATGCTCATGTCACGCTGCTTTCAGGTTGTTCACCGCAAGGGGTCAGTAGCTGGTGGTTTCCGTGGCCGTACTGGTCCACTTGGCCGCGAGCTGCTCGGTTGCCCGCGCCAGCAAGGCGACGTCGGCACCCACGTTGACGAAGTCGGCTCCGGCCTCGACGTACTCTTGAGCCTGGTCCGGGTTGAACGCGTTGACCCCGGCAAATAGCCCGGCAGCCTTGGCCTTGGCGATCACGTTCTTCGCTGCGGCCACGACGTCGGGGTGGTTTTGTTGACCGGTGTATCCCATGGACGCGGACAGATCGGAGGGGCCGATGAAAATCCCGTCGATGCCCTGGACCGCCAGGATTTCGTCGAGGTGTTCGAGCGCTTCGGCGGTTTCGATCTGGATGGTCAGCGTAATGGTGTCCCGGGCCGTGGTCAGGTAGTCCGGGTAGCGGCCCCACGCACCGGAACGCGCTAGGGCCGAGCCGATCCCGCGCACCCCTTCGGGTGGGTAGGCAACCGCTGCAGCGGCTTTGCGTGCGTCGTCGGGGGTGAAGATCATCGGGATGATCAGCGACTGGGCGCCCAGGTCCAAGTACTGCTTGATCAGGGTCGTGTTGTTCTCCGGGATCCGGACCACAGGGATCGGGTCGTAACCGGCGATTGCACGCAACTGGTTCTGCACGGATTCCAAGCTCATCGGCGAGTGCTCGGCGTCGATCAGCAGGTAATCCATGCCAGCACCGGCGACAATTTCGGCGATTCCGGCGTCCCCGGAGGATAAGAACATACCGGCGGCCGAGCGGTTGCGCTGTGCTTTAGCCTCGGAGGTGAACAGGGTTTTGAATGATGGGCGCGGGGTCAGTGCCACGAAATGGCTCCTAGGTTGTAGGTGGGTTAGTCGAATTGGATCGAGATGGTGCCCAGCGGACCGAAGTCAGCAAACACCGTATCGCCTTCGGAGACCCACATGTACCGGGTGAAGGAACCGGCCAGAATAATTTCGCCGGCTTCTAGGTAGTCATCGTGACCGGATAGGCGGTTGGCCAGCCAGTGCACACCGTTGGCCGGGTGGCCCAGGATGCCCGCCGACAGGCCGGTTTCCATGATTTCCTGGTTGCGCCACAGGGCCCCACCAACCCAACGCAGGTCGATGTCGTCCGGTTTGACCGGACGACCGCCCAAAACCATCGCACCCAGGGCGGCGTTATCGGAAATGGTGTCGACAATCGTGCGACCTTCCATTTCGATGTGCGCGTCGAGAACTTCCAGTGCCGGGGTGACATATTCGGTTGCGCGCAACACGTCGAAGATATTGACGTTGGGACCGCGCAGATCGTCTTTAAGGACAAAGGCCAGTTCAATTTCGATGCGCGGGTGAGTGTACTGTTTCCACTCGAAGACGTGACCGGATTCGAAGACCTGGTCGTCAAAAATGACGCCGTAGTCCGGTTCGTCAATACCGGTTGCGGCCTGCATGGCCTTGGAGGTCAGCCCGATCTTGTGGCCGACTTTGCGGCGTCCGGTTTCGATCTGGCGATCTGCCCAGATTTTCTGAATCGCATACGAATCTTCGATCACCATGTCCGGATACCGTTTAGTCAGCAGCGGGACGGGTGTGCGATCAATGTTGGCCTGGTGCAGTTCGTCAGCAATTTTGACGTGGGTTTCGTGGTCTAACATCGAACTCCTTCTGAGTAGAACAGCCTGCCCCAATCGTATACGAAACTGTTTTGCGGTGTGGTGAGGTGGTCGGTTTGTGCCATGAGGTTACCGGCCGCGAACCTTACGCAGCTTGCCGTCAAGGCGCTGGGTCCAGCCGCGATCGTCTAGGTGCTCTAACAGGGGGATTAGCGTGCGCCGCGTGGTGCCCAGGGCCTGCCGGGCATCGGCTGCGGTAAACGGCTGGGGGAGCGCGATGAGTGCTCGCATGGCCAGAGCCGGTGCTTTGGGGTGCAGCACGATATTGTCGGCCAACCGCAACAGCCGGTCCTGTTTGGCGGCAGCGGCTAATTCCTTATCGCCCAGCCCGAGCTCGGCCAGCTCAGCCGCCGTCGGGGCGGTAAACGGTTCGGTGAGCAAGCGGCCTTCCAGGCTAGCGATAGCGGCCTCGGCGTGGCCCAGGGTTGGCCGAGCATCGGGGTCGGCAACCTTACCTTCGGCCTGGACCAGTCCGGCTTCGCTTACCACTAGTGGCAGCAACTGCCGGTCGGGTAGGGCCAGCCGATTGACGGCTGCCTGTTTGGTGATGCCTCCGGCCGTTGGATCCTGCTCGTACTGGGTGGCCACTGCGGCACGCAACTGCTGCGTCCACGCCTCGAGGGTCGGACGATGCACAAACCAGCGGTCATAGGTGCCTACCTCGGGCGACAGCTCCGTGGCAACGGGAATGCCCATGGCGGTGACCAGCTCGCGCTCTACGGCGCCCCGGCGCGCGACTTCGTGGTCGAGATGATTGGCCGCGGTGCGCTCGCGGAGTATTTTGGCTTGCCGCGCTGCAGCGCCGCGACGACGCAGCGGCGGTGGGTCCAGGTCCACGACGGTGGCTCCACCGGTAATCAAGCGTTGTCCGGTCCCGCGCAGAATGAATCGATCACC
Source organism: uncultured Enteractinococcus sp. (assembly GCA_964482935.1). Lineage (GTDB taxonomy): Bacteria > Actinomycetota > Actinomycetes > Actinomycetales > Micrococcaceae > Yaniella. The sequence continues at coordinate 22,555 of CAZAAP010000003.1, forward strand.
AATGTGCAACGGCAGTGCACGATCTAACGTCAGTCGCGCAAAGTCCGGGCCCAGCGGACGACAGTGCGCATAGACGGTCGCCGTGCCAATGTGTACTGAAAACTCCTGGGCTAATTGTGTGAAATCCAGCCCTGCGGTGCCTGCGACCTCAACCACGTCGGTTAGATACCAGGCATCCGGCGTCACCAGCACATCCCCTCGGGCGATCTTATCGGCACTGATCCCGCGAAGATTCACCGCAGCTCTGGTGACCGGGGTCAGTTGATTGGATGAGCTGCCGTGGCTTTGCAGGTTGCGGATCGTCACCGTCGTACTGGCGCCAGCCACCTGGAGCGTGTCGTCAACCCGCAGCGTGCCGGCCGCTAGTGTTCCGGTGACCACGGTGCCGGCACCTTTGACCGCAAAACTACGATCCACCCAGTACCGGATCGGTGCGGTGGTGTCGGGTGCGGGCACGCGATCAAGCAACGCATCGAGTTCGCGTCGAAAGGCATCCAGCCCGGTCCCGTCCGCGGCCGAGGTGGCGACGATCGGCGCACCGGCCAGCGGGGTGTCAGCAAGTTCATCCCGGACTTGTTCAACGACCAGGTCCAGAGTCTCTGCCCCAAGATCCACTTTGGATATCACCACCAGACCGGTGCTAATTCCCAGGGCGGCGATCGCATCACGATGTTCAGAGGTCTGGGCTGACCAGCCCTCATCGGCCGCGACCACAAGACACACGATCGGTGCGGGCCCCAATCCGGCGAGCATATTGCCCAAAAACCGCTCATGACCCGGCACATCGACAAATGAGACCGAACGCCCAGAGTCTAGGGTCATCTCGGCAAACCCTAAATCGATCGTCAGACCGCGTTGCCGTTCCTCATCCCACCGGTCGGGTTCGGTACCGGTCAGCGCCCGCACCAGCGCGGATTTCCCATGGTCGACGTGCCCGGCGGTAGCGATCACGAACTGCTGGCTCATAGGGTTTTTGTCTCCCGGGTCAGCTCACGAAGTCTTGTGATGATGGTCTGGTCATCGGAGACCGGGACGCATCGTAGGTCCACCAAACATTGTCCATCGACAACCCGGGGCAGAATGGTCGGCGTTCCGGTGCGCAGAGGGCGGGCATAAGATTCCGGCACACTGATTGCCCAACCGGGCAGCGGAACACCGGCCCCACCGCCGCCACCGACACGTCCTTGGTGTTCTACCACCGTGGCACCGACTGCGTCGGCGACGTGTTGGCTGCGTTTTCGCAGGCGTTCCGGGTCGGCATGCAGTGCGTCCTGTACGGGGGTGGACGGCGCGTTCACGGTGGCTTCTAACGCGGCCAGGGTGAATTTATCGGCGCGAAACGCGCGGGCCAGCGGGTGTGTGGCCAGCTGGCTTATGACGTTTTTCGTGCCGAATAACAAGCCGGCCTGTGGGCCGCCCAGGAGCTTATCCCCGCTAGCAATGACCACATCAGCTCCAGCACGAAGGGCCGCGGTGATGGTCGGCTCCTCTGGCAGCACCGGATCGGGATCGATAAGCCCCGACCCGACGTCAACGATCAAAGGTCGAGTGAATTCAGCGGCAAGTTTGGCCAGGGTTTTGGTCTCGACGGTTGCATGGAAGCCACCAAGCCAGTAATTCGACGGGTGCACTTTCAGAATCGCACCGGTGTGCTCGGTGATCGCTGACCGGTAGTCGTCAAGATTTGTCCGGTTGGTCGTCCCGACTTCGCGTAGACGCACGCCTGTGGACTCGATGAGATCCGGCAGCCGGAAACCTGCGCCAATTTCCACGAGCTCGCCGCGACTAATGACTACTTCGGGCCGGCCCTGGCCGATCGCAAGGGCCGTTGTCGCTAGGGCGAGCGCAGCTGCGCCATTGTTGACCACCAGCGCATCTTGGGCCGTAGGCACCGCTGCCAGGAGTGCTGCTTTCGTCCAGGTCCCGCGTTTGGAACGCTTCCCATTGTCCAAGTCGAGTTCTAGATCGACGTATCCGGCGGCAGCTATGAGCGCGTCGCGGGCGGCATCAGACAGCGGCGCGCGTCCCAGATTGGTATGAATAATGACGCCGGTTGCGTTCAACACCGGCGTCAACCGAGTGGGGTGTGTGGTGCTGAGTCGTTCAATAACGGTGGCTGCGACCTCATTGGGGGTGAGCTCTCCGCTCCGGGCGGCGGCTTGTACTTCACCGATTATGCCCCGGATGACGCGGGGTGCTAACCGTGCGCTGGCCGCCTTGACCTCGTCGAAGGCAAGCAGTTTATCTGTGGAGGGTATCGCGCGGCGTGGATCTGAAGCCACCGACCAGTCCTTTCATCGCACCATCATGCGGTTGCACAGTCTTGCGGGCACATCCAGGTGGGTTTTGGCGGAGGCGGACGGGAATCGAACCCGCCAGACCAAGCTACTTGGTCTCGTCGGTTTTGAAGACCGCGGGGACCACCAGGAACCCAGACGCCTCCAAAATCTCAAACTATCACGTTTGGCGTAGCGCACCCAGTCACGGGTCTCTGTCGGATACGCCGTGACGTTCCTATACTGGAGCCATGACTGACACATTCGAACAGACCACAGTGCCCCGCCTAACGACGACGGCCTCCGGTGGTGGCTGCGCTTGCAAAATCCCACCCGGTGAACTGGAAGAAGCCGTTGCCCAACTGGCCGGCCAAGACTATGATCACGTGATCGTCGGGGTTGATGATGGCGACGATGCCGCCGCTGTAAGACTCGACGGCGATACTGCAATCCTATCGACCGCTGATTTCTTTACCCCGGTGGTGGATTCGGCGTATGACTGGGGCCGGATTGCTGCGGCCAATGCGATCAGCGATATTTATGCGATGGGTGGCAGCCCGATCGTGGCCATCAATTTGATGGGGTGGCCGCGCGGTGTGCTGTCCGCCGAGTTGATGTCCGAGGTGCTGGCCGGTGGGCTGGCGATCGGTAAAGAAGCCGGATGCCCGGTGATCGGTGGGCATACGGTCGATGATCCGGAGCCGAAATATGGCATGGCCGTAACCGGCGTGGCCAAAATTGATCAACTGATGCGCAACGATGCGGCTAAAGCCGGGCTCCCGCTGACACTGACGAAACCGCTTGGTCTGGGGTTGCTCAATAACCGTCATAAGGCCACGGGTGAAGTCTTCGAAGCCGCGATTGCGACCATGACGACCCTGAATAAGGCCGCAGCCGAACAGGCCGTTGCCGCCGGGATCAAGGCGGCTACTGACGTGACCGGTTTCGGTCTGCTGGGGCACTTGTACAAGATGATGCGCGCATCCGGAACCGGGGCTGTGATTGACCGGAGTGCTGTGCCACTGGTCGATGGCGCCGCAGAAGCGCTGCGTGATGGGTATGTGTCGGGCGGTACGCGTCGCAACTTGGATTGGGTCGTCCCGCATGTTGAGTCCGGCAATGCGATTACGCAAGAGGACCTCTTGGTGCTCGCGGACGCCCAAACATCCGGTGGGTTGTTGGTCGTCGGCGAGCTGCCCGGCTATCCGGTCATCGGCTACACGACGGATCGTGCTGGTGTGGTTGAGGTGCGTTAGCCGACGGTGACGATCGAGTCATCGACGATACCTTGAGCGCGGCGGGCTGCGAGCCGGTCGCGCTGAGGGTCCACAACGTGCCGTGGATCCTTGGTTGAGTTAATGCCGGCCTCCATGATGGCCGATCGGGTCAGATAGGAAGCTGAGGCAAGGGCTGCGCCCGAGGCGATCGCGGCGATGCGGTTGCCCCCGAGCACTGCGGCTCCAATGCCACCGGCAAGGGTCAAGGCTTTGGCCCAGCGGAGTTTACGGGCGGGCTGTCCGGTCTGTAGCGGTTCGGCCTCGACCGGGTGCATATCGGCGGTGAGTTTTTCGGAGAAAAACAGTTCGGAAGCCGCACCAATGGTCGCGAAGACGCGAGCCGGGCGAGTCTGCTTGGTCGGTGTCGTCATGAGGGCTACACCTGAAGAAGCTTGTGCGGCGGAGGAGACGAAGAGGTAAGACAGGTTGTCTTTCCCACCGTTCCAGGTTGGCACCGAGGTATCGGCCAGCAGTGCGCCCGTGTAGGAGGCCAGCGGGGCGCCCATGACGGCGGCTAGCACGCCGGCAGGCTTTTCTAGTGCGTAGGCAACCGGACGTAGGATACCCAACGGGATCTTTTGGCCCGTCAGCCGGTCAACTTCTAGTGCGGCCACGACTCCGGCTCCCATGCCGAAGGAGCTGAGGATCCAGGTGCCCATGTTCATCGGGGAGGAGGGTCGGAAGGTGCGCAGCATGTGGTGGAATCGTTCAGGACGGCCCAAGTCGGCGATGAGAAAGACGGTTCCTGCCATGGTGGCACCAAGAGCGGTCAGACGTGTGGTGCGGCGCAGCTTGTCGAAACCGTTCTGATCGGCGCCCAGCGCAAGCATCGCTGATCCACCGGCTATCCCACCCAAAAACAGGTACGCGGAGATTTTGTCATCCCAGGGTGGGGCTTTGACGATGGGTCGCCCATAGTAGGAATCTGCGAAGTCAACGTCTTCGACCATTGGCATTTCGCGTGCGCCATCGCCGCCACCGCCACCACGGCGTTTACCGGGTGCACGGTCGCGGCGTCTTTTCCGACGCGGTTCTTCAACTGGCCGGTAGGCGTCAAAATCAGACAGAGTCACTTCTTGCGGGCTCCTAGGAATGCGGTCGCGGCTGCCGCTAACATACCGGCGGCAGCAATACCGACCTTTTTGTACATTTGCGGCAGATCTTTGGTCGGAACCTGTGGATCTGGTGGCAGACCATACACTTCAGGCTCATCAAGCAGCAGGAAGACTGAGCCAATGCCACCGACACCGTCATTGGGATTTGCCCCATAGAGGCGGGCTTCGGTGAGCCCCTTTTCGTGCATTGCTGTCACGCGTTTTTTGGCGTTATCCACCATTTCTTCGCGCCCACCGTATTGGATCGATTGCGTCGGGCAGGTTTGGGCACACGCGGGTGTTTGGCCATCGACCATACGATCGAAACAGAAGGTGCACTTCTTGGCGGTACCTTCATGCTTGACCTCCATTGAATACCGGGAGTCGACGCGTTCTGGTTTGGTGTGGATCGTACCGGTGTCGCGGCGTTCGATAACACCGAAGGGGCAGCCTGCAACACAGGTTCCACACCCGTTGCAAATATCGTCTTGCACGACGACGGTGCCATATTCGGTGCGGTATAGCGCACCGGTTGGACACACATCGAGGCAGCCGGCGTAGGTACAGTGTTTGCAGACATCCGAGCTCATCAGCCACCGGAACTCGGGGGTGTTCGGGTTCGGTGGGTTATCGACCTTGTTTTTGATCCGCACTCCGGGGGAGCCGAATTCTGGCATGCCGATGTCTTGGGTAGTATCTGGCTCGCGAGTTTCGGGGGCGCCGAAGGATGGCATTCCGAGACCAACGAGTTTGGCACCCGATTCGCGGGCCTGTTCGATCTGTTCTTGCCCTTGTTCAATGAAGGCGACGTGGCGCCAGGTGTTGGCTCCGAGCCCCCCGGTGTTGTCATAAGACGAGCCGAGGATCTCCAGGTCACCCTTCATCGGGTTCTGGTTCCATTCTTTACATGCCACTTCACAAGCTTTACACCCGATACAGATCGAGGTGTCTGTGAAGAAGCCTTTACGCTCGGTGTCCCGTCCATAGGCTTCCATCAGTTCGCCGGGACGTTCGCGGAAATCAACCACGTTACTCTCCTGTGTGAGGCTCGGGTTCGGTCAGTCTTGGTGGATCGGACACTTCCATGGTCGCTGGATCCCGTTCATAGGTGACCCGTCGATGACCAGTAAGTGGTGTAATGCCCGCCTGCTCACGAAGCTCTTCCACGAACTTCACGAGTTCTGGACCACGTGGACGGCGACCCGGCATGATCGTGCATGCTACGGCTTTGGCTGACTGAATAAACACGTTGGGGTCCATCGTGATACCCAGCAGGTCGTTGACACTGTCACCGGTTACCAGGGCTTGTTTGCCGACGCCGAAGTGGAATGGCATACCCACCGTGTGGACGGGTTTGCCTCCGGCAATGACCGGTCTCATGCGCTGGGTGACCATCACTTTGGCTTCGATTGCACCACGAGGCGATGCGATAGTTGCCCAACCGTATGGTTCTAGCCCGGCTTCAGCGGCGAGTTCTTCGGAGACTTCCACGAACATTTCGGGCTGCAGTTCGGACAGATATGGCAAGAACCGGCTCATGCCCCCGGCCGTTTGGTGTTCGGTCAACCGGTAGGTCGTGAAGACGTGTGGGAACACCTCGGATCCGGGTTGACCAGCTGATGGTGCTAGCTGGTTGCCTTTCGCGCTAATGAGTACACGCGAGGGCGATTCTTGCTGTGGATACAGTGGATTTTCGACCGGTGATTCTGCCGGTTCGAAGTGGGTCGGCATCGGTCCGTCGTTCATGCCCTTCGGAGCAAACAGCCAACCTTTACCATCGGATTGCATGATGAACGGATCGTCACCGGCTAGTGCATCTGGGCCGACCGTATCGTATGCGGTCTTAGTCGAGGGGGGACGATTGACTGGGAAGTCGGGAACGTCTTTACCCGTCCACGCGCCTTGTTCTTCATCCCACCAAACGAGTTTCTTCCGCTCGGACCAGGGGTTGCCGTCAAGGTCAGCCGAGGCCCGGTTGTAGAGAATACGACGGTTGGCCGGCCACGCCCAAGCCCACTGGTGGGCCATTTCGTCTTGTTCTTGGCCCGGCACGCGGTTGGCAGCATGGTTGATCCCGCCGGCATAGATGCCGGCGTAGATCCAACAGCCACCGGCGGTTGAACCGTCGGCTTTCATCTGGTTGAAGTTGTCCAGCGGTTTGCCGGCGTTTGGACCGGTTGTGTAGTAACCGTTGATTTCTTTCAGGACAGCTTCAGCGGACGGTTCACCGTGCTCATCGACTGGGTAGTCCCAGGTCATAGCCTGCAGTGGGCGATCCCGAGGGTCAGTGGAGTCTTTGAGGCGTTCCTTGAGCCGTACCCCGAGGTCGTAGAAGAACTCAAGTTCGGATCGTGCGTCACCCGGTGGGGTGATCGCTTGATGGCGCCACTGGACGAGACGCTGGGTCTGAGTAAAGGTTCCGGCCTTCTCTGTATGGTTGGCTGCTGGCATGAAGAAGACTTCGGTTGCAATGTCTTCGGTCTTCAACTCGCCGGTGGCGATCTCGGGGCCTTCTTTCCACCAGGTTGCCGTCTCAATAAGCTGGAAGTCGCGAACGACCATCCATTTGAGATTTGACATGCCAAGCCGCTGCATCCGTCCGTTGGCGGATCCGACTGCAGGGTTTTGACCGAGTACGAAGTAGCCGTCGACATCTTTATCGAACATCCGCATTAGGGTCTGATAGGTGCCGTGGGCACCGGTCAGTCGCGGCATGTACTTATAACCGAAGTCGTTTTCCTCGGTCGCGTCGTCGCCGAACCAAGCTTTCAACAGCGACACCATATAGGCGTCCCCATTGGACCAGAAACCCTTCTGATCCCTGGGCACGGCGTCGTCGAGGTATTCACGCAAGGTATCGTGCTTCCCTGCAACCGGGAATGGTAGGTAACCGGGTAGCAGGTTGAACAAAGTTGGGATATCCGATGAGCCCTGAATCGTTGCGTGTCCGCGCAGCGCCATGATGCCACCGCCCGGACGTCCCATATTGCCAAGGAGCAATTGGAGGATCGCTGCGGTGCGAATGAACTGCGAGCCCATCGAGTGCTGAGTCCACCCCAAGGCATAAGCCATCACGGACGTGCGTTCACGGCCCGAGTTTTTGCCCAACAGTTCGGCAAGCTCTAGGAAGTCTTCCGTCTTGATGCCGGTCACGTCGCCAACCATTTCTGGCGTGTACCGCGAGTAGTGGCGACGCAGGATCTGGAAGACCGAGCGCGGGTGCTCTAGGGTCATGTCCTTGGCAATACCGTCGGCCTCGTACGGGTCCTTTTCGTATTGCCAGGTGGCGTTGTCGTAGCCGCCGGTATCTTTGTCGAAACCGGAGAACAAACCGTCGAGGTCTTCAGGGTCTTGGTACCCCTCATCAACCAGGTGTGCAGCATTGGTGTAGTGCACAACATAGTCTTTGAACCACAGATCGTTTTCGATCATGTGACGAATCAGCCCGCCGAGCAGTGCAATGTCCGAACCGGCACGAATATGGACGTGCTTATCCGCCATGGCTGAGGTACGCGTGAAACGTGGGTCGACGTGGATGAGTTTCGCGCCGCGTGCCTTAGCTTCAGCAACCCATTGGAACCCAACGGGGTGCGCTTCGGCCATATTCGAACCCTGAATCCATACCAGGTCTGCATTCGCCATATCTTGCAATGGCTGGGTGGCACCGCCACGCCCAAACGAGGATCCTAAACTAGGAACCGTGGAAGAGTGTCAAATCCTGGCTTGGTTTTCGATCTGCACCGCGCCGGCAGCCGAAAATAGTTTCTTGATCAGGTAGTTTTCTTCATTATCAATGGTCGCACCACCCAGGGAAGCGATCCCCATTGTGCGATTGACGGGCGAACCATTTTCATCAAAATCTTCCCAGTGGTTCCGGCGGGCTTCTAAGAACCGGTCCGCGATCATTTCCATCGCGGTCTCTAAATCCAGTTCTTCCCAGTCCGTAGCGTAGGGACGGCGGTAGAGTACTTTTTTCTGTCGAACCGGTGTATTGACCAGCTGTTCAGAGGCGGCTCCCTTGGGGCACAGACGGCCGCGAGAGATCGGCGAATCGGGGTCACCTTCAATGTGGATGACTTCGTTGTCCTTAACGAAGATGCGCTGGCCACAACCGACGGCACAGTAGGGGCACACGCTTTGAACAACTTTGTCGGCGTCCTCCGTGCGAGGGCGCATGTTGGCGTACTTAGGCGACTCGACCGTTGGACCGCGCCCTAGCTTATCTTTGGACTTGGCCTGGCGAAACACTGGCCAACCGAGGACTGAGAACCGTGACATAGCATTCAGCCTAACAGAGCACGTCAGAAGATGGGAGAGCTGCGCTGGGGGTAATTCGACCGCGTGGAAAATACCACTGTGCGCGTGCCAAACACAATGACACCAATCTACCGATAGTGCTTGTTTCCGCTAAGGTCATCAGCAGATCTTTGGAAGCATTACTCAACGTCAGATGGGACGGGCTGAACCATGTCAAACTTCGATGAGATTCGAACCCTGGCAACGCCGATAGCTGTCCAACTGCGGTGGTCGGATCAGGATATCAACGGCCACATTAATAATGTTCAGATTCTGACGCTAATGGAAGAAGCGCGCATCCGAGCGACCCAGCAATGGACGGGTACCACCCCCGGGGATTCGGGCCCGAGGCGCATCGCACGCGCATTAAACACCAACTTTGACCGTGAGGTCCATTACGGCCCTGACACGACGGTCTGGGTGTGGATCCCTCGGATTGGTACCTCATCGTTTGTGTTCGGACATTTATTGGTTCAAGATACACAACCCTGTGTCTATACCGAAGCCACCATGGTTATCGTCGATGAGCACACCGGTAAACCGAGACCGCACGATGCGGTCTTCCGTCAGGAATTGGCATTGCATGCTGGCCCCGCATTTTCTGCGTACTAAATGAGGTAAGCCCGGAGGAGGTAGCCTTCGGAATGAGGCACTACTGAGACCAGGCTGCCCCCATCGCTTTGACGATTCTTTCCAGCCGTTCAGCAGAAGTTCCCATATTCAGACGGGCGCAGCCTTGTCCGACTGAGCCAAAACTGGTGCCAGGGTTGAGTGCCACTCGCGCTTCACGAAGGAAATAGTCGGCTGGTTCTTCGGCGAGCTCAGTGTCGCGAAAGTCGAGCCACGCTAGGAAGCTGGCCTGGGGCGGGTGGAACCTCACTCCGGGCAGATGTGTTGCGAGTAACTCGGTGAGTAGTTGAGTCTGTGCTTGAAAGTGTTCGCGGACGGTGTCCAGCCAGTCTCGGGCGTCACAGAACGCTGCTTCGGTGGCTAAAATACCCCAGAACCCGGCGTCATTAAGGGTGACTTTTGGTTCGACGTCCGCTGGCCACGGGCCGGTTTCTGAGCGCACCGCGATGCCGCATTTTAGACCGGCGAAATTCCAAGATTTGGTAGCTGTATGGAGTGCAATCCCGGTGCTGCGTGCTGCTTCGGAGACGGTGAGCCACGGCGTGTATTCGACACCCTGATACACGAGCGGGGCATGGATTTCATCAGAAAGCACGACGGCGTTGTACTGGGCCGCGAGATCCGCTAGCTGGTGTAGTTCATGCTTCGAAAACACGCGCCCCAGGGGGTTGTGTGGGTTGCACAGCAAAATGACTCGGACACCGGCGTCAAGTTGTGCTTCGATTCCTGGGAAGTCAAAGAAACCACCGCTGGTGACATCGGTTAACGGCACTTCAATCGGTCGGACTTGACTGACGTGCATCCAATCATAGAAGCGGTTGTAAACCGGTGGCATGATCAGTACGCGATTGTCGGGACCAGCATAGTGCCGCATGAGCTTGGAGGCCGCAGTTGCGGCGTCAACATGAATACTGATGTGCTGCGGGTCGATTTGCCAATCCCAGCGGTCACGAGCGAAATCGGCAAAGGCAGTGTTAATGCCATCGCTGGACCCGGGATATCCCGCATCATCTCGAGCCAGGGCGTTCTGGAGGGTTTTTTTGATAGCGGGTGCCAGATGGACATCCATCTCGGCGACCCAGGCTGGTAGGACGTCGGATTCTACTGTGGACCACTTGAGACTGGCTCGAGCACGTAGATCTTCGTCTGATATGTCAAAGAGTTCCATACTGCTGGATTGGCCTGAATTTGTCATACTGACCACGATAGGGCTCAAGCTGGTGGAAGGCGAGGGTTCCTGCACAAACAATCAGCGAATAGACGTTTCGCCCGGTCAGCTCGCCAGCAGGATACCGTGGATAACAGCGATGAGGAAAGCGCTGCTCGAATCACGGGGTGTTTCTGCGAAAAACTGGTCCCTGCCACCTCGTGCATAGCTACGCTTCTTGGCGCGAGACCATTTCTTTGATCCACAGGGGTGCGTACGGAGAAGTACAGTTCGGCGGCGTGGGGTAGTCCTTGAGGACTTCTAACCGTTTCCCAATGCTGATGGCGCGTGCCCGGTATTCCGGATAGTGGATTCCGATGTGCGCGAGGCATTCATTCATCGCCCACTGTAGTCGGGGTGGAGCAAGTTTCATCTCTGTTTCAATTGCGTCGAGCAGCTGGCGAATATCCAGGTTCTCCATGTGGTGTGCAACAGCCTGCGTTGTGAGAGCCCACCCGGCACTTGCAACGACTTCGTCGACGTCGTCCATCCATAGAATCCGGCGGTCTTCGGATTCAGGATGCTTTTTGAGTAGGTAATTGACGAACCAATCGTGGACCTTGGGAACGCGTGCCTCGCGGAGCATCGCATCGAGCCGCTCAATGGTATATTTTTTGGGATTGCTTATCAATATTGCCACGAGCCGGGCTTGTGAGTCGCCCGTGGCCCAGAGTTGTTGCGCTAACTCCTGCTGGGTCTTGAGACGTTTGGCAAGGGCCCGCAGGTTCGAGAGGGGAACGCCGATATCGTTGCCGTGGCGTTCATTCACGGCACGCATTTTTGGGTTGTCCAGCGCTGCCAATTCGGCTAAGACCTCGTCAACAGTAACGTTAGGTGGTGGGGTGCGCGTTGCCATGACGTCCTTTCGAAAAGCTCTAGCTCAAGCCTAACGCCGACAACCGCATTATGGCGCCCTAGGAGTAACATGAAACCTGCCGGTTCTAGGGTGTGAGCTCGATTTCTTTACCAGTCGGGAAATTTAGGGTTGCGCGAGTGCAGGAATTCATTGACCACGGCGCTGCCGAGATCCTGTGCGCTCGGGGCGACGACTTTGCCCCCTACGCGCGCTGCCATCGCATCCAAAAAGCGTTTGAGCCCTGGGTCGTCTCCGAGACGGAAAAAGGTCACAGCGGCATTGAGACGTTTTATGCGGTCAAGTTCGGTGACGGTGAGCTCAATGGTCTGAGGTCGCGGCGGGTAAGAGAACCATGATTCTCCGTGTGCTGTTAGGTGTGCGGTCGGTTCGCCATCCGTGACGATCAAAATCATCGGACGCATCGTGGGGTGACGGCGGAAAAACCGGGTGGCCAGTAGCAGTCCGTGATGCAGATTCGTACCTTGTTCATAGGCCGGCGCCATCGCGGTTAACTCGTCCAATTGCACCGGGGCAGCATATCGGCCGAAATTGATCAACTCCAGTTCATCGCCACGAAAACGGGTCGAGATGAGCTGATGGAGGGCCAGCGCGGTGCGTTTCATCGGGACCCAGCGTCCCTCGGCAGCCATCGAAAACGACGTATCGACCAGCAGGACGACGGCGGCCTGCGTTCGGGCCTCGGTCTCTTGGATCTCGACGTCCCCGACCTCCAACCGTAACCCGGCGCGCGGGTCTTGACCTTCGGCAGCGGTTCGCGTGATCGCATTGGTGATGGTCCGGGTGACATTCCACGGCTCAGTGTCGCCAAAATGCCACGATCGGCTAGCCCCGGTGAGTTCACCGGCGGCCCCGGCGTGCCGAGTGTCGCGTTGCCCCTGCCGGTCCGAGAGTTGGCCGGTGTCTTTCAACAGGGCCTTTCCTAGGCGGCGAATGGCCTGCGGGGACAGTCGCAGATCGCCATCTGAGCTGCGTCGGAGCATATCCGAATCCCGCAGTGCTTTTTCAAGTTCTGCCAGGGTTCGTGCCGAGACGGCGGCATCTTGGCCAAGCTGTCGGGCGAGTTTCTCAATATCGATATCCGAAAGGGTCGAGCCAGCATAAGACTGTGACAGCTGCTCGCCCAGGGCATCAAGATCCGCAAGATCCTGCAGCACACCGGTGCCATCACCTAAACCCAGACCTTGATCGCCGTCGAACTGCTCGGCTCCTGTCCAGTCTTCCCCGGGCCGTAGCGCTTGTAGATTCGCATCGAGACGGCCCAGCTGATCCATCAGTTCGGGGGAGCCAAAGGCCTGCTGGGACAGCTGCATCAGCTCGGCGCGTTGTTCCGGCGTCATGGAGTTCAGCATGCGCTGGGCTGCAGCCGCACGCTGAGCGAGTGCGTCGATCAGCTCGTCAATATTCTGCGGATTCTCCGGAAACTGGTGACCGTGTTTGGCCATGAAGTCATCAAAATCTTGCTGTGTGTCTTCTCCGCGGGCATGCTTGTCCAACAATTCGTTGAGGTCGTTGAGCATTTCCGAGATCGCAGCACGGTCCTCCTCGGTGGCGTTTTCGAGCGCCTGTTTCATCCCGGCGAACCGCTGGTCCAACATTTCGCGGCCCAGTAGATCCTTGATCTCATCGTATTTCTCCCGGGCCGTACTGGACTGCCAGTCATAATCCGACAGCTCAGTGACTGCCGCTGCGGTTGCGTCGGGCAGGTTCATCAGCTGCATCTCACGGAAATCCCGGTCCACGTCATCCATCGTGATGTCTCGGGCCAGCTGTTTGCGCTCTTCTAACACAGCTTCGTCGAGGAGCTCTCGCACTTGTTCCATCGTGCCGTCGAGACTATGGCGCTTCAACAACTCGCGACGACGCTGCTGCACCTGCCGCGCCAGTTCATCCAGGCCGGTCATGTCTCGGGACCCGCGGCGCAAATATTCGCGCATGGCCTGGTCTGGCGAGTAGCCGGCCATGACTTCGTCGGCGATTTCTTCGAGCGCGTCGGTCAGGTCGATGGGCGGGGCCAGCGGATCGGGGCCGCCCGTGTACCGGCCGTAGCGTGAAGCTTTTCCGTGGCGCATAACGCCTCCTTAGCCGTAGACGGTTTGTCCGTCTGCGGTGACTTTCGATAATTCTTGCGCCAGATAGAGCCCTTCTAAGGCTAATTCGATGGCCCCGGCACGAAGGCCCGGCGAGGAGCCCGCTTGCACGCGTGCAACGATCTCGTCGTAGAGGGGGGACTCCTCAAGCTCTGGCAGCTCGGCTAAGAAATCTTGAGCCGTGACGTGTTCTCCGGTGGTGATGGTTTTGGCACCATCGAACGCCTCAACCAGCGGGGTGAAATCAAGTCCGCCGAAGTGTGTACGGGCCGTCTGGGCGATCGCCGTCCGCAGCAGATGCTGCAGAATCTGCTCTTCGCGACCTTCCTCACCGGGCTCGAATTCAACTTTGCCGCGCATGACGTCACTGGCAGTTTGCACATCGATCAGCCGCGCTACGGCTTCTTCGTTGCACACAGTGGCTCGGTGCCGAGCTGCTGCGGCAATAGTTTCGGCGCCGGCAATCGAGAACCGCGCTGAGACGCCGGACGCCTGGTTGACGGCGGGCGAGTTGCGCAGCGCTCGAGTATAACGAGCCAGGATCTCTAACAAGACGTCTGGCACCTCGGCACTGAGCTGGGCTTCTTGTCGGATGACGGCGACTTCGTCTTCGAGTTCGACCGGGTAGTGCGTCCGGATCTCTGCGCCGAAGCGATCCTTGAGCGGAGTGATGATGCGCCCGCGGTTCGTGTAGTCTTCTGGGTTTGCGCTGGCCACCATTAACACGTCCAAGGGCAGTCGCAGGACATAGCCGCGAACCTGAATATCGCGTTCTTCCATGACGTTGAGTAGTGCGACTTGAATACGCTCGGCTAGGTCCGGCAGTTCGTTGAGCGCAACGATTCCGCGGTTGGCGCGCGGTACTAACCCGAAGTGAATGGTTTCCGGATCGCCCAGACGGCGTCCCTCGGCGACGCGCATGGGGTCGACATCGCCAATCAAGTCTGCAACTGAGGTGTCGGGGGTTGAAAGTTTTTCGACGTAGCGTTCGTCGCGGTGCAGCCACGCAACAGGTAGCTCATCACCCTCGGTTTGCATGCGGCGCTGGGACTCTACGGTGATGGGCTCATAGGGGTGCTCGTGAAGCTCGGACCCCGCAATGACCGGGGTCCATTCATCAAGCAGACTGGCTAGCGTGCGCAGCAGGCGCGTCTTGCCTTGCCCACGTTCACCTAGTAAGACAATGTCGTGACCGGCAATCAGCGCGCGCTCCAACTGGGGCAGCACGGTGTTTTCAAATCCGTGCATCCCAGGCCACGGGTCCTCACCGGAGGCAAGTTTCGCCAGCAGGTTGTCGCGTAATTCTTCGCGCAAGGATTTCTGGACGTGCCCGGAGGCCCGTAATTGAGCCACAGTACTGATATCAGGAGAGGTAGTCACAGTCATCACGCTAGTGCGGATCGCCAGAAGTGTCGAGGGGTCACGTGGAAGTCACGTTCGGTAAGCTAGCAGTGATGAACGCCGAAAAAGAGACCCAGCCCACTCTGATCCTGCTGGTACGCCACGGTCAGACCCCCACAACCGGCAAAATCTTACCGGGTCGTGCACCTGGTCTGCAGTTGAGCGAGCGAGGACACGACCAGGCCGTTCGGGTAGCCCAGCGGCTTGCAGAGCTCCCGGTTACTGCGATCTATTCTTCTCCAATGGAGCGAACGAAACAGACCGCCGCCCCGACCGCCGAACGCCTCGGGCTACCAGTTGTTGAAGCATCGGGACTCATCGAAGGCGATTTTGGCGACTGGACCGGGGCTGAATTATCAGAGCTGATGAAACTGCCCGAATGGCAAACGGTGCAGCAACAACCCGACCAGTTCCGCTTTCCAAACGGCGAAAGCTTTGTAGAAATGAGTCAGCGCATGGCAGCCACCCTGCACGCATTGCGCACCAATCACCCCGGTGGCACAGTCGTGTGCTTTTCCCACGCCGATACGATCCGCATTGCAGTGTCGGACGCCCTGGGTAGTCCGCTGAATAAGTTCCAGCGCATCAGTATTGACCCGTGCTCGGTTTCAGCGTTTGCTTATCCTATTGAACCCGCCGACAGTGACCCCAGGGTCCTCATGGTGAACTCCACCTTGGAATCGCTGGCAGGACTACGAAACTCGTAGGGACGGTGACCCAGATGACGCAGCATCCAGAAGTGCCAATGCCGAATAACCCATCGTGCTTGGACGCCGAGATACTGCGGTGCGGTCAGATCAGGCTGCTAGGGCAACTGGCCAATAGCAGCAATGAGACCTTTCTTGTGGAAGTCACCTACGGCGGCGAACAACGCTGGGGCATTTATAAACCCGAAATGGGCGAACGCCCGCTCATGGATTTTGAACGTGGCTTGCACCGTCGGGAGGCTGCAGCCTATCTGCTCAGCGAAGCGTTGGGCTGGCAACTGGTCCCAACGACGGTGATTCGTGACGACGGGCCCTTGGACACCGGTTCGGTGCAACTATTTATTGACCACGACCCGGCAGAGCATTTCTTCACCCTGCTAGAAGACAAACCTGAAACCCACCGGCAACTGCGCCGTCTGGCACTCTTCGATCTGATCGCCAATAACGCCGATCGTAAGGCGGGCCACGTACTGTATGACGGGCAAGGGAAAATCTGGGCGATCGATCACGGGTTATGTTTTGCTGCTCCGACGAAACTGCGAACCGTCATTTGGGATTTCGCAGGCGATGAGATTGATTCCGAGCTGCTTGAGGAGATCGCACCGCTGACCGAACACGTGCCGGAAGTCTTGGCAGCACAACTGACCTTGCTGGAGAAAGCGGCGCTGCAAGAGCGGGTTCGGCAATTGCTGACGATCCGGCAGTATCCGCACGACACGACCGGTCGACGATTTCCCTGGCCGCTCATCTGAGGCACGGTTGAATCTAGGCTCTACCGATTCTTCGTATGCTGGCTACGCAGGACGTCGGCGGCTGGGCGATAGGGGCGGTAGCCCACTACAAAGAACCCGCGCCACCGATCGATCCGTTGGGAACGCCTTGCCTGATATGGAAACTCGGCACGTTCGAAGTCAGCTGCTCGGCCCAGGACCACTGAATACGGTTGCTTCGATGTCGGCCGGAATGGCTCGTTGGGATCATAAATATAAAACTCACGATGGCCTGCGGCGTTGGTGGTATAGCCGTAGCACACGACCTGGTGATTACCGCCCTGAGCTTTCAGACGCCTGTTCGTGGCTTTGATCAATCCCAAAACGACAGGCTGCCCGCGATCCAACGATTCGACGACCTTTCGTTCTTCGTTCGTCGTCTTCATGATGAGGGCAGCCGTCGAATCACCGCTCCATTGGAGATATCGGAGACCGTCGCGCACGCCGTGGAACCTGGTCAACATGCTGTGCAATTGCCGGGTATAGAGATAGTCTGCCAGCGGGTGACCATCCGCCGGAACCTCCAAGGACGCAGCATCCTCTAGGTCCAGGGTCGGGACCGATTTTTTGAGATAAAAGAAATCCAACGAGGCAAACGCCATTCCACCGCACCGGCCCGACGTCGCGATACTAACTTTTCGCCCAATCAACGGCGGGATGCGTCCGCTCCAAATGGCATTGGTAAAGGTGTTCGGAAATCGAAATGCGTATCGCTCTGGTGAATAGGCAGTCGTGACCATTTGGTCACCGGCTCGCGGGGATTGCATTGCGTTGTCGGTCCGGCGTCGTTCGTAGTTCTTCCCGGAAATAGCGTCTGATGGCGACATGACCGACCTCCTTCGTGCGTCCATATCGGAAGCCTACAACGTCCGTGGGGAGATGAAAGCCGACGGCCCCGGTGCCTGCTATTCGATCAGGTACCGGGCCGTATTCGACGTCGACGAAGAACCGTCTATGCCGATGCTGAGGTCGGGACTATTGGCGTTGTGCCAGGCGATTTAAAATCGTCTGGATCTTTTGAGCAGAATCGATAGGGTGGTGATTGGAATCCGTGGCCGACGGCATATCGCCGGAATCAGAGTGTGAGAGCAGCCCCCGGATGAAATCGCGTAGAGCCTCCTGAAGTGACGCATCTCCGGTCGACGGTGGCGCAGAGATTTGGAGAGCTCGTGCAATATTAGGCATCCCGGCTCCGGTACGATGGGGGTCGCCCACATTCACCGGGATAGCCGACGCTTTGAGCAATTCGAATAGATGCTCTACCCGTTGGTTGGTGCGCTCGCGATACTCGGCTTTGAAATCGGGGTGATGCGCCAATAAAAGCGCCGCAGCTCCACTGACGTGCGGGGTCGCCATGGATGTACCATCCCATGCTGCGAAACCTTCATTCGGGACCGTGGAGAGGACGGCGACGCCGGGGGCACATACATCAACTTCAGGTCCGTAGCAGGTAAAGCGTGCAGAGAAGTATTTATTGGCCGAGTCTGTAGACTGCGCAAGTTGTCCGATTTGCAACTCATGGTAGGACGTTTGCGGAAATGCTCCAATCTTCCCGATGGCCGCAACAGTCAGGACATCGGGCGAAGTCCCCGGAAATTGGACGGCGCCACCCGAATTGCCAGCAGCCACGATGCACCCGACTCCCTGCGAGCGAGCCTGCGAAATCTTTTGTCGGATCAGGTCGGAGCCCTCCGCCGTACCGAGACTGAGATTTACAATATCGATGCGGTGGTCTATGCAATAGTCCAGCGCATCCAGCAAGGAGCTAAACCTGCCACCGGGAAAGATCTTGATGACATGGATCTCCGCATCTGGGGCAAATCCTCGAACCCCGCCGGTTTCCAATGATCCCGTGATGACCCCGGCACAGTGCGAACCGTGCGCAATGACATCAGTCGTCCAATTCTGGCTTGGTGGTATCACGGTGAGGTCTTGGCCGGCCGAAATGTGCTTCAAATCCGGGTGAGTCAACGCGGCAGCACCAGAATCGACAATGGCGATGCGAACCCCCTGGCCACGATACGTCTCGGGCACTTCGGGTAAGCCCATCGCGACCTGTCCCCAACCGTAAGTTTCTTCAGCGTCTAGCTTCGGGAAGGTGCTTGATAGCGGGGTCAGAGTGACCGTTGTTGTGCCTCCGGCGTCTAATTGCGGCCGGGAGACCCAACGATTCCAGTAGCCCAGCTTTGGGTTCACATAAAGCCCGGTCACGTCGCTTGAAGAATGAGTCTGCAGCGTGATGGATACCTTACCGTTGGCATCCGTTTTGCCCATCGCAGGAACCGAATCACCATATAGATAGACTGCTGCATCTGCGACCTCGGTTCCGTTGTCACCAACAACCTGAATGTTGTAACTGGTCGACAAACTCATCGGCAACAGCGTCATGGGATTCAAAGCTGCTGGAACCGCCATTGGGTCTGCCAGAAACAATGGCAGGTCGGGTTCGATTTCTACTTGCGGGGAGGCAGCGACCTGTTGGGCCACATGATTGGGCATACTGGCAACTAACACTCCTTGTTGGGCACCTTCGGTCCCCGATAGTAGGTCTAGATTGCGCGAGGGAATGACTCGTTGCACCTCGATCTGCGGGTCGCGTTCCATGAGTTCTTGGATGTCTTGGAAGCTCATGGATGGTCCGCTCGCGAGGTGGAGCGCGCTGCTCTGGGCGATGAGGTATTGCTGGGATCTTGATGATATTTCAGCCATGACAATCCTTAGGATTCGGGGTGGGGGAGAGGCATGCCCGGAGGTGGGAGGAAGTTATCGCGTTCAACCACGCCAATCCCTGCGATAATCGACTGCAATTCGGCAGCCTCGGTTTCAGTCGCTTCAACGACAAACCGACTTGAACCGGGAGTATGGGTCTCTTCGAGTAGTTGGAGGTTGCCGGGTACGCGGGGCAGCAGGGTTTTCACTGTCTCAGCTACCAGAGGGTCGTGAAGTTCAACGATGAATCGTGCCATTGCTTTATTCGTCTCATGGGTAAGTAGACAAGTAGGTGTTAAGGCTGTCAGTGAATCAAACTGGGAACGATCGTCGAAACATGCTGATGACGTTCCCAATTTCGATCCACCCAGCCGGTCCGAGGCGTCTGGCGATACATTTGCTCACTAGCGATGTGACAAACTTGAGCTTCGGTCAGCTCATTGGACCTGTCCGGTGGGTTCTGTCATGAATAGGTCGAGGACGGTTTTGGCGATGTCAGGGCCGTGTTTGATGGCGATCGGGACGATAGCGCTGGCGATCGCACCCCAGAACTGCGGATCGAACTGCCCGTCGTGCTGGGAGGAACCGGTGGGTGTCACCGATTGTGTTGCCATCTGGCCGCTAGGTTCGGCAACAGGTTCGGCAACGAACAGATCCAGTATCTTCTCAACGACGGTCGGCCCGTGCTTTACAGCGATGGGAAGTAGATCCTTCAGTATGCCCTCGAGGGATTGAGGATCCAATTGTCCGACATGAGGAGTTGGAGCAGGTGGGGCAGCCGATTGCGGTGACATCTGTCCCGTGGGTTCTGTCATGAATAGGTCGAGGACGGTTTTGGCAAGGTCAGGCCCGTGCTGGATAGCGATCGGGACGATAGCGCTGGCGATGGCGCCCCAGAATTGCGGATCGAGTTGTCCGTCGTGCTGGGAGGAACCGGTTGGTGTCACCGATTGTGGTGTCATCTGCCCACCCGGTTCGGTGGCGAACAGACCTAGTATCTTATCGAGGACGTCAGGCCCATGCTTGACTGCAATTGGGATCAAGTCTTTGAGTACGTCGCCAAAAGCTTGGGGGTCGAGTTGTTGAGTCGACTGGTGGGAAGCTACCTGTGTCATCGTTTTGCTCCTGCCGATAATATCTAGCTATTGCTCAGTAGCAGTGTGTACTGCTCTCCTTCTACGAAGTGGTGTAGAAGGTGATTATCACAGTACGGAGTATCCGCAAAGTCGACATCGGAACAACCCCCTATCTTTGGTTCGCACCTTTCGTAGAGGAGGGGCGGGTGCACCTACGGGAGTTCAATATCCCAGCTATAGGCCATCGCTTCGGCCCGAGAAGTCACCTGTAGTTTGGTAAAAATTGCGGTCACATGGTGTTCGACTGTCCGTGGAGAAATATGTAGGCGCCGCGCGATTTGGGCGTTATCTGCGCCTTGCCGTAACAAATTTAAGACTTCTAATTGCCGGTTGGTCAGTCCGTAGGGGTTTGTACGGGTGGAATCACGAGGCCCGTGCGGTACCGGTAAATTCAGGGTCCGCAGACGCTGAGCCACTCGCTGTTCCAGGGGATGGGCTCCCAGCCAACGAGCGATGAGCATAGCTTCGTTCAACGCTTCGCCGTCATCGACCAGTGACAACATGAGAGCCTGGTCATAGTCCCAGCCTATGGACCCAAAAGCTTCTGCTGCTTTCCGCCAGTCGCCGACCAGCATGTACCGGTGAGGAGCCGGCGCATCCCCGCTAAAGGGCACGTCAATACCGCAGAGTTGTGCCCATGCCGCAAAGCGTGCCGCACCGCAGCCCTGGCGCAAGGCTTCTTGGCCAACGCGGTCGACTGCCTCTTGGATGCGTTCTACTGGTGGAGGTTCACCGGTGAGGAGCGCTTGTTCAATTTGTAGCTCTAATACCGGTTCGATCCGGCATAGTTCGCCGGTCCGATCGACCTCAACGCCTAAGTTCTGTAATTGGTCTGACGCATCAGGGTCGCCGCGTCGCAGGGCGACTTCTGCCTGAACGGTATGCGCTATGAGTCGGCCATTGCGCACACTGTTACGGCGTCCCGTAGGAAGCTGCGTTAGTTGCATTGCGGTCTCGAAGTCGCCACGTCTTGCTGCCAACCAAGCGCTGAGTCGTTCAAACAGCGTGGTGAGCGCATCGTACTGGTGCTCGCGAGCGATAGGTAGACCACGAGCGATGAGTTTGGAGACAACCTCTGGTCGGCACCACAGCAAGTTGATGTGACCCTTCAGTAAGAGCGAAATGGTGGCCTGCGGTTGCCCGGCGTCGGTGGCTGCTTGTATTGCCTGTCTCACAACGGATACGTCGTTGACATCCAACTGTAATCGCATCATCCCCAGGGCGGACAGGGCTTGGAGGCGAGTGCAGGAATCGTTACCGGCCAGCGCTAATGCAGACTGTCCATAGTATTGGGTGCGTGTTGTATTGCTCGTGAGCATACTGAGCTCGGCTGCTTGGGCGTAGGCCGCAGCAAGTTGGACTGGGGCGTCGACTGTTTTCAATCGGCGAATGCTCGATTGGGCGTCGTCCCAGGCATGAGCGCCGTTTCCGAGGAACCAGTGAAGCCTGGACCGTAGCGTCTTGCAGCGGCCATGCTGGACGGTGTCGTCCAGCTGGTCGGCGAATTCGATAGCATTGGTGATCGCATCGAGCGCCACATCGAGATGACCGGTTAATAACGCCGTTTGTGCAAGCTCTTCGGAAAGGTCGGCTCGGGTCCCCGGATCGAGGCGACCTTCGGCGAAGTCGGCCGCACGGCGATAATGTTCCAAGGCTTCGCGATTCGAGCTGACTCGGGCTGCTTGGCGTGCTGCAATGAGTGCGTACTCGGCGACGATATCTTTGGCTCCGGCTGCTTCAGCATGATGCACAACGTCCGCCGGTTCGGCATCTTGGGCGAGTAAGTCGGCCAGGAGTTGTTTGTGGAGTTTGCGCCGTCGTCTTGGGGAGATGCTGTCGTGGATCGCGTTGCGGGTCAATTCGTGCCGGAACCAAACGTAGTCGGCATCGCTGTTGAGTAATTGGGCTCGTTGTGCGGCCTCGAGGGCGTCGTCCCATTCGGGGTGGAGCCGCTCTACAACAGCGATTGCGAGCCGACCAGGGACCACCGATACCAGTTCTAACAGTTCTCGACTGCATTTGCCGAGTCGGATGGTACGGCTTAGGACCACATTAGCTAACGATGGTGGGGCAGGGTCGGTGCCATGAACGAGCAGCTCGGTGACAAAAAATGGGTTGCCACCGCTGAGATGAAAGATGTGTTCGGTTTGTGGCCCGGCTAGTTGCTCGACGGCCTTACGGGAGAGCGGGGCGAGTTCGACATGGCGCATCGGGGTGCGCTGCATACTGTCGAGTGCAATACTTAGCGGGTGTTCCGCATCAAGTTCGCCCGGGCGAAGCGTGATGATTAGGACGACCGGTAAACCTGAGATCCGGCGGGCGAGTACGGTTAGGACATCAACGGTTGCCTCATCTGCCCAATGCGCGTCTTCAATGATCATGAGGGTCGGTCGGGAAGCCATCCGCAGATTTTGTATCAGTAAGTCGACGAAATCACCAAACCCCTGTGGTGAGTCGGCCGTCTCGAAGGGTGCTTGGGATATTTGTTGGGTAATGTCTCGGAATGCACTCAAGGGTCGTTTAGTAATCAGGTTGTCGCAGATACCGATCAGCACGCGAGCATGAGAGGCTTCCAGGGAGGCAAAGTGTGTAACCAGCGCCGTTTTTCCGATCCCGGGCTCACCGCTCACAAGGATGGCACGGCCGGAACTATGCTCTGCATCGACCATGGCCTGGCGTAAGGCATCAAGGGGATCGTCGCGTTCTAATAGCGGTCCCGCACCGGGCACCGACACCTCTGGTCACCTCCTGGAACAGGTGGGATTAGGGGTAGTTCAATGCTACGGCAGGGTCCATGAACGTCCGGGGGAAATCCTGGAAAGTACCTGGTTGGACAGCGGTTCGCCTAGCGTTCTCCGGCACGTAAGACAAACAAATTAACCCCTTGAAATGTTCACAACCACGTCGATGGTCTATTAAAAACCTAGCGCCTGCAAACCGAAGTTCGCAGGCGCTAGGTGGAGGTTATGTCACACGAGGTGTGTCATAGGCTTTAGAGCTGGTTGCCGAGTTTGAACTCGCCCTTCTTCCAGTCTGGCATTTCCTCGTCGTCGGTCGCACGGGTGTAGGAGAAACCATCGGCACCGATGGTCACGTCCATTTCTTTTTCGTCGGTGCGTTCAACGATTTCGACGGCGTTGCCATCGAGGTCCAGGACGGTTGAGGCGTCGGTGTACCAGGAAGGTACAACCGGGGTGCCCCACCAGTCGCGGCGCTGGTTGTCGTGAACGTCCCATGAGACCACAGGGTTGTCTGGGTCGCCGGTCCAGTAGTCCTGGGTGTAGATCTCTACGCGGTGACCGTCTGGGTCACGCAGGTAGAGGTAGAACGCATTGGAGACTCCGTGGCGGCCTGGGCCACGTTCGATCGCATCCGAGCGGCGCAGGGCACCGAGGCGGTCACAGATCGCCAGGATGTTGTGCTTCTCGTGGGTTGCGAAGGCTACGTGGTGCATGCGTGGGCCGTCGCCACCGGTCATCGCGGTGTCGTGGACGGTTGGTTTGCGACGCATCCAGGCGGCGTACACGGTGCCGTCTTTGTCCGAGATTTCTTCGGTGATGCGGAAACCGAGGTCCTGCATGTAGCGGGCAGCGCGTGGCACATCCGGGGTGACCTGGTTGAAGTGGTCCAGTCGAACGAGTTCACCGGGGATCTGTAGATCGTAGCGCCATGCGAGGCGTTCCATATGATCGACGTCGTAGAAGAATTCATATGGGAAGCCCAGTGGGTCTTCAACACGAACCGAGTCACCGATACCGCGGACGAATCCGTCTTTGCGGCGTTCTGTGCGGCAGCCGAGTTCTTTGTAGAACGCTTCGGCCTTGTCCACATCTTCTGGGGAGCGAACGCGGTAGGAGAACGCGCCAACAGCAGCAATCGAACCCTGTTTCAGCACTAGGTTGTGGTGAATGAATTCTTCGGCAGAACGCAGGTAGATCTCGTTGTCGTCTTCATGTGAGACGTGCAGACCCAGGACGTCGACGTAGAATTCACGGGATGCTGCCAGGTCGGTGACCTGCAGTTCCATGTAGGCTACGCGCAGCACGTCCGGTGCTTCAGCTTCCGGGGTCGGGATGGGGTTGTCGGTGTTGACCGGTGCATCCTGTGACACGTGAAAGCCCGAGCTGGTCAGGGTGCGTTGGTTTTTATCAATTTTCATTGGTGATCCTTCGGTACTGATGCCAAACAGTATTTACTGTTGTTTTCCGAAAACTGGGTTGTGGACTTCACCCAGGTTGATGTGGACTGCCTGCTGCTCGGTGTAGAAATCGATCGAGCGGTAGCCACCTTCCTGACCGAGTCCGGAGGCTTTGACGCCACCGAATGGGGTGCGCAGATCGCGCACATTGTTGGAGTTAAGCCAAACCATTCCGGCTTCCACTTTCTGCGCGAAGTTGTGCGAACGCTGCAGATCATTGGTCCAGATGTAGGCGGCCAACCCATAAGTGGTGTTGTTGGCTAGTTCCAGGGCTTCTTCGTCAGTGTCGAACGGAGTGATCGCAACGACCGGGCCGAAGATTTCTTCCTGGAAGATGCGAGCATCTGGGGCGACGTCGGCGAAGACGGTTGGCTGCAGGAAGTTTCCTTCTGGGAATTCTTCCGGACGTTCGCCGCCTGCTACCAGGCGGGCCTCTTCTTTTCCGATCTGCACGTAGGACCAGACTTTGTCGAAGTGTTCTGGGTGGACCAGGGCACCGACTTCGGTCTTCGGATCGTGTGGCATACCGACTTTGACGTTGGCGGCCTGGGCTGCGTAGCGTTCGACGAATTCGTCATAAATGCTGCGCTGAACCAAGATACGAGAGCCGGCGGTGCACCGTTCACCGTTGAGGGAGAACACACCGAAGACGGTCGCGTCGATAGCTTTTTCGATGTCGGCGTCTTCGAAGACCACGGCTGGGGATTTACCGCCCAGTTCCATGGATAGACCTTTGAGGTATGGGGCAGCGTTGCCCATAATGATCTGGCCGGTGCGGGATTCACCGGTGAACGAGATCAGTGGGACATCTGGGTGTTTGACCAGCGAGTCGCCGGCGAAGCCTTCTTCGCCGTAACCCTGGACCATGTTGAAGACACCGGTAGGCAGACCAGCTTCTTCGAAAATGCCAGGCCACAGGCTGGCCGACAGCGGAGTGAACTCAGCCGGCTTGAGCACAACGGTGTTTCCGGTGGCCAGAGCTGGGCCAAGTTTCCAGGATTCCAGCATGAACGGGGTGTTCCACGGGGTGATCAGACCGGCAACACCAATGGGTTTGCGGTTGACGTAGTTGATCTGACGGCCCGGTACCTTGAAGGCGTTGTCTT
>CAZAAP010000004.1:0-37341 GCA_964482935.1 uncultured Enteractinococcus sp.
AACTATCGATGGAACGCGTCGAAAACGCCGCATTCGGCCCAGACGATCGCATCGGCCAGCTGACCATGCGCAACCTGGATATCGCCGACTCCCGCGCCCGCCTCGAACAGTATGCCTCGCGCGGTACCCTAAGTGGCCCAACCGCCGACCTGATGGGTGAACTCGAAGTTGGCGGCGCTAAGCAAATCGCTACATCCGATGTCGATGTCGACGCCGAACAGGATGCCGCCGGTCTCCACGCTGCATTTGATGCCGGGACCGACTAAAACCGTCACACCTTAGACACGGGCTCGACACCTCGAGCAAGGCGCCACCCCTTCGGGTGTGGCGCCTTTCGCATGTTTGATTCTGGCATTCACCGTGTTCGGCGGGGCCTCAATCATCAACTCGATCAACGGTGTTGACGGTTTCGCAGGGGATGCTTCACCCGAGGCCGTGCTGTTCAACCTATTCGACACGTTGCCCTTCAATGCGGTCATGCCATTTGTGCTCATTTTGATGGTGTGGGCTTTTTTGAAAGATCTGTCCACAGACCCGGCGCGTATTCCCTACGATTACGCACGACAGGCGGTCTCTGATGCAGTGATTCGAGGTATCGAAGACCACGGTGAAGAATTCGAATTCGCCGTCAAGCACTCGCCTGATGGCCGGGGTGCCGGAACCGGGGTTGAGGCCTCAGAGGTTGGTAGGCGAAGCCCCTTCTTGCTCAGGAGGATGGTACGGCGGTGGGTCGATAGGACCCTGATCGAGGCGGAATGGCGGGTACTCGTCGCGCAGCAATAACGCGTAGGTCGACACCCGGTAGGACCAGCGGTTGAGTCCAACAATCAAGGGGAAGAGACCGGGCAGGTACCGGCCGGTAAATAGCAGCGCGATCGCTACGATTAATACGAGGAGTCCTAGGAGTGAGAAACCCCAGCTCGCAGCAGTGTTGCCCGCGCCCAGCCAGACGACGCCGCCCCCTCCCGCGATAATCCCGAGAATCAAAATATGTGGCAGCACCAGCAGCCACCATTTCACCAGCACCAAGCCGCGGGACAGTCGGGCGGGGTAGGGGACGTCCAACTCGGCGGGATAGTCAGCATAAGCGAGCGTAAAGGGTGGGTATCGGTCAGTTCCAAGGGCCATATAGCCATAGAAACCCACCCGCCAGCTCCAGCGCAGTACTCCGACGCTAAAGACGAACCACGATCTGGGGTATCGAGCCGTAAAGAGGATCACAATGCCTGCGGCGATGGTGGTGATCAAAAGGGCGAACCAGAGCAGCGCCAAGATGATGTAATGCGGGATAGCCAATAACCACTTGATCAGCCACAGCCCACGAGAGACCTGTCCATCCAAATGCCCAGCGAAGGATAGTGGATATGCTCCGAGGCCAGTGGCGTCATGGGTGCCGACAGCTGGGCCACCAGTGGTGAAGCTGTCGGGTTGTGGCGTGCCTTGAGCAATGTTACGACCGAGTCCGGCGGCACCCAGGAGCAGCAGGGGGATGCCTACCACGAGCCCGACGAATCCGGCGATGAGTATACCGGGGCTGACGAAATCGAAAAGTTCGGTGCGAGCCCCGGCTTGTAAATCGACCCATACCGGGCGGGTGCCGTCGGCATTCATCACGACCAGTGTCCAGTTACCTTCTTGCAGGTCAAAGGCAAGCTCTTGTATGCCGGTGCCTGTGGCGGATTCTCCCCAGAAGTTCTGCTCGGCCGGAGGTTGGGGAGACTGGGCGCCTGCGATTTCTTGGATATCGTTGTGGCCGTCGGATGGCGCCCATTGGCTCGAGAGTTGTCCATCCTGCTGCCAGCTCATGTCTCCGAGCACGGCGTGCGGAACATCGTCAAGATAGGCTTCGACGTCAGATGTCTCGGCGATACCGACGAAAAGGGGTTGATCAGGGATGACCGGTGACACACGAACCTGGAAGCTGGCGATCTCGTCCAGTGGTGGCAGGTCAGCTGTGCCGACATCAAGCACTAAGGGTGGACCGACAATAGCGTGGCCGGTACTTTGGTAGCGTTGCGATTCTGCTGTCAGGTAGAGGCCGTCCCGCTGTGCGGCTTGGGTGCCCAGAAGGATTGCCCCGCCGATGGTGAGGATCAGACCCAAGGCGGTCAACAGGACGCCAACAACAAGAAGCACCCAATTCCACGGGCTCATACGCGAAGATGGTGGCGATACGGACGATGAAGAGTGGGTGGGGTAGGCATTCATAACGCTCCCTATATGCCCAGAAAAACTGCGCCTGGAGCGCGCCCGTAGGAGCTACTGAGAATGCACCTTCTGTTCCAGGGGCAAACCCCAGGTACCTTCGACGCTACCACTGGATCGTCGTTCACAAGGGTGAAGTCGAGGGTGAAATCCTCAGGTTGCGTGGCTCTTTTTTGCGGCTGCGATTGGTAAGTACATTGCGGGATAGGTCAGGGACTCACGGGATCGTTGCACCATTGGTGGTTGTGAATCATCCAATCGCTCAAATTGTGGTGTCACTCGTAGACGCTGACTACCATCGGTTGTGGAGTATGAACCAAAGCTCCCCATTTTTCGCTACTGACCGCTCAACGTAATGACGAAGGAACGCATGATGACGCAGACTCAAGAACGCAATACCTTGCTGGATGATGCACGCTGGCACAACAAAATCCTCAATGGCGGTTGGGTGTCTGGTTCTGGCGAGGACATTCATATTACCGAGCCTGCTACGGGTGAAACATTGGGCACGATCGGTTCTGCAACCCCTGACGACGTAAAAGCTGCTGCTCAACAAGCCGCGAAAGCGCAGAAATCCTGGGCTGCGATGAAACCCACAGAGCGTGCTGGTATTCTGCGCAAGGCCGGATTCCTGTTCGAAGAATACGCAGAAGAACTCCAGTCCTGGATCATGAAAGAAACCGGTGCGATCCCACCTAAAGCCGGCCTCGAACTGCACGTTGCAGCCCAGGAGTGCTACGAAGCTGCAGCGCTGTGTACTGCCCCTCAGGGCGAAGTTCTTGCAACTGACGATCCACGCTGGTCGCTTGCCCGCCGTCGTCCGGCCGGTGTGGTTGCGGTAATCTCGCCATTCAACTTCCCCCTGATTTTGTCGATCCGCTCGGTCGTACCAGCCCTTGCGCTAGGCAACGCCGTCCTGTTGAAACCAGACCCACGGACACCGGTCACCGGTGGATTGATGATCGCCCGCATTCTGGAAGAAGCTGGCCTGCCCGAAGACGTCTTGTACTTGTTGCCAGGTGGTGGCGACACCGGCGCGGCCATGACCGAAGCACCAGAAGTCCGGGTCATTTCCTTTACGGGCTCGACCGCTGCCGGACGTAAGGTTGGCGAAGCAGCAAGCCGCAACCTGAAACGCGCCCACCTGGAACTTGGCGGAAATAACGCACTGGTCGTCCTACCCGGCGCCGATCTGGATGCTGCGGTCTCGGCGGGTGCTTTTGGGTCCTTTATGCACCAGGGTCAGGTCTGTATGACCTCGGGACGTCACCTGGTTCACGAATCGATCCAAGACGAATACATCGCCAAACTGGCAGAAAAAGCGAAGAACTTGCCGGTCGGGGATCCATCGAAAGAGTCCGTCGCGCTTGGTCCGATCATTGATGAAGGCCAGCGTAATAATATCCACTCGATCGTTGAAAACGCCCAATCCCAGGGCGCGAAGCTTGAAGCAGGCGGCGAATACCGCGACTTATTCTACTCACCCACCGTGCTGTCGAACGTCTCGACCGATAACACCGCATGGGCAGATGAGATCTTTGGCCCAGTCGCCCCGGTCATGTCATTTTCAACGATTGAAGAGGCAGCAGACATCGTCAACTCCTCGGACTACGGCCTCTCAGTCGGCATTCTGGGTGATGTCGGCACCGCGATGGACCTGGCCGACATGATCGACTCAGGCATCATCCACATCAATGAGCAAACCGTTGGTGATGAAGCGACGGCACCATTCGGCGGTACGGGGGCATCCGGCACCGGGTCGCGATTCGGTGGTCAACAAGCCAACATTGAGGCCTTCACTGAAACCCAGTGGCTGACTGTCCGTTCGAAGATTGCAGACTACCCGTTCTAAAGACTGAACCAATAACAACTCACTAGGGATCCAACATCGTTGATACAAACGCTCGGCTGGACATCCCAGCCGAGCGTTTGCGTCAGCGGAAAACCCGTACTGTCTTGAAATCCCGGGCCGAGGCACGTACCTGGGGCGTGTGGCAAGCGCGCCTCATCATGGTGCGGGTGTTTTTACTCGTTACCTTCTCTATAGTCAGGCGCGGGCGGCTGGTTCCAGTATTCTTCCAGCGTCACGCCACGGGACGTGACATCTTGCGCGGTCGACACCCCGACATAGCGCAAGTGCCACGGTTCATAGGAATACCCCGTGATCTGTTTGGCGTCCTCGGGGTATCGGATAATGAATCCATACTGCTGGGCATTGTCGGCTAGCCACTGACCCTGTCGTGTATCAGCGAAGCAGACGTGCAGATTGCAGTCTTGGTTGCCTTCGAAGCTCATATCGACGGCGAGGCCCGTGTGGTGCTCGCTGTAGCTGGGTCGGGCAATCAGTCGATCCGCCGCGTCCTGCCCCACTTCAGCCACCCGCTGGTCATAGAGGGCCTGTTGATGTCCGACGTCGCGATATCCAGTCGTGACCCACAGACTGATGTCCTCCTCAGCAGCTGCCGCGATGAGCTCCTCTAAAGCTGTGGCCGCCTCCTGGCGGAGCTGCTGTCCGCCGAACTGTTGGGGTACCTCAAGTTCTGTCAGATCCGCTGGCTCGGACTCCTCCGGTTTCCACTGGTGATGTTTGTTCACTAGCACGTGGATCGATGCCGCATCAAATGAGGCCTCACTGGACTGGCCGGTACCCTCGGAGGGCGTGGCCTTATCCGAGGTAGGGCTAGGCACATTTTGGGTTTCTATCCTGGGGGAGGATTCTTCGCTGGGCGCGGTGCAGGCACTGCAGAGCAGCACGGCAGCCGCTCCGGCGGCAATTCGAGCCCAGATATCCATACCCTTCAGGATATTGCACGCCAGCCAGTCGCGCCTCCTCTAGCGAGAGTCGATAACGTAAGCTCGCAAGCAATGACATCTCACGTCGTGACCAAGCCTGAGACCTCCCGGGCGACAAGCACCCGGTGGGGACAGCTTGTTGCCTCGGTGCTGGTCATCTTTGGTCTGGTCGGCTGCGCCGGTCAATCCCCATCCGAAACACCACCATCAGAGCAGGGTGCTGGCTCGGAGTCTGTTGGGGGAGAAGCGGATCACCCGACTGACGACGAATCCCACGAGCCGGCGATTTTCACTATTGCCGGGGTGGGAGACGTGCTGACTCACGATAATATACTCGAGGCTGCTGAAATGCTGGCCGAGGGCCAGTCTGGGCAGGCCTATGACTTCACCCCCTTGATGACAGAAGTTGAGGAATGGGTCGTCGGGGCAGACCTAGCGCTATGTGGTCTTGAAGTCCCCATCGTTTCGCCCGGACAGGAACCGTCCGGTTATCCGGTCTTTGCAGCCCCTGAGCAGCTCGTTGACGGATTGGCCGAGACAGGTTTTGATGGGTGTTCCACCGCGAATAACCATGCCATGGACGCTGGCACTAAAGGGGTGGAGCGCACCCTAGAAGTCTTTGATAAGCACGGGCTCGGCCACGTCGGCACAGCGCGGACGGAAGAAGAAGCTAGGGAAGCTCAGTTCTACACGCTCACCCGAGGGGACACGGAGCTTCAGGTCGCGCATTTAGCGACCACCCAAGTTCACAATATTGCGCCGCCCACCGAGGCTTCCTGGATGGTCACCGATGAAACGGCACCGGAAATGACCGACCGGGCCGCCCAGGCTCGTGAAGAAGGTGCCGACATCGTGGTGGTTTCAGTTCATTGGGGTGTGGAATTTGCCCATGAGCCCGATGCGGTCCAGCGAGCCTACGGTGACACGTTAGCCGAAGGGGGAGAGATCGACTTAGTTCTGGGTAGCCATCCTCATACTCCCCAGGCAGTAGAACACCTTGACGGAGGTCCCCATGATGACGGCATGTGGGTGGCATGGTCCATGGGCAATTTCCTGACCAATCAAGATACTGGCTGTTGCGTGATGGAGACCGCCACCGGCACGATCGTCTATGCCACCGTCGAGGTGGCCGAGGGTCAGGCAGCTCGCGTGACTGATATCGAATGGACACCGGTGACCGTCGATCGTTCTGAGAGCGAGCATCGCGGAATTTGGCCGCTGGCCGAGCTCATTGATGCGGATGAGTTGCCTCCAGAAATTGAACTCGACCCTGAGACGGTCCAAGCCCGGTGGGATCGGGTGCTGGAAGTAGTGGGTGAACAGCATCTACGGACTGCGCCTTCAGAACCCAGCGAGGAGGAGCCCGTCGTGACTTCCCGGGAGCGGTAGCTTCAAAGTAGTGAGCTCACCGGTCTAGACCGGTGAAGTCATGCTCAGTAGAGCAATCCAGGCCGCGACGGCGGCCCCCTAACCTTGGTGAGGCCGAAGTTGGGCCGCGAAGATGAGTGTGCTGCTGAAGTAGGGTGAGGAATGAGGGCTTTCTCCACGACGAAAGTACATAATGAGCACTACCGGTGATAACTCCCACTGGGAAATCGGCCGCAAAAAGCACAACATCACACCAGGTGATGGGCACGCGTTGAAGCCGTTCCGCGTCTGGCAAGGCCTCGCCAGATCGCTGTTCTACGCGCCCCTTGAAACCCCGGGTGGTGCCCCGAAGGTCTACGCCGTCAACGTCAACTATTTCGACGCTGAGGACAAAGCAGACCTGTATCTCAACGGGGTGCACCACGCCCAGTCGAAACTGCCCGCGGTATTTCCCGTCGAAGGCGGTACCATCGAGGTCGCCTCGACCACGTTTGGGCTCAAGCGCATGCACTTTGTGGACCAGATCGGTCAAGCGCACGTATTGCAACCTGACCCGGTGAGCGCCGAGGGGATGCGTGCCCGACTAGCCAAGCGTGCGCCGGGCGTCAGTCGACTTATCGGTGTACTGGCCGCCGTGATCTTGCTGCTTTTATTGCCATTTGGACTCTTACAGCTTGCAGAAATTATCACACACACGGAATTTGCCCAACAATATGTGGATCCGTTTACGTCACCGATTAGCCTGCCAGAATGGGCCAACACACCGGCACTTATGCTCAGTATTTTGGCGGCGCTCGAGAGGGCTCTGACGCTGCGTAATCACTGGCTCATTGATATGGAAACTGGCTGGTTCGACTAGCCTCAGTCTTGACGCTTAAACCGGTGGGCCCATCAGCAACAAGGCAATGTAGACCACGACGACCGCGGCCAACCCAATAATGATGCTCAACACGGGGTGATTGATAACCCAGCGCAGCAGCCGGTCGTGCCAGGTATGATCGCGAGGATCCTCAGTTGCGGTCCGACGCCAGTCGCCGTCGAGCCGTCCGGTGCGATGCAACCAGATATCGACCGGCACGGTCGCATAGGGAATCGCCGCACTGACTATTGCGATGGCAGCGGGTCCGGCGGACCAACGCTGATTCTTGGACATCAAAATTGCCGTCAGAGCGTAGGCTAAGAAAACGAAACCGTGAATTCCACCGCCGATAGTCACGGCCAGATCCCAGCCTTGAGTGGCGCGCAGTATGATCCCACCGATCAACAGCGTCCACGAGATCACCTCCGCAATAGCAAAGAAGCGGAAAAACTTACGCGGTGTAGCGAACATGGACATCCTCGAACGACGTGTAGGCGATGTAGCTGGAGTGGCAAATAGGGCCTTGACTACCGTAGCTGATGAACCTTAGGGAATTCCTAATGCTGATGCGTTGTGCTCCAGTACACTAGGCAGCACCTATTGATACTGGCGAACTGAACATCAGGGATATTTATGACCGCCGAACCACCTTCTGTTGGCCCAGTCTTTGACGCGATGGCCCGGCGTGCTTCACGCTCAAAAGTTACCGACGATGCGCCCAGCCATGAGGAACTCAAACACCTCATGAGCGTGCTGTCCAGCGTGCCTGATCACTCGCGACTGCGGCCCTGGCGCATCATTGAACTGCGCGGCGACGACCGTGAAATCCTGGGCAAGGCGTTAGCCAAGGCCAAGGGCAGCAACGTGGAAAAAGGGATTGCCAAGGCGACACGTGCCCCACTGGTACTCGCGATCGTTGTGTCTCCGCGCAAAACGAAGAAAGTGCCTTATTGGGAACAAGAAGCAGTCGCATCTGGCGTCGCGCACTATCTGACCCTGTTACTTGCCGAAGCCGGTTGGGGCACGATGTGGCGAACCGGTGAGGCCACCCGTTCCAAACCCATCCGAAAAGCGCACAAACTCGACGACGAAGAACAACTCTTGGGCTGGATTTATGTGGGCGGTATCCCAGAAGATAAGCGCCGTACAAAACCACGTAAACCCCTCGATCTGGAGCATCATCTGACGACACTTTCTGACGCATAAGGGTTGAGCCCTTTCGGAAAGTCGGGAGAACCACCACAATGGGAAGCGAGGCGTTCGCGAGTCTGGCGTTGTCCGATACAGCGCGACACCTCGCAAACGTCTGGTCATTCGCACACAAAACCCCAGTGGAAGGAGTGCCATCATGACCAGCAACCCGTCTGATATCTCTCTACAAGTTGCCCAAATCGTCGTGGATGCCTGCACACGCCGAGCCGAAGAACTCGAGCTACAAATGAATGCGGCAGTCGTCGACGCAGGAGCCAATCTCAAAGCCTTCAACCGGATGGATGGTGCCTGGCTGGGCAGCATCGACATCTCCATACGCAAGGCCCGCACCGCCCGGTATTTCGACATGGAAACCAGCGACCTATCACCCATGGTGCAACCGGGTGAGCCGCTGTATCACCTGGAATTCTCCAACGATGGCCTGATCACCTTCCCAGGTGGCATTCCGCTGAAACTGGCTGACGGCACGGTGATCGGTGCGGTCGGGGTCAGCGGCTCGACCGTCGACAATGATCAAACCGTTGCCGAAGCAGGCGTGGCAGCCTTCGAAAAGGCCCTTAAGTAACATCTCAGGAGCGTGAAATTTCGTGAAAGCTGTTGTCTATAAAGGACCTTTTGAAGTAGCAGTAGAAGAAGTCGAAGACCCAAAAATTCAAGACCCAACCGATGTCATCGTGCGCATCACCTCGACGGCGATCTGTGGGTCCGATCTGCACATGTATGAAGGTCGCACCGATGCTGAGCCAGGTATCACGTTTGGCCATGAGAACATGGGCATTGTCGAAGAGGTCGGCGACGGGGTACACGTCGTCAAAAAAGGCGATCGCGTCGTTATGCCGTTCAACGTCGCATGTGGTTTCTGTGATAACTGTCGCAAAGGGAAATCCGCGTTCTGTCTGACCGTTAACGTAGAAGGTTTCGCAGGCGGTGCCTACGGGTACGTCGGAATGGGCCCATATTCGGGTGGCCAGGCAGAATACCTGCGCGTTCCGTTCGCGGATTACAACTGTGTGCCACTGCCCGAGGGCACCGAACACGAAAAAGACTTCGCGTTGTTGGCCGATATCTTCCCGACCGGTTACCACTCAACCGAACTGGCCGGGGTACGACCCGGTGACACCGTTGCGGTGTATGGCGCAGGACCAGTGGGCATCATGGCCGCTTACTCGGCCCAGTTAAAAGGTGCCAGTCGCGTTTTTGTGGTCGATAACGTTCCAAACCGGCTCGATATCGTCAAAGAGATGGGGGCTGAGCCGATCAACTTTGCCGATGGCGACCCCGTCGAACAGATCCACGATGCCGTCAAGGATTACGGTGTCGATCGCGGTATCGATGCTGTGGGATACCAGGCCACCGCCCCTGACGGCGAAGAACAGCCAGCCGTCGTCCTTAACCAGCTGGTGGGCACGGTCAAGGCCACCGGAGGGTTGGGCGTCATTGGGCTCTATGTCCCATCCGATCCGGGTGCTCCCGATGAACACTCGGCAAAAGGCGAGCTCCTGTTTAAAATTGGCAAATTCTTCGAAAAAGGCCAGACGATGGGCACCGGACAGGCCGATGCGAAACGGTATGCGCACCCACTACGCGACCTGATTATCGCCGGCCGAGCCAACCCCGGATTTGTGGTCTCGAAAGAACTACCACTGGAAGACGCACCGGATGCCTACGAGCGCTTCGATAAGCGCGAAGCAGGCTACTCCAAAGTGCTCTTGCAACCAGGACGCTAATACCAGCTAGCTAGCGTAGGGACTCGGTCGGTTTTTCGACCGGGTCCTTATGCGTTGGTATACGTTGTCTGGGGTAGATCGGGGCGAAAACGTGAGACCGCGACAAAGCCCAGGCCGAGCACGACGACGTGCAACACCAATGAGAGCCCCATGGCAGCCGAGAACCCAACGATCTGTAAATTGATTTGCATCATGGCACCCAGTGCTGCTGCCCCCACTACTGCGCCGACTTGGCGGGACGTGTTGTAAACTCCGGAGCCTGCCCCCACGAGATGTTCAGGTAGTCCGCGCATGGAAATGGCGGAGTTTGCAGACCAACACATCGCATTGGCCGCGCCTTGGAATACGAGGGGCACGATGAGCCATCCGACGGCGACCTCGGTGGAGATCAGTACAACAAACAGTGCCATGGAAGTGATCATGGCGCTGAACCCAATCTTGGAAATCCGACCAGGTGGCAGTCGGTCGGTTAGACGGCCTAGGAGCGGGGCGGTGGAGACTGAGACTGCAGCCATGGGCAACATCAAAAAACCTGCGGCCTGGGCGGAGAGACCGGCTCCGAGCTGCAAGTACAACATGATCGGGAGGTTCATTGAATACACCGCAAATCCCAAGGTGGATACCGAAAGCGCGCCCCAGCGGAAATTGCGGATACGAAACAACTCCGGCGGCACCAGTGCATCGTGGCCGCGACGTTGCGCGCGGTGTTGTAGCCAGATGAATACGACCAGTGCGATCACGCCACTGGCTAACACGCCGAAGAGCCATAACGGCCAGCCCAGTTCAGGGCCCTGCTGCAGGGTGAGGACAACGGCTAGTACGGCCAACAGTGATAAGACAGCGCTGATCGGGTCGATGCGAGATATCGCGGTCGGTAACCGCGGCACCCACAGGGCCACCAGAATCAATGCGAGGACACCGAAGGGGATGTAGAGAAAGAACACCCAGCGCCACCCGATGCCGCCGACTAACAAGCCGCCCACGACCGGGCCAAAGAGTCCTGAGGAGCTGGCCACCGCAGACCATACACCCATCGCAGCACCACGTTTCGTCACCGGGAAGATCCGGTTAATCACACTGAGGGGTTGCGGATTAAGCAGCGAAGCACCAAAGCCTTGGATCGCCCGAGCAAAGATCAACCACTCGATCGTGGGCGCGAAAGCACAGGCCGTGGCGGCCAAGGTGAAGATCGCCATGCCGATCAGATACACGTTGCGTTGCCCAAACCGGTCGCCCAACCGACCGGTGACCAGTAATGGCACGGCAAAGGTCAGCAAATAGATCGCAGAAACCCATACCGCTTGATTGACTGACGCGTCGAGGTCTTCAGTAATTTGGGGGAGCGCTACGGCCACCAGAGACTGGTCGAGCAGGGTAATGAACAAGCCCACGCACAGGGCTCCGAGAGCTTTCCACACCCAGGTCATGCTATGGCCCTGCGAGCGTAGGGTCAAAGCACGGGATATCCAGGGCCGTTATCAGCCGTTATGGTTCGGCAGTCGAGTTTCGCAAGAGCGATACTCGACGACATAGCTGTCAGGCGTTTTCACATCCCCTTTTAGGCCTATCGGTTTAGAACCTAATCAATGGCCCAGGCCATACGGGATTTGAGTGTTGCTTCGGTAAGCTCACCAGTTAGGTTAAAAAGTTGTAAATTGAAACTGGGGACCTTCTTGCCCGAGTAGCTTTTCCAGTTTTCGGCTACAAATTTCAGATCTGATGCAGTGACCAGGGCTACGTCTGTGTCCGTTTCGGAGAATGCTTTGAGCTTTTGAGCCTGGTGGATTGCAGCCTCCGTATAGTCACTTACTATCACTAGGAAAACGGCGGGTCGCATGGTGTCCGCGCGGATATATCCTAAAAACTGCTCGACGTGCTCATCGGGAAAATAGTAGGGATTCTCAGTACTCTTGTTATCCCAGAGGAGCACGTGTTTTCCATCGATTTTTACGCGACCGTCCGCATGAGTGGTGCCTGGCATCTCCATGAGCGGTATTTCGAGCTTCTTCTCGAACAGGTATCGTGTGGCTGCTTCAAAGAGTCTTTCGACTTCGATGTCCTTGGTGATGAGCCCCTTGCGCCGGAGGGAATCATAATCTCTACTAGCTACTTCTTCGAAAGCATCATAGTACTGTGCCCGGTCATCGGTCGGATCAGAAGTAACGGGTGAAGCTGAGGCTTCAAAGTAGTCAATAATGTTTTCGATTTTTTCATTCTTTGTGCCACTTTTTCGGATGCCGTCGAGCCCGTCCATCGTTTCACTAAGCTCTGAGACGGTAAGGGTGTCCAGCACCTGAGAAGGTAAGAGTCTAAACCGTTGAATGCGCTCTACGAGTTCCGCTTTCGTCCCACTGACACGCCTGTTGTGGTGTTCTAAAGCTGTACGCAGTCGTCCCTGGGTGAGATGTTGGAGAAGTGTTGTATAAGCATTGATCTTGAGCTCTCCACCTCTGACATATCGGACGGTCTTCGCGATTTCTTCCGGGATAACGTAGTAGGAATCGTCGGTTTTGAAACGAAGTAAGATGCCTTTTTGTTGGAGATCTTTGATGGCGTCTTCAATCTGTTTCAACCCGAAGGGCTTATTGCTGTTTTGAGGAAACCTGCCAATCTTGCCTTCCAACAGACGATGATGCCGACGGGTCAAGCCCAGTTCTTTGCGCAACACTTCTAGGATATTCTTCTCGTGAGCATTAAGCTCGTTGTCTTTTGCCCAGGCTGCTCGGAGTACTGCTGTGTATATTCGACGGCTCTCTTCAGGAATCGCCCGGGCAAGATATTCGTCATTGAGACCGTCCTCAACGATTTGCTCCTGCAATTCGAATACGTCATCGACGAGTTGAGACGCTGGAGCCAGATAGTCCTGGTATTGCACCATGCAAATGAGGATCAACTCATTGGCTACTTCTATGTCTCGAGGATCCTCGAGGAAATCTAAGTTTCTTTCGATGCGTTCGGAGTTTTGGAACTCTGGAGCATTCTTGAGGATGACCGAACGCATCTCGTCTTCATCGTCTATGCGCACGTCTCGTAAAAAGCTAGCCACGATCCGGTTGAGATAGAGCTTGGTCATCTTTGGGAGTATGTTCTCGAGTTTCATATTCATGCCCTCCGTAGTGAGTGATTCCAATCTCAATGTTACCTACGTCCCATTCGGCGTGCTTCGACGACCTATGCATAGGGTTTTAGTGTCGATAACCCTCCTCGGCTCTAGCATCGTGTGCCCCCTCAGCTTTGGATTGCGGGGTCTCGTCGTACCGACTGAAGGGCACGGTTAGTGGGGTACGAGGATTTTGCAGCGAGGAAGAACTAGCGCCACAACCCATTACCTGTGCTATTGACTATATTGTGTGACGCACACTATAGTGTTGTTCATGGTCGAAGCGTCTGAAACCCATTTACAGGAGTTGCGTCGCGGCACCGTCGTCTTGGCGTGTTTGCAGTTGTTACGCACTCCGGGGTACGGCTACGGCCTGCTGCAAGAACTCGAAGCCGCCGGATTTGAGACCGAGGCTAATACGCTTTATCCGCTGTTGCGACGCTTAGAAAAACAAGGGCATCTCACCAGCGACTGGGACACCGCAGAGTCACGGCCTCGAAAGTTTTATCAAACATCTGAAGCCGGGATCCGACTTGCCGACACGATGCATCGAGAATGGCTGAAACTTACCGAAGCGATCACCGTTTTGCCGCACCAACCGCCTCGCTCCTGAGGAGAACACCATGA
Source organism: uncultured Enteractinococcus sp. (assembly GCA_964482935.1). GTDB lineage: Bacteria > Actinomycetota > Actinomycetes > Actinomycetales > Micrococcaceae > Yaniella. The sequence continues at coordinate 13,892 of CAZAAP010000004.1, forward strand.
AAATCTCGCTAACCGAACGCTATATCGCAGCGACCGTTAACGAACTGCCAACGGAACTGCATGCTGACGTGCGACCGGAACTTGAAGCATCGATTGCTGATGCGGTCGATGCCCGGATGGCAACCGGTGAGGATCGCGAAACAGCAGAGCGCTCCGTGCTCACAGAGCTGGGGGACCCCGCTGTGCTCGCTGCAGGGTACGCTGATCGGCCACTGCAGTTGATCGGGCCCCGCTACTATCTGACCTGGTGGCGACTCCTGAAGCGCCTGTTGATCATCATCTTGCCGATCGTGTTCGTCGTGGTGATCTTTGCCCAGCTTCTGGCGAGCGGAGATATCGGCACCATTGCTGCAGAAGCCATCACGGTCACCATGACCACGGCACTGCACGTGTGCTTTTGGGTGACGTTGGCATTTGCCATCATGGAGCGAACCAATGCCGACCCCGGCGTCGCCTGGGATGTCGACCAGCTGCCCGAACCACGCCAAGAGCATCCCGGTCGCGCCGATCTGATTGCCTCGCTCATCTTTTTAGGCCTGCTGCTGGTAGCCATTGTCTGGGATCAGGTGTCAGGGGTAGTTCCCGTTCAAAATGACCGCATACCCGTATTGAACCCGGACTTATGGCCCTGGGTTATGACGGGCCTGCTAGGCCTGATTGTCCTCGAGATGATGTTTGCGATTGTGCTGTATCTGCGCCGCGGCTGGGATGCCGCCATGGCCTTTGTCAACACAGTCTTGAACCTCTTATTCTTCAGTTGGGCTATCACCCTGCTAGCGCGAGGTGAACTGTTCAGTGGCGAGTTCCTTGACCTTTTTGCTGAAAATAACGTCGAGTCTGATTCGCTCTATACCTTGGCCGTGCTCCTAGGGGTCGGTATCGGAGCCGTCTGCGTCGGCGACATTATCGACGGCTGGGTGAAAACCTACCGCGCCAAACGCGCTCTCGTGGACGCAACCTAGCGGTTCGCACGCCAAAGTCCTATAAAGACTCACGAAGCCGCCTGATTACCGGATAACACGGTCATCAGGCGGCTCTTGTGCGTTCCAATCTGACTGCAGCGACGCGAAAGACCTCATAAAAGGGGGCCAGGTTCCTGGAAATCAACCTACTGCTCACCCCACCCCAAACAGGCCAAACAGATGCCCAACCGGTCTTCTTGGACTTCGTTAACCTCTGTTCGCGCTTAACCACATCTTTGCTAGGTCGTTACAACGCGAATCTTCCTGTACTTAAACACGGATTGACTGGGCCGAATGCTCTTTTTAGGGGCTAGATTGCAGTCGGTTTGATAAAGGATATCGTCGCGGTAGCGCGCCTGGCTGTTCAAAACAAAAGTCTTGCATGAGGGCGTAAATACTAGCGATCCCAACAGATACCTAGCTTAAAACTCACAATATCCCAACACTTTACCCTCCAGTGTGAGGCGCCGGGCCAGCGGCCAAACTGGTGAGATAGCTAGTGTGCTCTCTCACTGCCAATCCTAATCTGAAAACGAGCTGAGAATCCCGTCAATATTCCCTGCTAGGGAGCAGTACAGGCAGATCAGCTCAAATCACACACCGACGAGAGAGAAATTCGATCCGTTATGAGGATGTCAGCAGAGCACCCGACTGTGCCTAACCCCGAGGCAAGCCTGCGGAGATTAAGCGCAATTCATCGTACTGCTCACTGGCGCACCCGCACCCTAGCAGTGCCTCGCCTTTGGCGAGCCCATGCGGTGTTGAGACTCCGCACTGCATTGCGCAGGAGTTATTTGGAAGCCGTCATGGCCGACTCATAACGTATCACGTTCCTCACTCACACTCACACCCGTCAACGTTGCAGTTGGCTCGGAGGGCCCTGGTCATGGTTGCACACCTTGTTCCTGCTACTTCACTTTTTTGCAATGCTCATCTTCCCATGCCCACTCACGCCGTCGACCGTCGTGGCCGCGACGAAATGGGCCGGTCCTATCTTCGAGAATGCGGTGAGATCTAATGACATCCGCTGTATCTGCGCCCACCATCACCGAACACCGAGTGCGCGAGAATAAACTAACACGCCGAGCCAACCACCAGCTTATGGACATTGTCTGCTGGACGGTCGCGATTTTCGGTGTCTACCTAATCCATTTAAATTTCCTTGTCACCCCTACAGAGATCCTGCTGCTCTTGCTGTTAGTAGTCGTCTCGGGTGCGGCTCAGCTGCTATTTGGTTGGAGTTTCTTCCTCTACCGACACCGATTCACCACCGGGAGTTTTGACGAAGTTCGAGCGCTGTGGAGGTCCGGCATCGCCACCGGATGCATCCTGCTCATCGCCGGTGTAGTCACCGGATTTTTCATCGATCATCCGCCCGCTATCGCGGTCGTTGCGATTCCAGCGGCAATGACGTTGATGTTCGGGATTCGCTACGGCGAACGCTTACACCGTCTTGCCCGAGCCCGACCTGATCGTAATGCCGCACGCACCCTGGTCATCGGGGCAGGGGATGCCGGCATTCGTCTCATCGAACAATTGCTCGACACCAATGGTGCAAAATACTGGCCCGTTGGCATGGTGGATGATGCACCTGAGAAGCGATTTGTCCAGGTCCATAACGTCAAAGTCCTCGGGACGCTGGAGCAGCTTCGCCAGCTTATTCCGCAGACTCGGGCTCAAGTACTCGTGGTAGCGATTGCTCGTCCTCCGAAAGGGTTAGTCCGAGTTATCCAACATGTTGCCGATGATTTTAAGGTTCGACTCAAGATCATCCCGCCACTGGAAGAGCTACTAGACCGTGACATCCAGTCGACCGATCTTCGTGATGTTTCCATCTACGACCTCTTGGGCCGTGAACCGGTGGAAACCAACGTCGAAGAAATTGCCGGTTATTTGACCGGCAGCCGCGTCATGGTCACCGGCGCAGGAGGATCTATTGGCTCGATCCTGTGCCAACACATCAGCCGTTTTAGTCCCGGTGAGCTCATCATGGTTGACCGTGATGAAACCGGACTGCAAAACACTCAGCTGTTGGTCAATGGCAACGGCTTGCTCAACACCAAAGAAACCGTGCTCACCGATATCCGCGACGCCGACGCCGTCCGCCAGATCTTCGAAGAATACCGGCCAGAGGTGGTCTTCCACGCCGCAGCGCTGAAACACCTGCCAATGTTGGAACGCTTTCCTGAAGAAGGATGGAAAACCAATGTGTTGGGCACCCGCAATGTGCTGGAAGCAGCCGCCGCAGTCAATGTGACACGTTTCGTGAACATCTCGACCGATAAGGCGGCAAACCCCACCAGTCAGCTGGGCTATTCCAAACGTGCTGCGGAACGGCTCACCGCTTGGATGGGCCAACAAACTGGGCAACGCTACCTGTCAGTGCGATTTGGCAACGTCATTGGAAGCCGCGGTTCCATGTTGCCGACCTTCACTAATCTGATTGAACAAGGCGGCCCGCTCACAGTGACCCACCCTGATGTCACCAGGTATTTCATGACCATCCCGGAAGCGTGCCAGCTGGTCCTACAAGCCGGCGGGATTGGCAACAGTGGCGAGGTCCTGATCCTCGACATGGGCGAACCGGTACGGATCCTAGATGTCGCTGAACGCATGATCAAAATGTCCGGCAAAGATATCGACATTGTCTTCACCGGGCTGCGCGAAGGCGAAAAACTCCACGAAGATCTCACCGCCGACGCTGAAGATACCTTGCCATCTCCGCACCCTCTTATTAGCCGGACCACCATCGAGCCGTGTCCCGTCACTGAGCTGAACTACCTCACCTCCAAGACGAAAGTACAGAGCTAGCTATGACCGAATCCCAGATAGTTTCACCACCCCAGACGACGGCGACCGAGCGCATCAGCCTCTCGACGCCCGACGTGGGACCCTTAGAAGAACAAGCCCTCGTGGCGGCTCTTCGTTCCGGGTGGGTCGCACCTGCTGGTCCTGACCTAGAGGCCTTTGAACGCGAGATGGCTCGACGAACGGGTGTCAACCACGCGGTGGGTCTGGCCTCCGGAACGGCCGGTTTGCACTTAGGGCTCCTGGCCCTGGGTGTTGAACCCGGCGAAGTCGTGATCACCTCAACGCTGACCTTTGCAGCAACGGTCAATGCCATCATGTACGCGGACGCCACCCCGTTTTTTGTCGACGTCGATCCGACGACGGGCAACATGGATCCACTGCTGTTGGATCTGGCACTGCATGCTCTCCAGCGCGCTGACCTGCGAGTAGCCGCGATTATGCCGGTGGACTTATTTGGGAAAGCCGCGCATTACACCGAGCTTGAAGACATCGCCGCCACCTACGGGGTGCCAGTCTTAGCCGATGCCGCAGAAGCGGTTGGTGCGTCCCACAAGGGCAGGCCCGCCGGAAGCTTCGGGAAGGCAGCGGTATTCTCCTTCAACGGCAACAAGATCATGACCACTTCTGGGGGCGGCATGCTGCTGACCCAGGACGCCGATGTGGCCGCCCGAGTGCGCTATCTTTCCACCCAGGCCCGCCAACCGGTGGCACACTACGAACACACCGAGGTCGGGTTCAATTATCGATTGAGCAACCTGCTGGCAGCACTGGGTCGGGCCCAGTTACTGCGACTCGATGACATGATCGGTCGTCGCCGGGCGATCCGAGAGCAATACCGTCAGTGGTGTGAAGCGACACCGGGGGTCGACATTCTCGGTGGCCTAGCAGACCATGAAGACAACTGCTGGCTCACACCGATTCTGCTTGATAAGCGACACTACCCCGGATCGGTTGAGACCGTCATCGACACGATGGCCGCACACGGCATTGAGACCCGTCGCGTCTGGAAACCCATGCACATGCAACCGGTGTTCAGCAGCGCTCGCAGTCTCCTCAACGGCAGCGCAGAAGAACTCTTCGACCGCGGGATCATCCTTCCTAGTGGTTCTAACATGCCGCCGGACCAGGTCCAGCGAGTCATCAGGGTGCTGGATCAAGCCATAAGGGGGACCTCGTGAGCACAGTATCGCGACTCCGGAACCCGCTGAAACGCGTCGTCGATATCCTCGGCTCGCTGATCGGTCTGATCGTACTCGCACCGGTCTTTATCGTGCTGTGGCTGATCGTACGGATCAAGCTTGGTTCTCCCGTGATCTTCACCCAGCGACGTGCAGGTAAAGACGGGAAGAGTTTTGCGTTGTATAAATTTCGCAGCATGCTTCAAGAAGATTCTTCGCAAGGGCGGGTCACGGACGATCAGCGCATGACACCGTTTGGGCGTCGGCTGCGAGCCTGGAGCCTGGATGAGCTGCCGACGTTGGTCAATGTTCTCAAAGGCGATATGAGTCTGGTCGGACCCCGCCCCCTGATGCCCGAGTACCTGCGCCTCTACAGCGACCATCAAGCCCGACGACACGAAGTGCGCCCCGGCATCACCGGGTTAGCACAAGTCCGAGGTCGCAATGCGATCGGCTGGGAAGATCGTTTCGATCTCGACGTCGAATACGTCGACCGACACAACTTGCTGTTGGACGTAGCGCTCATTTTCCAGACCATTGGGCGAGTGTTTTCTCGCTCCGGTGTCGAAGGAGATGTCATCACGACCATGACAATCTTCGTGGGCGCCCCACCACAAGACGGGCTGACTGAAGTCAACATCGCCGAACGGGATGTACAGATTTGGGAACGTTGGAAAAACGACCCGCAAGCGATCCAGCTGGGCGTCCCACGCCCACACCCAGAAGAGGGCTCCCGGTATTGGCTCTACCGCAACGCTCAGGGCACACCGGTTGGCATCGCCGGACTTCGTCGCTTAGGCGAGGTGGATTTAGAGATGTACCTTCTGTTGAGCCCGGATCAAGATAGGACCTTGGTCGAGACCCTGATCAATCGTCTGGTGCATCACGGCCGTTCCTACGACGCGCGCCTCATGACGCTGCATCTACCGCAGCAAAAGCGCGCATTGCATCGCACAGCCCAGCATCTGGGCTTCGTTGCAGCACAACAATCAACCGACCATCGTGCGCCTGCAACTGACCGCAGCGCTTATTCGTTGGCGCTAGCCGCAGTAATAGGAGAATGACATGCGAGTGATCATCAGTTCCGCCGGGCGCCGGGTCTACCTGGTGACGTGGTTCCAAGAAGCCATGCGACAGGCCCGAGTAGCGGGCGACGTCTACGTCCTGGATCACGATCCGCACGCGGCTGCCGCAGCGGCAGCCGATGGGTACCGTGAGGTGCCGGCGTTTTCGAGTCCGAAATACGCCCCCCAGGTCCTCAAGATTGTCAATGAGTTGCAACCGGACCTGTTCATTTCCCTCAATGATCACGAACTGACTGTCCTGTCTCAGGGTTTGAGCGATCTGATCCGGGCCAACGGCGTCGTCGTTCCCGTCTTAGATGCCGCTGCACACCGCGCCGTGGCAGATAAGCTCACGATGAATCAAACCCTGCGGCACGCTGGGATCAGTACCCCCGAAACCGTGTTGCTATCGAACCGGGCCGCCGTCCACGCCCTGATTGACCGGGCACCGGCCATCATCGTCAAAGACCGCTGGGGCAGTGGCTCGTCCGGGTTGCGCCGCTTCACACCCGAAGAAGCACGATGCTGGGTCACCACCCAGTTCGATCGCCACCACGGGATGACCACTTCCGAGTTGGATAGCCTCATCATCCAACCGGATCTGGGCGGTGTGGAATACGGCCTCGACGTCATCACGGGGGTCCGCGGCGGACCAGTCGAAGGCGTATTAGCTCGCCGCAAACTGGGCATGCGGTACGGCGAAACGGCTCGTGCCATCACCGTACCCAACGCACCGTTTTTGGGCCTGGCCGCCGCGCTCAACGCGGCCCTTGGGATTCAAGGCACCATCGACGTCGATGTCATGCTAACCGAGGACGGCATACCCCACGTCATCGACGTTAATCCTCGGTTCGGAGGTGGCTATCCCTTCAGCCACATGGCCGGCGCTGACGTGCCGCACTTCTTCGTCGCTTCGACGTTGCACATGACACCGCGCCCGGGATGGGATTCCTACCGCGAAGGATACATCGCTTCGAAACACGAAGGCATCATCGGATTCGAGACCGTCTCGGATGTCGCAGCTCAAAAAACGATTCGCTACGGGCGGGTGCTTCGGACATGACCTATCACAACACGTTTCTCACACCGAACCACATACACACCATCCCAGGTCGCATCCAAACTTTCTTAGGGGGTAGCTCATGCTGCAGCGAAGCAGACTAGCTCATGATCCTCGCGTGACGTACCGACACAAGGACAACCCCCTTGAGCTCCGGGACTACATGCGCATCTTGTCCAAGAGCTGGTGGATCATTGTCGCCACCACCATGGCCGGCCTGTTACTCGGTCTCGGAGTGTCCGCGTTGATGACCCCGAGATACGAATCAACAACCACGCTCTATGTCTCGGTTCGACCCGGCAGTGACGCGGATACCGGCGACCTCTTCCAGGGCGCCAGTTTCGCCCAGGCTGCCGTCCTGAGTTACGTCGATATTGCCACCACCGCCATCGTCTTGGACCAGGTCATTGACGAACTGGACGGCGAACTGACCAGGGATGCACTCGAAGAAGGACTCACCGTCAGCTCACCGGGTGAATCAGCGCTGATCATGATCACCGCGAACCATCCGGACCCAGAGACTGCTGCCCTAGTGGCTAATACCACCGGGAGCGTGTTGATGGATGTCGTCCAGGACGAGATCGAAATTGCCTTCGACGGCGGCAGCAGCCCCGTTCAGGTGCGTACGATCGATCCGGGCATTGTGCCGGGCGAAGCCGTGAGCCCGAACATGCTGCTCAACAGCGTTCTAGGGGTTCTCGTCGGGGTCCTGGCAGGCATCGGAATTGCGATGTTGCGCGGCCTGTCGGATAACAGACTGCACACGGTGGCCGAAATCGAAGAACTCACTGATATTCCTGTGGTTGGACGCATCGCCCAAGACGACCACATCGCGCGTCGACCATTGGTCGTCCACGACGATCCACGCAGCCCAAGGGCAGAAGCCTTCCGCACGCTGCGCACCAATCTGCGCTACCTGGGAGCCGATGATGAAGCCAAAGTCTTTGTCGTCTCCAGCCCAACCCCGAATGCGGGCAAGACGCACGTGACCGCAAACCTGGCGGTCGTGTTAGCCCAATCAGGGGCCAGCGTGGCTCTGATCGAAGCTGACCTGCGCAAACCGCGCTTAGCCGGTGTTATGGGTATCGAAGGTGCGACGGGGCTCAGCGATGTGCTCATCGGTCGGGCCCACCTGCAAGACGTCATCCAACCCTGGGGAACCAATGCACTGACCGTGCTCCCCGCCGGGCAGATCCCACCGAACCCCTCAGAGCTGCTGGGCTCACGGGCCATGCAGCAAGTTCTGGAAGAACTCAGCCGCTCGGTGGACTACGTACTGCTTGATGCGCCACCAATCCTGCCGGTCACCGATGCTGCGGTCATCTCGACCTACAGCTCAGGTTCCCTGATGGTCACTGCAGCTGGCCAGACCAAACGGCAAGACTTCATCCAAGCCGTTGACTCGCTTGAAGCAGTCGGCAGTTCGGTACTGGGTGTCATCGTCAACAAAGTGCCAACCAGAAGCTCTGACGCCGCAGGGTTCATCTCATATAAATACACTGACGTTGATGAGCCCGCCAGAGTTGGATCGCAGAGGTCATCATGACACTGCGTATCCTCACGATCTGCACGGGGAACATCTGCCGATCACCGTTGACGGCCATGCTGCTGGCGGCTCGACTCGAACCGGGAGCCTTCACGATCCACAGTGCGGGTATCTCGGTACTATCCGGCGATACGATACCGGATGCGCTGCGACCCATCGCAGCCCGCATGGGTGCTCACGGTGCCGAGCTTCACCGATCCATTGCCGTGAGCCCCCACGCAGTGGCTGAGGCAGATCTGATCTTAGGCATGGAGCTTGAACATCGTCGTCATGCAGCACAGCTCCACCCCCATGCCGGTCGGCGTGCCTTCACACTGTTGGAATTCGCCCACATTGCCTCATCGATCAGCGACGAGGATTTTGCGGCCCTTGTACCGAGCAATAACTGCACTCCAGGGAAAGCGTTGGAGGCAGTCCAACGGATGCGCGGGGCCGTGCCACGGCTGAATCCTGAACGGCTCTACGACGTGGAAGATCCATTCGGGCGCTCGAAGCAAGTCTATGAACGCTCGGCAAAACAGATCGAACGCGCAGTCGACCACATCGTGCAGTTCTTCCGACGCACCGAAATACCAGCACCGCCCGCCGCCCCAGAGCAACCGCGGCAGGAAACCACCGAACACACCCCCAGTAGTTTTTCCAGTTTCCTGAAGTGACCACGAAACGCACCAGAGAGCAAGTGAAATGGAACGTTCGAACATTCTTGATCAGGTAGACCCGCCAACACCGGCTTTTGTATTTGACGTACCAAAGCTAGACAAGTTCGTGACCCGCTTTCAACAAGCACTCGCGACGCATTGGCCCAACTCGATCCTGTCCTACTCGTTCAAAACGAACTCGCTGCCATGGCTATTGTCCTATATGCGCCAACGCCAGGTCTGGGCCGAAGTCGTCTCCGACACCGAGTACGAACTCGCACTTGCCCTGGGATATACCCCCGACCGCATCGTGTTCAACGGTCCAATCAAAGGTCGCGATCGCCTCTGGGCGTCCCTGTGCCAAGGCTCAGTCGTCAACCTCGATGCAAAACGCGAAGTCGCCTGGACCGTTGAGCTGGCCAGTTCGATGCCAGAACGTCAGCTTGCTGTGGGTTTACGGGTGAATTGGGATCTCAACTCTCGTTGTCCCGATGAAAGTACCAGCGGTTCGGAAGACAGCCGCTTTGGCTTCAACCCGGAAAACGGTGAACTCGGTCGGGCGATAGCGGAACTGACCGCGGCCGGAGTTCGAATCGCTGGCTTACACATGCATCGCAACTCCTTGAGTCAAAGCCTGTGCGTATATAAAGCCGCCTCAGAGGTTGCAGCAGCAATTATCACGCAACACGGACTCGAGTTGGACTGGGTTGATGTGGGTGGTGGATTCTTCGGCCACGAAGACGGCCACCCATCCTTCGCCGACTATGTAACGATCATCCGTGAAACCCTCGAGCCAGTTGTCGATATTGAAAAGACCAAACTCATCGTCGAACCCGGTGCCTCCCTGGTGGCGGTGCCCCTGGAATTTCATGCCAGTGTGCTGGACGTCAGAGACATCAACTCAAAAACCTACGTCGTGACCAACGCCAGCCGAACAAATATTGATCCGCTGTTTCGTCGCAAACGCCCTTTCCAACACCGACTAGACACTGCGGCCACCACGACTCGGGCCGAGCAAATCATCGGCGGGTTTACCTGCATGGAAGATGACCGACTGATGAGAATCACCGATGCGCCTGCCCTGGAGGTCGGCGATCGCATCGTCTTCTACAAAGTCGGGGGCTACACGATGTGCTACCAGGCCCACCTATTCATCCAGTTTCCACCGGCCGTCTATGCCCGAACCGAAGACGGTCTCACACTGATTCGCTCTTCACCAACGATTGCCGATCATCTTCGACACAACCACTGGATTGAACCCCAAGACGCCGAAGAATTCACGCCCATCAGTGCTGCGACCTCATAGCCGCCACGGACCAAAAATACTGCCACTCATCCACAACTTGAAAAAGTAAAGGTAGACCCCAATGGAACGTTCACACTATAGCGCGGACCTACAACCACCCACACCGGCTTTTGTTATTGACGTCCCGAAGCTCGAAAGATTTACCGCGCGTTTTCTTCAGGCCATGGACAAGTACTGGCCCAATTCAATTCTCGGGTATTCATTCAAAACGAATTCCCTGCCGTGGATTGTGGCATTCATGCGCGATCGCGGAGCCTGGGCGGAAGTGGTTTCGAATGCTGAATATGAACTCGCATTAGCCCTGGGATACACCCCGGATCGGATTGTTTTCAACGGTCCGTATAAGACTCGTGATCGTCTCCGGTCGGCGCTGCTCGGGGGATCTATTATCAATTTAGATGCCAAACGGGATATCGCCTGGACCATTGAGCTTGCTCAAGAAAACCCTGACCGAGAGTTTTCCGTGGGGCTGCGTGTCAACTGGGACCTTGAAACCCGATGCCCAGGGGAGAGCACCTTCGGCGAGCAAAGCAGTCGCTTCGGATTCCATATCGATAATGGCGAACTAGACCAAGCAATCACGGACCTTACAACTGCCGGGGTACGCGTCGCGGGTTTACATGTGCATCGAAACTCACGAACGCAAAGTCTGGCCGTCTACCGGGCAGCCGCCACCGTGGCCGCTGAGGTCCTCACCACACGAAATCTGGACCTTGATTGGGTGGATATCGGCGGCGGATTCTTCGGGACCGAAGACGGGACTCCCACCTTCGAAGACTACATGCAGGTGATTTCCGAAACCTTGGCCCCGGTCGTCGATATTGAGCGCACAACCTTGATCACCGAGCCGGGCGGTGCCTTGGTAGCGGTTCCATTCGAATTTCATGCCAGCGTCATTGATGTCAAAGAAATCGATCACCGCACCTTCGTGCTGACCGATGCTAGCCGTACAAATATCGACCCGCTGTTCCGCAAAGACAAAGGCTACGACATCCAACTACAAACGCAGAGCACGCAGGTGGCCACAGAACAAATCCTCAGTGGATTTACGCTGGTCGAAGGCGACCGAATGATGACCCTGAAGGAAGAACCACAGCTCCAGCTCGAGGACCGGATCATCTTCTACAAGGTTGGTGCCTATACGTTGGCCCTGCAACCGATGTTTATCGAATATCTCCCGGCGGTCTATGCCCGGACTGAAGATGAACTGATCCTGGTTCGTCGCAAGTGGGGCGCTGCTGAGTATGTGCAGGGCTGCACCTGGTCTGAAGATCCTGTGCCTACAGTTTCGAATGCTGAGCTGCGCAGACCAGTGAATGCTCCGCGACAAGAATTAGCCCAACCCGGCGCGTAACGCCATCTGATATCTCGCACGCCAGCGTCGCTCTCTGTTGAGAGAGACGCTGGCCGTTCATTTAGTAGAGCCGCAGCTGAGGCATGCAACAGTCTCTAGTATGCAACCGGGGACCACAGGATGTGGTGGTCCCCGGTCGTTGTGGGTGTTATGCGGAGGTTGTTGAGGAGACGGTTTCGCGACTGATGATGGTGAACTCTTCGCGACGTGCTGTGGTCACTCCATGCTCATATTCCAAAAGGGCAGGGTCGTGTTCCAGGCCTGCTGCTGAGCGGATCAGAGCCGCTGGCATATCGGCTCCAGCGCGATGGCAGAACGGGTAGCCACCGCCCATGCGTGGGTTGATGTCGATGACTTGAGGTTGGCCGTCGGCAGTTTCACGGAAGTCGACGTCGATACTGCCGGTGGGACGCAACAGCTTTCCGATTTGGGCGATCATGCCCTGGAATGGTTCGGGCGATACGGAGGTAGCAACGTCGGTATCACCTGCACGCATTTGATCTTTTCGACGCGCGACCACACCCAGCAGGGTGGACTGCCCATCTACCGAGAAAACGCCATCAACCCCGTATTCATTACCGGGCAAATGGTCCTGGATCAAGACCGCTGCGGGTCCATCAGTTGTCTTGTGTCCGTCCGGACCCAGCGCGGATTTAGCGGACTCGGCCACAGCGTCGGCCAGGTCCTGCGTCTGAACAATATGCAAGCCGGTGGAGCCGGCTCCGAAACGGTGTTTGACCACAAAGATTCGATCTGATGGCGAAGCATTCATGACGTCGGTGACATCGGAACCTAAGTGAGTATTCGGTGTGGCGATGCCGTGTTGCTGCAGCGTTTGCGTCGTCCGATATTTATCGAGCACCCATGCTTGGGCTTCGGAATCGAGAACGGCCACGGCACATCCCATCGCACGGAGGTCAGCAGCGAGGTTATCTGACAGAATCTGCATCTCGTAGTCGTTCATACATAAGAACAGGTCCGGGCGCTCCGCGTCGAACCAGTCACGGATCATCGTGATGTATTCCGGGCTGTTATAGGCCGGAGTCTGCACTGCTCGGTCCGCTAAGCCCACGGTGGGGCTTGTGGCTCGATAGTCCATCGCGATGACTTCACCGGGGATATTCTGGGTACGCAAAGCTTCGCGGAACCACGGGATGTAGTGGGCTCTTCGGCCGGCTGAGGCAACCACGACTTTCATGGGCTTGTCATTCGTCACTCTTGGGCTCCTCTAGATAGGACTGGCACGTGGATTTCAACACCGTGTGGTCATATGCCACTGCCACAGAACATGGTCGCCTGCTACGGTGTTTACCATTGTAAGTCAAACTGTATTGCTCGTCACAGGTTTATGGCTACCTTTCGGGCCTCGAATGTCTTGACGATGTGCTTTAACACAAGCCGAGGACCGGATGAGGATATTTAGGGAAGGTATCGGCCGTCATTAGATGAATGATCAAGTTTGTCTAGACGGGGGTTAGCGTCGCGCCTGCATTTGTCGGCATGATTTTAGGGTTGACCGATGCGCAGTAAGCGGTCATCACCTTCCGAGGGTTCCCCAACGCCGTCGGTGTTATTGGTGAGAACCCATAGCGAACCGTCGGGTGCAGTTGTAACTTCTCGCAAACGCCCGAATTCAGAGACGAAATGCTCAGTGGAATCTTCAACGTCTTCTAACGGGATTTCCCACAGGCGTTGGCCACGAAGGGCTGCCATATAGATCGTGTCACCGTGAATTTCGATCGCACTCGGGCTGGCATCAGCGGGTGCCCACTGTTGTACCGGATCGATGTATTCGTCGTCATCACCGACACCTTCGTATTCAGGCCAACCATAATTGCCGCCTGCTTCGATGATGTTCAGCTCGTCCCAGGTATCTTCCCCAAACTCACTGGAGTACATCGTCCCGTCATCAGCCCACGTGAGTCCCTGAGGGTTGCGGTGACCGTAGCTGTACACGGGCGAGTCATCGAACGGATTATCATCTGGTACCTCGCCCTCGGGGGTAATGCGCAGAATCTTGCCGGCCAACGAATCGAGATCTTGAGAACGGCTAGGTTCCAGCGCATCCCCCGTAGTGATGTACAGCATGTCATCGGGACCGAAGGCAATTCGGCCACCATTGTGATAACCCGCTGCAGGGATTCCGACAAAAATGGTTTGCGGAGAACTCAAGTCCAAGGCGCCCGGCTCACCGGTGAGGTCATAGCGCAGTATGCGGTTATCTGAACCTGTCGTGAGGTAGGCGTAGAGCTGGTCTTGGTGAATAGCGATGCCTAACAATCCGCCTTCGCCGGGGGAGACTGTTGTGTCTTCAACGACGACCAATTCTCGGGCTTTGCCATTCTCGTCCAGTTCGACAATGCGAGCAGTATCGCGCTCGCTGATAATAGGTGTTTCGCCAGTAAAGGCTATCGACCACGGTGCATTCAATTCCTCAGCGATGACTTCGACTTCATCGAGGTCTAGTTCTGCCACCGTAGTGTCTGTTTCGGGGGTGGGGCTTTCCGGTGGTGTGGCTGTGGTCTCGGTGGGAGCTGCAGTCTCTGTAGGGGTCGTAGTTTCAGGCTCCGGCTCTCCGGCACAGCCGGCTAGAACTAAAGCACTGACTGATATCACGGCAGCTGTCCAGATGGTTTGTCGCATTGGGCCCTCCGGCTCGAGATGAGGCGTCCGTACTCGTCACACCAGTATGTCAGTTATCCCACGTCATGAGCTAGAGGGAGGGGCCTATCTGCGCTGCAAACCATCCTTTAGGATGGGACAATTAGGTGGGGACCATGCAACATCCACAAGGAGGCGGAGACCCTTACGTGAAGAGACTTAGCACTGGTTGTATAGCGAAGGTAGATGATGCCCAATGTTAGCGGCCGTACTCACCCTGCTGCTCGGTATGGTCGTGATCCTCGTGATCATCGCGGTGGGTGGCTATTTCGTTGCTCAAGAATTCGCCTATATGTCGGTGGATCGCGCGCGCCTGGAAACAGAAGCCCAACAGGGCGACCGGAGCGCCGAAGCGGCATTGAAAGTCACCCGGCGAACCTCGTTTATGCTATCTGGCGCTCAGTTAGGTATCACGGTCTTTGGCCTGCTGGTCGGGTACGTGGCAGAGCCCTTAGTTGGTCAAAGCCTCGGGGTATTACTGGGCGGGGTTGGCATCCCAGCTGGAGTCAGTATTACCGTCGGGACTGTTTTAGCCTTAGCTGTCTCGACTATTGTGCAAATGATTTTCGGGGAGCTCTACCCCAAGAACCTAGCGATCGCGAACCCGGGCCCATTAGCCCGAGGGCTAGCTCGGTCGACAAATATTTATCTTGCTCTTTTCGGTTGGTTGATCACCTTATTTGATCATGCCTCCAATCTCTTACTGCGGATGCTCGGCGTGAAACCGGTTCAAGACATTGACAGTAGTGCCACCGCGAGCGACCTCAAACGAATCGTGGCTGATTCTCGACATTCCGGACATTTAGACGATGACCTCTCAGTCATGATCGACCGGATTCTAGATTATCCGCAGCGTGACGTTGAACATGCGATGGTGCCCTGGGGCAGTGCTGACGTCATTGCTCCGAATACCACCATCAGCGAAGTCCGAACCTTGATGGCTAGTGGACACACCCGCTACCCGGTGCTCAATGACGATAACGTTCCGGTTGGCATAGTCCATTTATTGGATGTTCTGGCAGCCTCCGATAGACCAGATGCGCCAGTGACTGAGATTATGCACGAACCGTTGACGGTGCCACCGGTGATGATGCTGCCCCGAGCTCAAGCGCGCATGGCTGCCGCCGGGAGCAAAGTCGCATGTGTGGTGAATGAGTACGGGGGTCTGGACGGCATTTTGACGCTGGAAGATCTCGCTGAAGAAGTGACCGGTGAAATCACCGACGAACACGACGATGAACTTCCCACTACGATCGAAACCTATGGAGCCGACGCTTGGCGGATCACGGGTGACGTTCCGGTTGATGAAGTGGAGCGCCGGATCGGCCACGAATTACCTCGTGGCGAGTACGAGACGATATCCGGAATGCTCATTGATCACCTCCAAGACCTACCTCAGATCAATCAAGATATTCGCATCGAGCTTCCGCAGCTGCCTTCTGATTTCGTCCACGATGAGCCAGTCACCCGCTGCTTGCATGTCAAAGTATTAGAACTCGACAAGCGGGTTCCCAGCTTGGTAGAGCTCTCCGTGGAAGTCATCAACGAGGCAAACGATCCAGAGGAGGATGTATAAGTATGACGAATCCGTGGATCGTGCTCATTGTGACTGTCGGGATCATTATCCTGAGCGCATTTTTTGTCATCATGGAATTCTCCTTGATGGGTGCCCGTCGCTATCGGCTAGAGCAAAAAGCAGAGACTAGCCGCTCAGCGCGCGCGGCGCTGAAGGGCATTAATGAGCTCACCATTATGCTGGCGGGAGCTCAATTAGGAATTACAGCCTGTACGTTTGCACTTGGTGCGGTGACAAAACCCGCCGTAGAAGCGTGGTTATCCCCCTTACTGGATGCAACCGGTATGCCGGGCTGGTTAGCCGGCAGCGCCTCGTTTATTCTTTCGTTGCTTATCGTGACGTTTCTGCACTTGGTCGTTGGGGAGATGGCTCCTAAATCCATTGCGATCGCTTTCCCTGAAGGCACAGCTATGGCGACCGGTGTGCTCGCTCGTGCTTATGTCTGGCCGCTAGGCCCGCTACTGCGCTGGATCAACAGCATTGCCAACCGACTTGTCAAAGCCTCAGGCGTTGAGCCCGTGGAGCGTGCGGCGATTGGCGGCAGAGATGCGGCCACGATTCGCCGACTGGTAGAGCACTCTGCAATGGTTGGCACATTAGATGCCAGTATGAGAGAGCCGCTTGCCGAGGTGCTCGATCTTGAAAATCTGCTGATTGAAGACCTGATGTCACCGAGCGATAATCTCGCCGAGGTGGAGGCATCGGCGACCGTCGCAGATTTGCAGGCGGTAGCCCTTGAGTCGCGGCACCTGCGCATTCTGGTCAGAACTCCTGGTGAGACACCCAGTGTGCTCCACGTGCGCGACACGTTATTGGAGCCAACGGACCGTTCCGTAGCTGATCTGGCGCGTCCAGCACTTGCCATCCCCAAAGGTGCCCCGGCACATGAGGCTCTGATCTCCATGAGGAGGGCTAGCGAACAGATAGCCGTGGTGATGGATGGTGACAAGCTCGTTGGCATCGTGACGTTGAGCGATGCGGTACGCCGTATGGTGCCTCAGCACGAAGAGAGTCCCGAAAGGTCGCAAGACCCTACTCGATAGGAAGATCACGCCATGCAGCCACGCACCGCACGGTTCGGCATGGCATTCGGGTGGGTGGCGCTCTTCCTCGGTCTGGGCCACGCAGCGTTCAATAGCGTGGTGGCCATCACAGTACTCACCGGGACGATCCGGCCCGAAGGCGAATATGACCGCAAAGCCATGATCGGCCACGCATTTATATGGGATCCCTGGTTCTTCGCCTGGGGTCTTGCCCTGGTCATCTTTCTTGCGCTGACCAGTCGAAACAGATCACAGCCTAACGGCAGCAGAAGACGACGTCCTGCGGCACCATGAGACCTGCGCGTCATCTGCCAAAATTGGCGGCATAAAACTCTAAAGTATCCCAAGCACACTTAAGTCTTGTACTTTTGCGTGCCCGAAATCAGGGCCGCATCAGTCACTCATGTTGAAGGGACGTACCCATGACCGAACCGGATCTGGTCTTGACCATTGCCGGTCTAGCCATCATCGGCGTCACCGTGGGCTTGCTCATCTGGGGCAAGGTTTCACCGGTCGTTGCCATGGCCCTGGTACCCACTATCGGGGCCCTGGTGTTGGGCTTCGGATTAGAAGACCTCCAAGAATTCTTTAGCTCAGGTCTCGACCAAGTGATGAACGTCGTCGTGATGTTCATTTTCGCCATCATATTCTTTGGGATATTAGCCGACGCCGGACTGTTCGATCCGGTCATTCGAAGACTCATACTGATGACGCGGGGTCGCGTTATTCTGGTTGCGGTCGGCACCGTACTGATCGGTGCGGTGGCACACCTCGACGGAGCTGGTGCCACAACCTTCCTCCTGACGATCCCCGCCCTCTTGCCGCTGTACCAAGCGCTCAACATGAGCCGCTACCTGCTGCTACTACTCGTTAGCCTTTCGGCTTCTTTGATGAATATGGTCCCCTGGGGTGGCCCTCTCATCCGGGCCGCAAGTGTCATCGATGAAGATCCCGGTGAAATGTACCAGGCCCTCGTCCCGCTCCAGGGTGCAGGGCTAGTGTTACTCGTGGGCTTGGCCGTGCTGTTGGGCGTGCGAGAAATGCGGCGCATTAACGTCCAAGTGGGTACGGGCGCGCTGCAGTCCGTCGGAAATGTTGACGTGAGCAAAATTGCTGACGATTTTACGGCCCGACAGAAACTCGAACGGAAGGATCTGGAAGGCAAGATCAACGCTCATCGCAGCATTTACTGGCTCAATGTTGCGGTGGTCATCGCCGTGCTCGCCGTCATGTTGGCAGGCTGGCTAGATCCCGCCCTGAGCTTCGTGCTGGGTGTAGCGATACTGTTACCGCTAAACTTCAACTCCGCTAAATTGCAAATTGATCGCATGAAAGCCCACGCACCGAATGCGCTCATGATGGCCGCAGTAATTGTCGCAGCTGCCGTCTTCCTAGGTGTGCTCAACGAGTCTGGCATGCTAGAAAGCATTGCACTAGCAATGCTGCAGGTCATCCCGGAATCAGTGGGCCAGTATCTGCACCTGATTGTCGGATTCTTCGGTGTGCCACTGGATATGCTCACCTCGACCGATGCCTATTACTTCTCCGTGCTGCCACTGGTTGAAGCAACAGCCGGCCAATTCGGAGTCGCTGCGAGCTCCACGGCTTATGCCTTGGTGATCGGTAACGTTATCGGTACCTTCGTCAGTCCCTTCGCGCCTGCCGTCTGGTTGGCCATGGGCCTAGCAGAAGCCGATATCGGCAAACACATTCGCTACTCATTCGTCATTATGTGGGGCTTCAGCATCGTTCTGCTGTTGGTCGCCGTGATGATGGGCATCGTTCAGGTCTAAGACCAGCCGTCAATTTCTGACCACAGCCGACGGTCGTTCCTCGTGGGAATCGTGCTGGGTTCTATAAGCTCATGTGATGGGCTCATAGAACCCAGCACCCCAAACCATTATGAAACGAGGGCACAGTGACTGACAGAACGTTGCATTGGGTTGAACAGGACGCCACCTTAGGCGTGGCTGCCGATCTGGCATATTCGACGACCTTATTGCGCGCTGTTCAGCACGGTGAGATCACCGGGCCGATTGTGCGGCTCTATCGGCCCGAACCCACCGTATCTTTCGGTCAACAAGATGTCCGACTCGACGGCTACGAGGCAGCCCGGCAGCACAGCCTGCGACACGGTTTCACCCCGACGGTCCGCAAAGTCGGCGGCAGGGCGGCGGCCTATCATCGCGGCTCGTTGATCATTGATCACATCCAGCCAGAAGACGACGCCATGTCAGGGTTCAAGCAGCGGTTTGAATACTTCGGAGAACTGTTCACCGCAATGCTGCGCCGCCTGGGAGCGCATGCTGCGGTCGGTGAGATCCCCGGTGAATACTGCGCCGGAGAATACTCAGTTCATGCAGCGCTGAGCCCGGAGCATCGCATCAAGCTAGCCGGCACCGCGCAGCGCGTGGTCAAAGGCGCATGGTTGTTTTCTACCAGTCTGGTGGTTGAACACGGCTATTCGATCCGCCACGTCCTGACCGATGTGTATGAAGCCCTGGGGATTGAGTTCGATCCGCAAACCGCCGGCGCGGTGGAAGACGGCACCCCTGACGTGACAGTTGACGACGTCATCGACGAACTCCAGTGGGAATACGAACACGAATTCCTCAGCGGCGGGCTTGATGGCACAGACACCTTCAAATTTGCGCCGATGCTCTGGGACGATCTGCTGCTACGCGTGCCGTCTTCAGGGTCCTAAACCTCCTGGACTCAGTCTTGCAGGGGCGTGTCAATCTTCACCTTTGGCTTGCCGTGGAAAGTGGGAATATCAGCCTGTTTGGGCGCCGGGACGCCGAAGTCGAGGGGACTCGAAGTGGCGCATCTGGGCGAATGTGAGCAACAGCACTCAGTGTCGGGTTGCCAAGATTTCACTTGCCGTGTCAAGCTATCGATCATGACAACACTCTTGAGCCCTGTAAGAAAATATCCAATCCTCGACGACATCGTGCTCCTGCTCGCTCGGATCGCACTGGGCGTCGTCCTCATTGCCCACGGCTGGCAGAAATTCAACGAATGGACCCTGGCCGGTACTGCATCCGCATTCGGAGAGATGGGTATCCCCGCACCGGGCGTCACATCACTCATTGCGGCCATTGCCGAACTCGCCGGTGGCGTGCTGATCCTAGTCGGCTTTATGACCACCCTTGCCGCCATCCTCAACGTACTGGTCCAGCTGGGCGCCTTCGTTCTCGTTCACGTCCAAGCGGGCGTCTTCGTAGAAAATGGCGGCTATGAACTCGTCCTGGTGATTGCTGCTGCGCTGTTGCTCATCGCCGCTCGTGGCGCTGGCAAATTCAGCATTGATGCCCTGCTTCCAGGCTCCGCCTACCGACAGAACAAAACTGCGCAGACTGCCGATCAGCCTGCTATGGTTGCCCGCTAAGCTTTAAACTTCTAAACGGCGCCGGTGGTTGGAATACTTTTCCGACCACCGGCGTCGTTGGTTTAAGATTCAGTGGGCGTGGTTTCAGCATCTGACGCAGCTGCCGCGTCGCTGTGAATGGCCGCGGTGGGCGGTAAAAGACCACGCACCGCCGCAATCACCAGCAAGGTGAGCGCGACCACCAGCAGTACTTCGACCCCGATGTAGTAATAGTGCGTGGTGGAGCCACCCTCAAAGGTGCCTTCGAGGACCCGATCGGAATGTACCGCCAATAGCGGGCGAATCACCACGGTCTTGACCAGAAGCAACACCAGGGTGATGAAACTAAAGAGCTGCATTTTGGCGAAGTTCGGAAGCTCTTGATAGCGGTGGTTACGCCACATGGTCAACAGGGCCACCAGCAGAATGAGACCCAAGACGACTTCGACCATGTTCATGGCCAGAAACACGCGGCGGCCGATGCCAAGGCCGAGTGGAATGGTGATACCCGGTGCGGTGAACTTCAACGGGGCTTCGATAAAGGAAATGCCGAGGATCAGGCCCAGCCAGAGGGCCGGGATGATCAGCATCATCGTCCGCGCCCATCGGGGAGCGTGGGTGGTTTTGAGCATCATGAGCGGTTCTCCTTTCGAAGTGTGCGGCGGTAGAGCATGATGCTGACGACGCCGCACAACAAATATGACAGGCCGACGAACATCCAGCCGGTCGCAAAACTCTGGGTGAAGTCCTGGAGCAGTCCCATGACTAACGGCCCCAGTGCGAATCCGGCGTACATGCCCATCGAGTTCAAGCCGGAGGCCGCACCGATCTTGTGGCCGGGCACAATACGGAGTAGGCCCGCATTAATGACGACGTTTGCACCCAGCACCGTGATGCCGTGTAAGGCTGCACCTGCCCAAATCAGTGCTGGCTGTTGCCAGTAGCCTGCGCCTAAGAATGCCAGCACTCCCAGTAGTGCCCCGGCGCTGATGAACATCAGCAAACGTGAGGGCTGCGCCCCGGCCTGCATACGTCGGCTCCAAGCAATTCGCGATACGACACCAATAACACCGGAGACCGCAGCGGCGGCACCACCCAGCACGAGCGAAAAGCCGAGTTCTTGTACCGCAAACAGCGGCAGGTACACATTGGTGGCCTGCATGCCCATGCCCGACAGCATCGCAATGACCGTGAAAAAGTACACCACCGCGGGCATCTTGTCTTTGGTTGCTACCGCAGACATTTGCCCGGTGTCGACCGTAACTTCAGGTGGTTCCGGCTCGGACGGCGCGGACCGGCGGGCGGCCAGCTGTGCGGGCGAGGGGACGTATTTCAACGAGACCAACCACAACAACACGCAAACTACTGCGCCACCCAGGGCGGCCCCGATCCAACCCAAGGCCAGGGCGACCGCAGGGAAGAAGAGCCCCGAAAAGAGTTGAGACGCTTGAACACCAGATTGTTTGACACCGATCCAACCGGTGCGCTTTGCCAGCGGGACAGCACGCATGATGACCCGATTCGTCGTCGGATTCGAAATGGCCTGCGCTGGTCCGGCTAACACCGCTGCGACCAGCAATACCCAATAACTATGAGCGAATGCGGCAACGACAAGTGCCACGGCGGTGCCTACGAAGATGATGAGCATTTGGCTGCGAGCGCTGATCTTATCGGCCAGATTCCCCAGCCACATGCTGGAGACTGCGGCGGCTGCGAAGACCACGGTGACAATCAGCCCGAGTTGACCGGCTGAGATACCCATCTGGTCGATGATCAGTGCCGAGGATACCGAGATGCCATAGTTGAATAACGGTCCGGCCCCCATTGCACACAACAGGATGATCAGCAAACCGGTCGAGGCTGACCGTGCAGGAGTCTTATCAGTGGTCACAACCTCAAGGGTAGTCCTTTTTATCCGGCTGTGACTCTGGTGTGGTCATGTATCCTAAAGCGGATCTGGCAGCGGAAAATCAGCTTTTCTTTGGTTCTGGGACTACAGTAGGTGCAGGCCGGTAGACCTTACCGGATCTGGAAGCGAGGACGACGATGCCCCAGGGCATGAATCATGACGACACCACCACACACCCCACAGCTAAGGTGAAGACGGCAGGCATGTGGAGCCGTTGGGTCACGTTTTTGACCGGTGTGTTTGTGATGTCAATCGGGATTGCACTCAGTGTGCACGGCCAACTTGGCACGGCCCCGATCTCCACGTTCCCGGCAGTCATGAATGCCGCAACACCGCTGACTGTCGGTACCGTCACGGTACTGATGAATACCGTGTTCGTGCTCATCCAGATGCTTATCCTGCGTCGCAAGTTCCCACTCTTTCAGCTCGTACAAATACCGATTGCCGTGCTCTTTGGAGCCCTCATCGACGTCTCCTTGTGGCTGACGAGTTGGACGTACACGGACAATTACCTGCTGCAGTGGATCGTCACGATCGTTGGTGCGCTCATTTTGGGTGTCGGCGTCTATATTCAGGTCCAGCCCAAGTTGCTGTATTTACCGGGTGAAGGTCTCGTCATGGCGCTCACCCAAGTGACCACGATTCGTTTCGGCACGATGAAGCAGTTCGTCGACTGGTCGCTGGTTATCATCTCGCTCGTGGTGTCGCTGCTGCTCATGCAGCGTCTCGAAGGCGTGCGAGAAGGCACCGTCTTTGCGGCCTTTGCCGTCGGGGCTGTCGTAAAAGCCATCGAAAACTCCCGTCAACGCCGCGCACCGCAGACGGCCTAACCACATCCATTGCCGGGTGGGACCGCCACTGGAAGCATAGTGGTATGAGCACGCAGACGCAGCGACCACGACGGTGGCGAGGGTTTCTGTGGATAGCGTGCATTATTGTGGCAGTTCTAGTGATAGGAGCGGTGTTGATGTGGTC
>CAZAAP010000004.1:37441-39341 GCA_964482935.1 uncultured Enteractinococcus sp.
GGATAGCGTGCATTATTGTGGCAGTTCTAGTGATAGGAGCGGTGTTGATGTGGTCATTGCAGCGCTCCATGATTTATTTTCCCGACACCTCGCCGGTTCCGGCTGCCGCTGATGTCCTGGTTGGCGGCGAAGATCTCACACTGTACACATCTGATGGACTAGAACTTGCGGCGTGGTTCGCGCCTGCTGCTCCAGAGGCAGACGACCGTGAACTAGCGCTCCTCATGGCCCCGGGCAATGCCGGAAACCGCGCGAATCGGTTAGGTCTGGCACAAGCGTTTCAGGCTCGCGGGTTTGCGGTCCTGGTCATGGACTATCGGGGGTATAGTACGAATCCGGGAACCCCACATCAAGGTGGTCTGATCGCTGACGGATTCGCAGCACTGGACGCACTCAATAAGTTGGGCTATCCGCCCGAGCAGACGATCTACTTTGGCGAATCTCTTGGCGGCGGGGTTACCGCCGCTCTGCTCGCCGAACGGCCACCAGCTGCAGCAGTGTTCCGATCACCCTTTACCGAACTGGCCGATGTCGGAGCCCACCATTATCCCTGGCTGCCGGTACGCGCCATCTTGCGCGACCGGTTCCCCGTTGCTGAGCATGTCGCAATCACCAGCGCACCCGTAGCAGTCATCCGAGCCGAGCATGACACAGTCATTCCTCCCCACCTCAGTGCCCAGGTCGCCGCAGCAGCACCGCACTTGAGAGCCGACCACGTGGTGGAATCCTCAGACCACAACGATCCGATCATGTTTGGCCCATACGTTGCCGACATCGTGGCCGAACTCGCCGATACTCTCGATGACTAGGCGCCAAAGCTCACGCGGTGTGGACTACGTCACGTACCCTAAGAACAGATCCTCAACACCCGCCTGGTCTCGGTGAAAGGCACAGGTCATGGCCAAACCCTCCGCACAGCCCCGCATGCTCTGGCTGAAAACCATCCTCGGTCTTATCTCGGTTGGTGCTGTCCTGGTGTTGGTGGTCGGTGGATATATAACCTGGTCGATTCAGCGTGCGTTCCCAGACACCGACGGGACACTGCAAGTCGCCGGCCTAGAACACAATGTCACCGTACAACGCGATGCACGTGGCATCCCCACGATCACGGCTGACACCGCACAAGACCTCTTTTTAGCGCAGGGATATGTGCATGCTCAAGACCGGTTTTGGGAAATGGATTTCCGCCGTCACATGACCGCTGGCCGTCTTTCCGAACTATTCGGTGCCTCGCAGCTGGGCGCCGATAAGTTTTTGCGTAGCCTCAACTGGCACGGCATTGCCGAACAAGAAATCGAAGCCCTCCCGCAGCGCGAACGCGCCTATTACGAAGCCTATGCCGACGGCGTCAATGCCTACCTGGACGAACGCCAAGGCGGGGCGTTGGCATTTGAATACACCGTACTTGGCTTCCAGAACCGCGAGTATGAACCAGAACCCTGGACGCCGGTAGACTCAGCTGCCTGGCTCAAGGCGATGGCCTGGGATCTGCGCACCAACCTGGAAGACGAAACCGCCCGCGCTCTGCTCACCCAGCAGCTCGACGCCGATACACTGGCCGATCTCTATCCGGGCTACCCCTTCGAGAAACACCCGGTCATCCTGGCCGAAGACCCCGACGGCTCCGAAATCGCGGATGCAGGCATCCCCGAGCGCGCCGAAACTGACCCAGCCGCAGGTCCCGATACACCATCTCGTGCTGTGATCAGCCCACCCCAGGACCTCCAGCTCGCTGGACTCACCGAGGTGCTCACCACCGTAGATCAGCTGATGCCTTCGGCCGGAGAAGGTATCGGCTCGAACTCGTGGGTGGTCTCCGGAGAACATACCGCAACCGGGCTGCCACTGCTGGCCAATGACCCCCACTTAGGCGCGACCCTGCCATCGGTCTGGCACCAAG
>CAZAAP010000005.1:0-38506 GCA_964482935.1 uncultured Enteractinococcus sp.
GGATAGTCTAGCAAAAACCCTAACCCATGTCGCATTGAGTCGTTGACTTCCAGCGTGATAACCACTCCAACACTACATATCAAGTGAGATCTTCATCACACGGAAAACCCTTGACCGCACCGTCATCTAACAAAAGACCTAGTCAGATAATCTTTCTCGTCATTTCATCTTTTGGAAATCGTGTTAAATTGTTGCCTTTATCACATTGACAAGTGCAGCTATGAATAGATTAGACGGCGGGTATTGATAAAAACTACAACTTCTGCAAGTTGCCAAATAACGATCGCTACGAGTGCCCCAATTGCCGCCCCTACCGTATGCAACCACTCGGGAGCGGGTACGACAGTGAGGACAAAACCGAGAATAACGATCTTTGCCACAAAAGCTGCCATTGCCAAGGGAATCGCAAGATCTCTTCGACGTTTCCAAACAATAGCAATGACTAGAATACTGACGGCAGATAAAGCCCACACAACGAGCCCTGATACCAGCGCCGAAATACCGGCATCGGTATGTTCCACCAGTGCGAAGACTACGGCGGTGATCACGATGGCGAGGCCGGTAGGCCAGGAAGCGTGGAGCAATATTCCCCACCAACCGCGTTTGTTAACGGGCCTCTTTGCCATATGTTTCACCTTGTTCTATCGGTTGGTCCAGTCCACGCTCGGCAGCTTTTGCTGCTCGAAGCTTATTGAGGCGTCGATAGTACGCACGCCGGGCCATCCAGGGCCGTAGTGTCAGCAGGATGAGCAATGCCAGGGCAACTACTGTCGTGGTGATGACGATTTCTGCCGGGAAATACGTCAGGGACACAGCGCCGTATCCGACCACAAACGACCACAGATATAGCAGCAAAACCGCTTGCCGATGTGTGTAGCCACCGTCGACCAGCTTGTGATGGATGTGACCACGATCGGCGCTAAATGGCGAACTGCGTCGCGCCGTTCTGCGCAGCACTGCCATAAACAAATCCAACAGCGGCAAAATCATCACGGCCAATGGCAACAAGATCGGCATATACGCTGGAATATTGCGGAATCGGAATCCTTCCAAAGCCCCGAGATCTGCGGTGACTGCTACGGCCGCAGTCGCCATGAGCAAGCCGATCAGTTGTGCCCCTACTTCGCCCATAAAAATCCGCGCCGGATGAAAGTTGAACGGTAAAAAGCCAAGACATGTCCCGATCAACAGTGCGGTCAGTAAGGTCGACAGATTTGAGTAGTCATAGGCGTTGATGGTTCTGGTCAGGATGTAGCTATATACGAAGAAGGCTGATCCCCCAATGATAGCTACCCCCGCTGCGAGCCCATCGAGGCCATCGATGAAGTTGAACGCGTTGATCGTCAGAACGATCACAAAGATGGTAATCAGGATCTGAGCTAATTCACTGTCCACGTGAATCCAACCAACTGGCATAGCTTCGACGCGGATTCCAGCTGCGGCTACGATGCCTGCAGCCAGTACTTGACCGGCAAACTTGAAGATCCAGTGAAGATCCCAAAGATCATCGGCCACACCCATGACAAGGGTGACGAGGATCGCCAATAAAATGCCCACAATCGGGGCCTGGTAGATGCCCGATAAGAATGGGATGAGCGATGCTGCTCCAAGCACGATAATGACAGCCAATGCCATGGCCGCTCCCCCAAGCTTGGGGATCGGCTCACGGTGCATGTCGCGTTTCCGGTTAGGCGTGTAGACACGTCCGCGAACACCTAACATCCGTGCCATCGGGGTCAGTGCAAAGCTGATCAGCGCGGTGATGGCCACGATGGCAAGGTAGACCTTCATGAGGACGAAGCATCCTCCGCACCATGAGATCCGGATGATTCGGAATCAGAAACGGGCTCAGGATCGTTGAGGTCGAGCATATCTGGAACAACCCGACGTAATTGTTCAATGCTGATGGCCCCCGAGCGAAGGATGCGGTGCGGGGCAACCGTACAATCCACGATGGTGGAGGCTTGTTGCGTACCGCGGGTACCGTCGTGGATATATACCGCGACTGATTCGCCCAGAGCATCTTGGGCTTCTTGAGCGGTTGTAGCAGCGGGTTGGCCGTGCCGGTTTGCCGAAGAGACTGCCAGCGGTCCTGTATTTTGAAGGATCTGTTGGGCTAGTTTGTCTGCAGGTTGGCGCAGGGCAACCGTGCCGTGGGTTTCACCAAGATCCCAGGACAACGATGGCTGTGATTTGAAGATGAGCGTCAGAGCGCCCGGCCAGAACGTTTGCGCAAGCTGGCGCCCCGTCGCTGGGATCTCCGCGGCCAAAGCATCGAGAACGTGCATGTTGCCGATCAACACCGGTGGTGGAGCTTGCCGTGATCTACCTTTTGCAGCCAGTAAAACAGCTACGGCTTGTGGACTGAACGCATCGGCGCCCACACCGTAGACCGTGTCGGTGGGTAGCACGATGAGTTCACGTTGGCCGATGGCAGTGACCGCCGCGGTAATCGCAGCGGTGTGTTGGTCAGGTTGTTGGGCGTCGAACAGCTTTGTCACGATAGTCATTGTGCCAGGGTTGAAGTGGATTTCGGGTTTGGTTTCGCCGATGGTGTGCGAATCGCCGCAAGAAATCGATCCGTGCCCGTGAGATCCTGAATGGTGTGCACCTCTTGCCACGCCGGAAGGGCAGTGAGGGCTGTTACCAGGCGCTCAGCGTGGGTATGGTCGTGTTCCATCATGAAGACACCACCCGGAGCCAGCCAGAATGCGGCTTGCTCAGCGATGCGTAGCGGGACGGCGGTACCATCGGGCGAGCCGCCGTACAGTGCAAGATCCGGGTCCTGGTCAGCTTCGTGCTGGGTGACCGGCGTTGTGGTAGGGATATAGGGCGGATTCGACACGACCACCTCGAACCCACCTGGCAACGCGGCAAGTGCAGGATCTGCTGCGATGACGCTGCGATGGTCGGTGGCATCTGCACACAATACCGTGACATTGTAGTTAGCAGTATTCATACGGGCCAGTTCGACAGCCTTGGCAGAAACATCGACTGCCCATATATGTGCCGTGGTCTTGCGCTTATGCAGTTGGTCACCAAGTGCGGCAGCAATCGCGCCGGAGCCGGTACACAGATCCAGAATATTCACCGGACCTGACGGGGCCCCTAGTCGCTCGAGTGTGGACTCGACAAGGATTTCCGTTTCGACCCGAGGGATAAACACGCCCGGGGAAACCTGCAAATCCAGTCCATAGAAACCCGTCGTACCGGTAAGGTACTGCAGCGGGATGCGAGTGGCCCGGGCGCCAGCAAGCTCGGCGATTTTCGCCACAGCGTCGTCGTCGAGTTCGTCGCCGAGCGCTTGGAGTACACCGAGCTTGCCTCGTGAAATGTTCAAAACGTGTGCGACGATGGTGGCGGCTTCTGCTTGTGGTGAGTCGATCCCCGCCTGGTCCAATTGCATGTGGACCTGGCGGATGATCTCATTGACATCAGTCATTAGGACGTCGTGGTTTCACCCAGGGCGGCGAGACGTTCGGCCTCGTCCATTTCGATCAGTGAATGGATCACTGGGTCCAGGTCGCCTTCCAGGACACGGTCCAAGTTATTCGCTTTGTAGCCGGTTCGGTGATCGGCGACGCGGTTTTCGGGGTAGTTATATGTGCGGATTCGTTCGGAACGGTCCATGGTCCGAACTTGCGAAGCCCGGGTCTCAGCAGCCGCTGCAGCCAGTTCTTCCTGTTGGTGAGCTAACAGGCGAGACCGCAGGACGCGCATTGCTGCTTCACGGTTTTGGATCTGCGATTTTTCGTTCTGCATGGCCACGACGATGCCCGTTGGTAAGTGGGTAATACGAACCGCAGAGTCGGTCGTGTTGACGTGCTGGCCGCCAGGACCCGATGAACGATACACATCGATTTTTAGATCGGTCTGATTGATCGCGATTTCTTCGGGTTCATCGACCTCAGGGAACACCAAAACCCCTGCAGCAGAGGTATGGATCCGTCCCTGAGATTCGGTCACGGGCACTCGTTGAACACGGTGCACGCCCCCTTCGTATTTCAGGTGGGCAAAGACCCCCTGGGCGGGATCGTTCGTGCTAGACGAAACCCCAATGTGGACATCTTTATAGCCACCAAGGTCCGATTCGGTGGCGGAGATGATCTCCGTCTTCCAACCCTTATGTTCTGCATACCGCAGGTACATGCGTGCCAGGTCGGAGGCAAACAGAGCCGCCTCTTCGCCGCCCTCGCCACCTTTGATTTCTAAGATGACGTTGCGTGCGTCGTCGGGATCGCGCGGAATCAGCAAGCGATGCAAGGTTTCGGTGGCTTCTTCATAACTGGCCTCGAGTTCAGGAATTTCAGCGGCGAAGTCTTCGTCTTCCTGGGCGAGTTCTTTGGTGTCTTCTAGGTCTTGACCGAGTTGTTCCCAACGCTTGTGCGCTTTGACAATTTTTTCAAGCTCAGCGAAGCGTCGGCCGATTTTGCGTGCCAGAGCTTGGTCGGCATGGACGGCGGGATCGCCCATTTTTTCGGTGAGGTCTGCGTGTTCGGCTAGCAGGTTATCGATGGAATCAAACGTACTCATATGTTTACCTTAGTCGTGGGAGTCTTAGAACAGAATCAAAAAACCATCGCGCAACCGCATGGTTGCGCGATGGTTTTTCATCTAGATGCTAAGACTCTGTTTGACCTCGAAGAGTGGTCTTGGAGACCAGCATCAAGAATTCCGCGTTGGTTTCGGTTTCTTTGAGCTTGGAGGTCAAAAGCTCCAACGCCTGCTGAGTTTCCAAACCGGACAGCACACGGCGCAGTCGCCACATGATACCGATTTCTTCCTTGGTCAACAGGTTTTCTTCGCGACGGGTACCCGAAGCGTTGATGTCGATGGCTGGGAAGATACGACGCTCGGACAGTTCGCGGGACAGGCGCAGTTCCATGTTGCCGGTCCCCTTGAATTCCTCGAAGATGACTTCATCCATACGAGAACCGGTCTCTACCAGGGCGGTCGCCAAGATGGTCAGCGAACCGCCGCCTTCGATGTTGCGTGCCGCGCCAAAGAATTTCTTGGGTGGGTACAAGGCTGCCGAGTCGACACCACCGGACAGGATGCGTCCAGACGCCGGGGTGGCCAGGTTATAGGCACGGCCCAAGCGGGTCATGGAGTCCAGCAGGACGACGACGTCGTGGCCGAGTTCGACCATGCGCTTGGCGCGTTCGATCGACAGTTCGGCAACCGTGGTGTGGTCTTCAGCTGGACGGTCGAAGGTCGAAGCGATGACTTCACCGCGCACCGAGCGCTGCATGTCGGTTACTTCTTCTGGGCGTTCATCCACCAGGACCATCATGAGTTTGACCTCAGGGTTATTGGTGGTGATCGCGTTGGCGATCGACTGCAGCATCATCGTTTTACCGGCTTTTGGTGGTGAAACGATCAGACCGCGCTGGCCTTTCCCAATGGGGGCGACCAGATCGACCAGGCGTGGGCCCATGTCTTTGGACTGGTGTTCTAACCGCAGGCGTTCCTGGGGGTAGAGCGGGGTGAGTTTATTGAATTCCACGCGCTTGGGATTCTCAGCGGCTTCTTGACCGTTGAGCGAATCAATTTTGACTAAGGCGTTGAATTTCTGTCGGTTGCTGCCACCGCCACTGCCGCCTCCACCGCGACGGTTGCGACCACCACGGCCACCGCGACCGCCGCCGCGACCACCCTGCTGGTTCTGTTGTTTATCGTCATCGGCTTGAGGCGCACGGACACGACCCCGAATGGCGTCGCCCTTGCGCAGTCCAAAGCGCTTGACCATGGCCATCGAGACGTACACGTCGTTTGGTCCTGGCAGGTAGCCCGAGGTCCGCACGAAAGCGTAGTTATCTAAAACATCCAAGATGCCCGAGATCGGGATGAGGGTTTCGTCTTCGCTGACCTCTTGGTCCTGGTCGTCTTCGTCTTCTTGTTCGCGACGACGGTCACGGGAGCGGTTGCGGTCACGCTGGCGTTGACGGCGCTGATTGCGCTGGTCGTCATCGCGATGCCGGCGACTATCCGACTGCTCATCTGTGGAGCTGTCGTCAGAATCTTGGTCGTCTTGGGTATCTTGCTGATCGCGACGTTGACGATCTTGGTCTCGACGCTGCTGGTTGCGAGTACGGCCGCGCTGGCGGTCTTGTCCGGTGTTGTCGTCTGATTCCTTGGCGGAATCCTGATCTTTGTCGGCCGTCTCGGACTGTGTCTCGGCTTGGCCTTCAGCGTTCTTGGTGTCGCGAGTTTGCTGCGCGTCACGTTGTTGCCCACCGCGAGAACCGCGTCGACCGCGTGACTGCTGACCGCGCTGTTTCGGCTGGTCATCATCGGTTTGCTGCCCGGCTGTTTCGTCGGTGGCATCCGGTGTGCGCTCAGCCTTGTCGGCTTGTGCCGAGGTGTCTTGAGGAGCTGGTTGCTCGCTCACCTTTTGCTGATCGTGCTTCGGTTGCTCGGAAGCTTTGGCAGACTTGTCTTGTTTGGCGTCGACAGCTTTTGCAGCTGGCTTCTGCTCGGCGACCGGGCTGCCGCCGCGCTGATGGTCGGCAATAACTTCGACCAATTGCGCTTTGCGCATCCGCGATGTGCCGGTGATACCCAGCTGCGATGCTAAGTCTTTGAGTTGGGCAAGTTTGAGGCTGCCCAGGCCACCAGACCCATTAGCTGTTGGGGCCTGTACTGTGTCTTGTTCAGTCACGAAGGTTCCTTCCCCCTCGTCGGTACGGGATTAAGATACCCGCAGGTTTTGATAACAAGCTCGACGGGACTGTGCTTACGTCAAGTTGTCTTGGTGTGATTGCAATATAGGAGCACCCAATGTTGCACAGCAGTGTCAACGCAGGTGTCTATCGTGTTGGATAACCTGACATCTAAGATGATGGGCTATCAAAATACTCTCCGCAGAATTGCGGTAAAGACCAGGCCGAATACGATCGGTTTAGATAAACTCCAAACCGTAAAAACGTTCTCGTTATGGCCGGAATACTTCCATGGTAGCACCTTGAGTGGCCACAGGCAGAATCCGCACATCCCAGTGTTGCTCAGATTTCGCTGCACGCTGTGATAATTTATCCGCAATGACGTCGGCTTCGGCGCGATCAGGGGCGAAAACACACAGGGTTGGGCCGGCTCCTGAGACCACCGCCGCGTGGCCCTCAGCGCGCATCGCTGCGATGTGGCGCAGGGTTTCGGGCATGGAGGGTTGCCGGTATTTCTGATGCAGCCAGTCTTCAGTTGCGGCGAGCAAGAGTTCTGGATGCGTGGTCATCGCGGGAGCCAATAACGCTGCCCGCGAAGCATTCGATACGGCTTCCAGATGCGGGACGCTGGTGGGCAACAACGTCCTGGCTGCGGCCGTAGATAATGGCTTGGAGGGAATCGCAACCACCGGTGTCACATCAGTGTGTGGCATCAGCTGTAAGCTGCGGTACACATTGCCGGTGGCATCGGGTTCGTTCCAGGAAAAGGTCAGTCCCCCGTACACGGCCGGGGCAACATTATCCGGGTGGCCTTCAGCCTCGGATGCCCACTGGAGGAGATCGTCCTCGGTGATCTTGCAGTCCGGCGGCAACAGGGCTTTGACCGCTAATGCTGCAGCGATGTGTGCCGCAGCCGAAGAACCCAGCCCGCGGGAGTGCGGGATGCGGTTAATCGCGTGGAGTTGCAATCCGGGGAGATACCAACCAAGTCGATCCAGCCGGGCGCGGATCTGAGCGATGATCAGATGCCGCGCATCGGTGGGCAGATAGTTATGACCTTCGCCTTCGATCGAGGCGTTGAACCCGGTTTCGGTGGTGCGGATTTCCAAGTCATCGTAAAGACCGACCGCAACTCCGGCGCTGTCAAAGCCGGGACCAAGGTTCGCCGAAGTGGCCGGCACCTGAATTTTGGCGACGATGCCAACGGGAACCCGGTTGGCCGGTGGCGTCGTGGCTGGTGATGCCACGATTATTTACCTTCGACCCGCATGACCGACAGTACGTCGTCCACGACATCTAGCGTTTTGGTTGCCTGAAGCGTTTTAGCCAGGTGGGACTCTTTGGCCCGGTGCGTCACGAAGGACAGCAACGCAGTTTTGTGTTCTTCGGTGGATGCGGCATCCCGGGTTTGGTTCATAGATTTAATCGATACGTTGTGGTCGGCGAAAGTTCCGGCTACTTTAGCCAGCACACCGGGGGCGTCTGCAGCGCGGACCACCATCATGTACCGGGTTGTGGTCTCCCCGATGTCCAGAGAGTCCAGTTCGCGGCGGGCCGTGTGGGTGCGTCCCGGACCACCGCGCAAGTTCCGCTTGGCTATCGACATGACGTCGCCCATGACTGCCGATGCGGTTGGTGCGCCACCAGCACCTGGACCATAAAACATCAGCTCACCAGCATTTTCGGCTTCCACAAAAACGGCGTTATAGGCGCCACGGACCGAAGCCAGCGGATGTTCACGTGGTAGCAGGGTCGGGTGAACACGCAGGACGACGCCGGATGGGTCATCGAGTTGCTCGGCGATCGCCAATAACTTGATAATGTACCCGGCATCGGCTGCCGCTTTATGGTCAAGATCGGTGATTTCGGTGATGCCTTCGGTATACACCTGATCCAGGGTAAATGGTGCGTGGAATGCGAGATGGGCCAGAATCGCGGACTTCGCGGCGGCGTCCTCTCCCCCAACATCAGCCGTCGGATCAGCCTCGGCGTAGCCCAGGCGTTGCGCTTCGGCCAGAGCATCGTTGAAGGAGGCACCGGTGGTGTCCATCTGGTCCAGGATGTAGTTGGTCGTCCCATTGACGATGCCCATAATCCTGGTCACTCGGTCCCCCGACAGTGAGTCACGGAGCGGACGCAGGATGGGAATAGCACCGGCAACGGCTGCTTCAAATGACAGCTGCACACCGGCTTGGGCTGCGGCCTCATAGAGTTCATTGCCGTGGGTGGCCAGCAGTGCTTTGTTCCCGGTGACCACATTTGAGCCCTGGGCAATCGCTTTGTGAATCAGCTCCCGGGCCGGTTCGATACCGCCCATAAGTTCAATGACAATATCGGCGTCGGCCAGCACGTCGTCGACATTATCGGAGTAGTACTCTGCAGGCAGCTGGTAGTCGCGGGTGGCTTGGGGGTTTCGTACAAGAATACCGGTGAGCCGCAGTTTGGCGCCAATACGCCCGGTGAGTGCATCGGCATCCTCGGTGAGAATACGAGCAACCTGTGATCCGACGGTTCCACCACCCAACAGTGCGATGTTCAGGGTTGGGGTATCAGATGCAGTGGTCATGGTCCTCCGAGTAAACATTGAGTGTGGCTATGGCACCGTGTCGTCATTGTAGTCCAGTCGTTACCGACGACTTACAAATCGACCTCGCGTGCAAAAAGATCATCGTAGGTTTCGCGCCGAATAATTTCACGGGCCTGGCCGTCTCTGACGGCGACGATGGCTGGGCGTGGCAGCATGTTGTAATTCGAGCTCATGACGTGCCCGTAGGCACCGGTTGCGGGCACCACGAGCAGATCGCCAAAATCCGTATCTTCGGGGAGATAGACCGTGTTGACCACGATGTCACCGGATTCGCAGTGTTTGCCAACAACACGCGAGAATACCGGTTCAGCTTCAGATACTCGATTGGCTAATACCGCCGTGTAGTCGGCGTCGTATAACACTGGGCGCGGGTTGTCTGACATGCCGCCATCCACGGCGACATAGCGCCGGGGATAGAGGGAGCCGTCGTGTTCAACCCAGACGGTTTTGGTTGTGCCCACGGTGTAGATGGTCAGTCCTGCGGGCCCGGCAATCGACCGCCCAGGCTCAATGGAAATCCGCGGGCATTCAATGCCCAGCCGTGCGACTTCCTGTGACATATGGGCTGCCAGGTTTTGTGCAATGACGCCGGGGCTAACGGGGTCGTCGGCTTCGGTATAGGCGATACCGTATCCCCCACCGATATCGAGTTCAGCGATGCCAATGCCTTCGGCGGTCACCGTGGCAATGAATTCCAGCATGCGCGTCGCGGCGGTTTCGAAGCCGGCAGAATCGAAAATCTGGCTCCCGATGTGCGAGTGTAGGCCCACCAGGTTGATGTGCTCAGCGCTGGCGGCAAAATGTACGGCATCATAGGCCACTGCAGTTTCCGCGCCGGGGGCAGGAGTCAGGGTGAGCCCGAATTTTTGGTCTTCATGGGCGGTGGCGATGTGTTCGTGGGTCGAGGCATCAACCCCCGGCGTCAGACGCAACATGACATGTGCTGGCGCACCCAGCTGCTGTGCCAGATCCTCGATGCGATGCAGTTCCGATAGCGAGTCCACGACAATGCGACCGATCTGGTACTGGATGGCCGTGCGCAGTTCGTCATCGGATTTGTTGTTGCCGTGCAACCCGATGCGCGCAGGATCGGTACCAGCACGCAGGGCAAGGGCCATTTCCCCACCCGAGGCCGTGTCAATGTGCAGACCTTCTTCTTGGACCCATTTGGCCACCTGGACGGTTAACAGGGCTTTGGAGGCATAGAAGACATCGACGCCCCCGCACAGCGATTCGAAAGCTGTATTGAACGCGTCCTGGTAGGCGCGTGCTCGATCCCGGAAGTCATTTTCATCGATGACCCACAGTGGGCTGCCGAATTTTTCGGCCAGTTCGGTGACACTGATCCCTTGGATGGTGACTTCGCCGTCATTGCGGTCCACTCCGGAAGAGAAGATCGTGTCATCCAGGGCGGCGACATCTTGGGGTGTGGTTAGCCAGGTTGGTGCGAGGGGTGAGCGCATTACATTTTCTCCGGTGCCGAGACGCCCAGCAGGCCCAGACCATTGGCCAGTACCTGGGTCGTGGCGTCGTTGAGCCAGCGACGGGCGTAGTTGACGGGTTGTGGGGCAGGTTTTGTGCCGTCTTTGTCTGGGGCGGGCACGATGCGAGCAGCCGCGTACCAGCCGTGGTAGGCGGCGGCAATGGCTTCCAGATGGCGGGCCACGCGGTGGGGTTGCCGAACCTTGGCTGCATTACCCACGACCGAAGGGAACTGTGCCAGTTTGGACAACAGTTCTTCTTCGGTGGGATGCGTCAGAGTAGCGGCATCGAAGGTCTCGATTTTACGCTCGACCCCTTGAGCGTCGGCGGTCCGGGCTGCTGAACGGGACCGGGCGTGGGCATACTGAACATAGAACACCGGATTGTCATTGGTTTGGGCACGCAATAATTCCGGATCAATTTCCATCGGCGAGTCGTGCGGGTAGCGCGCCAGCGAGTAGCGCAATGCATCGACACCCAACCACTCAATGAGGTCGCGCAGCTCGATAATATTGCCAGCCCGCTTGGACAAGCGGGCACCATTGACCGAGATGAGCTGGCCGATCAGCACTTCGATGTTGGCGTCCATCTCATCACCGGCACATGCAGCCAGCGCACGCAGGCGGTTGACGTAGCCGTGATGGTCGGCTCCGAGCAGATAAATTTTCTGATCGAATCCGCGATCTTTTTTCGACAAGTAATAGGCTGCGTCACCGGCGAAATAGGTCGGCTTGCCGTCTGCCTTGATCAGGACTCGGTCTTTGTCATCCCCAAAATCGGTGGTGCGTAGCCAGAAGGCCCCGTCCTGTTCATACGTATGGCCCTGGGCTTTGAGGCGTTCGAGCGCATCTTCGACCGCACCGTCTTCGTGCAGTTTGGCTTCTGAGAACCATACGTCAAAGTGCACCTGGAATTGATCCAGGGTCTCGCGGATGTCTTCCAATTGGATTTCATAAGCACGAGTGCGCAACTGCGGTAGGGCGTCGTCGTAAGTTTTATCTTTGAGCGTGGGGTCTTCGGCCAGAATCGCTCGGGCGATCTCGTGGACGTATTGACCCGGGTAGCCGCCTTCGGGCACATCGTTGCCGTGCATCCGCGCCCAGACAGAGGCCGCGAAGGTTTCCAATTGAGAACCGTAGTCATTGATGTAGTACTCGTTGGTGACTTTGGCTCCCGAAGCGCGCAGCAGACGGCTGATAGCATCCCCCAAGGCGGCCCAGCGGGTGTGTCCGATGTGTAAGGGGCCCGTGGGGTTGGCGGAGACAAATTCAAGGTTGACCACGTCCCCGACGGCTTGGTCATTGCGACCGTACTCTTCGCCGGCCTCAACGATAGTGCGGGCAAGTTCGCCTGCGGCAGCGGTATCGAGCGTGATGTTGATAAATCCTGGCCCAGCGATATCGACCGAGGAGACACCCTCAAGGTCGTGTATTTTCGGCGCGACGATCTCAGCGAACTGCCGAGGATTCATTCCGGCGCGCTTGCCCAGCTGCATGGCAATGTTGGTGGCCCAATCACCGTGGTCTCGAGACTTGGGTCGTTCGACTCGTGGAGCTTCTGGCACCGCATCGGCAGGAAGGTCTATTTCCCCGGTGTCGACGGCGGTACGCACAATGTGGGCAAGAGCAGCAGAGAGAGTTTCAGGATTCACGTGTCCAAGTTTAGCTTTCGTCACGTAGGTCGGCACGTTTAAGGCAAAGTGACACCGACCACCGGGTCTGGCCTGGCACAATTTCGTTGCGGGTGATTTTTACGGTAGGGTATTCAAGGTCCACCGGAACTTTTTAGTATCCTAGTGAACATGCGCCTCCGTAGCTCAGTGGATAGAGCGTCTGCCTCCGGAGCAGAAGGCCGTAGGTTCGATTCCTATCGGGGGCACCAACCCTACAGTGCCATAACAGCACTGTAGGGTTCTTGAGTTTTAGGGCGGCTAGCTGCCTGCTTTTCACACGCTCAATGTGTCGACGGGCAAGCTACTCTAACTCTGCGCACACCCTCAGAATGTACACCTCGTACCCTCGCATGTCTTGACGCACGTCCTCGCCTGATCAACGGAACGTCGTTGAAACACGAATTGTCGAATTGACAAGCGCGTTCGGGCAGGATGAAATATTGTGAAATGATGAACGGTTGCGGCATACTTGAAAAATCAACCGATACAGAAGGCAGATTCTTGAACGGCGGATACATGCGAAGGAAACTCCACCCTCGTGAAGGGCAGGAACAGCTCAACCCGAACGATGAGCTTTCTGTCGGGTTAGACATTATGCGTCGTAGGGAAGCCGCAAATCTTCCACGTACCGAGTTAGCCCAGAAGATTGGCATTTCCGAGCGGACGTTATTCCGGTGGGAAATGGAAGGTACCACGATGAAAAACCGGGAACGTGCGATCGAAGCGCTAGCTTCGATGGTTTACACCCCGGGTGGTCGTCCAACCGCTTTGACCATGACCCGTAAGGAATTGCGCAGAGCGACGTCGATGGATTTAGCCTCGGAGCTGCAAGATCGGGCCCGCATCATGGATAACTACACGCAGCTCGTCGAAGACCTCAAACACCGACTACGCCAAGACGGATTAGATCACTACATTCCACCGGGCCTCTAAAACCCTACAGCCAGCGTTGGAAGACGCTGGCTTTTTCTGTATCCAGTGGACTGCATGCCTGCGATATACCTCCAGCGCATAGCTGGAGTACCTACGTGGCTTCCGGACGCCGTCCGATAGGCCGTGATTTCTTCTGACAGCTCGTTTAGATTAGTGAACGACCCATAGTGTGCTGTGACCTTAGGAATGACATGACCACAACGTATCGGACTCAAAACCCTGCCACCGGTGAACTCCTTGAAGAATTTCCCTTCGCCACCGATGACGACATCCAACAGGCTCTAGCCAACGCTGCGAGCGCGTATCGCACCTGGTCAACCCTGAAGATGTCCGAACGTGGCCAAGCGCTGCTGAAACTTGCTGCACTCTTTGAAGACCGTTCCGAGGAGCTTGCGGCGCAAGCCACGCTGGAGATGGGCAAGAACACGCGCGAAGCGATCGGTGAAGTCCAGTACTGTGCGCGCATCATCCGCTATTACGCGACCGAAGGTGAACGCCTCGCAGCGGATCAAGAACTCAAAAACATTGATGGACAGACCGCGATCTTGCGTCGGCGTCCCATCGGCCCCATCTTGGGGATTATGCCGTGGAACTTCCCGTATTACCAGGTCGCTCGGTTTGCGGCACCGAATCTCATGCTGGGCAATACCGTGATTCTCAAACACGCAGAAATTTGCGCCGGCACGGCCTTGAAAATCCAAGAACTCATGCGTGAAGCCGGGGTCATCGAGGGTGCCTACATTAACGTGTTTGCGACCCACGAGCAGGTCTCCACGATCATCGCTGATCCACGGATCCACGGAGTGTCCCTGACCGGCTCTGAACGCGCCGGGGCTGCCGTTGCTGAACAAGCCGGGCGTCATTTGAAAAAAGCCGTGCTCGAACTAGGCGGCTCAGACCCCTACATCGTGTTAGATGCCGATGATATCGCCGCATCGGCACGCCGGGCGCTGTTTTCCCGCCTGAGCAACAGCGGCCAGGCGTGCACCTCGAATAAGCGCATTATTGTGATGGACGACATTTACGACGATTTCGTCGCTGAACTGACCGGGCTGGCCAAAGAGCTCCGTCCGGGCAATCCGGCCGATGCAAACCGCCATGAATATGCTCCGTTATCGTCGGAGACTGCCGCGACCGGTCTGATGGAACAGATCGAGGACGCACGCCAGGCCGGGGCCACTGTTCACGTGGGTGGGCAGCGACCCGATCTGCCCGGGTATTATGTCGAACCAACGGTTTTGACCGATGTGCCCGAAACCGCCCGGGCATACTCCGAAGAACTCTTTGGTCCCGTGGTGATGATCTACCGGGTCAAGACCGAAGACGAAGCCATCGAACTGGCCAACTCGTCGTCCTACGGACTGGGAGGTTCGGTCTTTTCGACCGATGAAGCTCGTGCGCAGGCCGTAGCAGACCAGC
The DNA here is from genome assembly GCA_964482935.1 of uncultured Enteractinococcus sp. GTDB lineage: Bacteria > Actinomycetota > Actinomycetes > Actinomycetales > Micrococcaceae > Yaniella. Next base: position 14,756 of record CAZAAP010000005.1, read on the forward strand.
TTGAAGTTGGCATGGTCCACGTCAACGGGTTCAATAAGGGTGGCGAAGATTTGCCATTCGGCGGTGTGAAACGTTCCGGTTTCGGTCGCGAACTCGGTCCGCTGGGCATGGATGAGTTCGTCAACAAACAACTGCTCACGATCAACACCCCGCGCTAAGGTTTATGGCGTCGTCGGGCGTATCTCATGACTGGCCCGACGACGCAGTTTTGGCCCTGCGCGTCGCCGGTGCGCGCCGGGTGGTGGACTATCGTAGAATTTTGAGCATCATGTCCAATACATCTGCCCTTGAGTTGTCTGCCATTACCTTCCCCGAGGATCTTCCGGTCTCCCAGCACCGCGAACAGATCATGGCACAGTTGGCCGCCCACCAGGTGGTCATTGTCGCCGGGGAAACCGGTTCGGGTAAAACAACTCAGCTACCAAAAATGTGTTTGGCCATGGGACTGGCCGAAACAGGCATGATCGGCCACACCCAGCCTCGACGGATCGCAGCCCGCTCAGTTGCTGAACGTGTCGCCGAAGAGCTCGGTCAAGACATCGGCTCCACCGTGGGGTACCAGGTGCGTTTCACCTCAGAGGTCTCTGCGGATACGCAGTTGAAAGTCATGACCGACGGCATTTTGCTGGCCGAAATCCAGCATGACCCCAACCTGTCGAATTACTCGGTTATTATTATTGACGAGGCCCACGAGCGCAGCCTGAACATTGACTTTCTGCTCGGCTACCTCAAACGGCTGTTAGTTAAGCGCGATGACCTGAAAGTCATCATCACCTCGGCGACGATCGATCCCCAATCCTTTGCCGAACACTTCGTAGACGCTACCGGCAAACCCGCCCCCATCGTCGAAGTCTCCGGGCGAACCTATCCGGTTGAGATCCGATACCGTCCCCTCCAACAAGAAGCGCTGCCCGATGATCCAGACGACGACGCCGACGATATGGAAGACGCCCGCGACCCCCTGGATGCAATCGCTGATGCGGTTGATGAACTCAGCCACGAAGCACCCGGGGACATCTTGATCTTCTTTCCCGGTGAGCGTGAGATCCGCGACGCCGCCGAAGTCTTAGGCCCCCGGATCGCGCGTAATACTCGATTAGCCAACACCGAAATTCTGCCATTATTCGGTCGGCTGTCACTTCAAGACCAGCAGCGCGTTTTTCGGCCCGGGACCCACCGACGCATCGTTCTGGCCACCAACGTTGCCGAAACCTCGCTGACCGTGCCAGGGATCAAATATGTGATCGATACCGGAACCGCCCGCATCTCTCGGTATTCTCAGCGCACCAAGGTCCAGCGCTTGCCCATTGAACGGATCTCACAGGCATCAGCCCAGCAGCGATCCGGTCGTGCGGGGCGGACCAGCCCAGGGATTGCCATCCGGTTGTACTCGGAAGAAGATTTCAATGCTCGCCCCGAGTTCACCGACCCCGAGATTCTGCGCACCTCTTTGGCTTCTGTCATTTTGCACATGGCCTCGATCAACATCATCACCACGGCTGAGGAACTCGAAGACTTCCCGTTCCTGCAGGCCCCCGAGCATAAACAAATCACCGACGGGGTGACCTTGCTCACCGAGCTGGGAGCGCTAAACACCGGCAACCCGGTGAAGGTACGCGGTCGTGGTGGGCGCTGGGTTAGCCGGTCCTTCCAGGCCGGCACGATCACTCCCCTGGGCCGCCGTCTAGCACGCTTGCCCGTAGCACCCCGCCTCGGACGCATGATCCTGGCCTCCGAAGAACACGAGGTGGTCGCTGAGGTCCTGGTATTAGCCGCCGGGTTGACGATTCAAGATCCGCGCGAGCGTCCTGAAGAACACCGAGCCGCAGCAGATGAGCTCCACAAGCGTTTTACCGATGAGAAATCCGATTTCTCGGCACTGCTCAACTTATGGAATTACCTCCACGAACAACAACGCGAACTCTCAGGTAATCAGTTCCGCAAACTGTGTCGAACAGAATTCATCAACTACCTGCGCGTGCGCGAATGGCAAGACCTGGTGCGCCAACTGCGGCAGATCGCTAAGGAAGTCGGGATCAAAACCGGTTCCAAATCCATTGACGCCGTGACCAATCACGACGCTGTACACAAGGCCTTGCTGACTGGTTTACTATCGCATATTGGTTCCTGGGATGAGCGCAAGAAACACTATCAGGGCGCTCGCGGGGCGCGGTTTGCCATCTTCCCCGGTTCTGGGTTGTTCAAAAAACGCCACGAGTTTGTCATGGCCGGAGAACTTGTCGAGACTTCGCGATTGTGGGCCCGGCAGGTGGCCGCTGTGGAGCCCGAATGGATCGAAGAGACTGCCGGGTCGATCGCGAAGGTCAACACGTCTGAGCCCTATTGGTCCCGGCGCAATGGTACGGCCATGGCACGACAGCGGGTCACGGTCTACGGCGTCACAATTGTGACCGATCGGCCGGCGCGCTATTACAACGTGGACCGCGCCGCTGCACGAGAACTCTTTATTCGTCACGCACTCATTGAGGGCGACTGGAATACTCGGCATCATTTTTTCCAACGTAATCGCGAGCGGCTCGCTGAAGTTGAAGAACTCGAAACCCGCCTACGTCGCCGCGATCTTTTGGTCTCTGAAGACGCGCTGTATGAGTTCTATGAAGCTCGCATCCCCGAACATGCGGTCTCCCAGCGTCACTTTGATGCTTGGTGGCGCAAACAACGCCACCACGATCCAGAACTCTTAGATTTTGATCCCACCAAGTTGTTGGCCGCCGAAGCCGATGAGCTGGATCTGACCGAATTTCCCGACGTCTTCGTGCATCCCACCCCGACCGGAGATGTTGAGCTTGCGCTGCACTATGAATTCAAGCCGGTGAGCGCACTTGGTGCCGATGCCTCCGGGACCGGCCAGCCGGTGGGGCCACGCACCGATGGCGTGACCGTAACCATCCCGCTGGCGTTATTGCACTACATGGATCAGCAGCGCTTTGATTGGCTCATTCCAGGACTGCGCACCGAATTGATCACCGCATTGATTCGTGGTCTACCCAAACCCGTCCGTAAACAGCTGGTTCCCGCGCCCGACACCGCTCGTGTGGCAGCTGAGCGGCTGGCTGCCACAGCTAACCCGGCCACGGATAACTTCTACACCGCACTTAGCACGTTCTTGCGACAAACGAAACACCAGCCGGTTACACCCGAGGATTGGGCCCCAGAAAAACTCCCCCCGCATTTGCGTTTCAATTATCAAGTGGTCGATGACCGCGGGGCCATCGTGGGCACTGGAGACGATCTAACCGCTTTACAGCGTGATCTTGCGGGCCAGAACCAGACCGCACTGGCCGCTTCGCTAACCGATGCCGCCCAGGCTCACGGTGTACGACTGCCTTCGGCTGCGCAGACCGGCGCGGCGCCCACTGCAAAAAATCGGGGCAACAACACGCAGCGGCAGGCACCAAAGTCGCCTTCGACGCCGTCGTTGGCGCCCAAAACGGGCCTGACCGCCTGGACGATCGGGGATCTCCCGGCGACCGTTGAGACATCGGTCTGGACGGGCAGGGCACACCAGCTGGTCACTAGCTATCCGGCGCTACAAGCCGAAGAAGGCGCCTCGCCATCGGCTGCACTGGTCATTCTGCGCACCGAAGGCGAACAACGTGCCGTCCACCGCGGTGGGGTCATTGCCCTATTGCAAGCCGAACTGCCCAGCCCTCAACGGTATATTCTGGATCATCTCTCGGCGGCCGAAAAGCTAGCGTTCGCCCATTCGCCGTATCTCGATAGCGCAGCACTGGTGGCCGATTGCACTCGCACTGCGATCGATGCATTGTTGACCGACGTTCTGCCCATGACGGAGGCTGCGTATCAACAGCTCAAACAGCGGGTCAACGAAGATCTCATCGACACCACGTTTAAGGTCACCCAAGTGGTCGCCGAAATATTGAATCTTTCACGTGAGGTTGACCGGCGGATTCGAAAGATCCGGTCCCTCGCCTTGACCGCGGCGGCTGCGGACCTGCGTGCGCAACAGGAGCAGCTGATTGGACCCAGTTTTGTTTCGAGAACCGGTTGGGCACAGCTACGACATTTGCCCCGCTATCTGCAAGCGATGAGTTTACGGTTAGATAAGCTCGACGCCGGTGGTGCCCTACAGCGTGACGGGCTCAATATGCAGATCGTCCACGGGTTGGAGCACGCTTACGAGGACCTGAAAGCTCAGGCCCCCGAGGGAGTCCCGACACCGGGTGCAGTCCAAGAGATCTTTTGGTTACTTCAAGAACTGCGAGTCTCGTTATTTGCTCAGGAACTCGGGACCACGACCAGTGTGAGTGAAAAACGTTTACGACAGGCCATCAAAGCCGCCGAGGCAACGCTCCATTAGTCTGCTGGGACGTAGTCGCTGTAACCGGCGTCTCGCAGTGCACCGCGCAGTGCGGTCGCGGCGTCGTCCATTTTGTCCTGGTCTGGGTCACGCATAATCTTGCGCAAATCGAAATCGGCCAGCGATTGGGTGGGGAAAACGTGCAGGTGTACGTGCGGAACCTCATAGCCTGCGATCATCATGCCGGCGCGTGCCGCCCCCAGGCCTGCTACCTGGGCTGCACCGATCCGCGAGGCCACTATGTACAGGTGTGCGTTGAGATCTTCAGGGAGCTCGGTCCACATGTCAATTTCTTCACGAGGCACCACCAGAGCGTGGCCATAAGACAGCGGGTTAATATCCAAAAATGCGACGCACTGATCGTCTTGCCAAATGAAGCGGCCCGGCAGGTCGCCGTCGATAATTTTCGTAAAAACCGTTGACATGAGCTCTCCTGTACTTCCAGTCAGTATGTTCCGACATCAGTCTAGTGATACCGCTCTAAATTCCTCAGAGTTGACTCACTAGAGGTCTTAGGGCATCTCACCGGGATCATCACCTGTGGCAACAGGATGGTCGCGGGACGAGGACCACGCCGACCACGATCCGGGATAGAGCGCACCGTCGTATCCAGCCAGGGCGAGTGCAAGGACAGTTTTTGAGGCGGTCACACCGGAACCGCAGTACGCTGTGACAGCGCTTTGGGCTCCAATCCCGTAGCGAGCAAAGTAGTCGCGGAGTGTTTGTGCTGGATAAAAGCGCCCCGCGTCGTCGGTGAGTTCAGCACCCGGTGCAGACAGTGCCGCCGGGATATGCCCCGCGATCGGATCCAGTGGCTCGCGTTCGCCCGTATATCGCTCATAAGCGCGGGCGTCCAAGAGGATCCCATCGTTATGCACGAAGTCAGGGACTTGTTCAGTGTTGACGACGGGCATCTTGCCCCACGATAAGTATGCAGACCCGATGCGCGGGAGCACTTCGCCGGCGTGTAGAGGCAAATCGGCTGCACGCCAAGCGTCCAGTCCCCCATCAAGCACATAGACTTCTTGTTTTCCCGCATAACGCAGCAGCCACCACGCACGCGCGGCAGCAGCCGAAGCGACAGCATCATAGACCACCACGGTATCGCCATCATTGAGACCGAGCATGCGAACAGCTTCGGTGAATTTCGCAGGATCGGGCAGCGGATGACGCCCTTCAGCTGGGGCACCGTGCCCCGCAAGATGACTGGTCATCGAGACATAGACAGCCCCGGGAATATGACCCTGCCGGTACGATTCGTGATTTTGCGTGGAATCGGTAGCCGACCAGCGCACATCCCAGATCACCAAGCGGCCTGGTTCAGGCACCGGGGTGGGCGGCACAAACCCGGCGGGCTGGCTCGGCAGCTGATCTGCCAGGAGTCTGGTGCGAACCTTGACGGTATGTTCATCAGGCAGGCTGTAGTCGGTGCGGTCCAGGCCCATCCAAGCGGCCAGCACATCAACGCTGACCAATACGGGGTGATTCATGAGTGGCGGCCTCCAACAACGGTGGCACGAGACGGTACTGAGGGGGAAGTGACACGTGGTGTGCCAATATGCTGCAGGATTTTCACATCCTCAACTTTAGCCCGGAGGATGCTCAATTGCACGGATATTCCCGTCCCCAGGCGGACTATTCGGGAAGTCGGGCTTCCTTGGTACACTGTAGGCCGAGTTCATCATGTCAGAAGGGGAACCCACCAGCATGTCGTCAACTTCATCGCCTCGGCCCCGCACTCGAAATACGTGGCAGAAGCGGGCCATCGATGAGATCTTGGATCAAAGCCCAGACTTCCTCTCGGCCCAGCAGGTGCACCAATCCGTGGCCGAAAGCGGCCGAACGGTTTCCTTAGCGACCGTCTACCGCGTGTTGCAGTCGCAGGTTGAAGACGGGGTGGTGGACATTTTGGCGCTAGATGACGGTCAAACACTATTTCGCAAATGTGCCAGTACCGGACATCATCATCACCTGGTGTGTCGCAGTTGTCGGGCTACGGTAGAGATTGAGGCCCCGAAGATCGAACAGTGGGCGGATCATGTGGGCGCTGACTTCGGATATACCGAGATCAACCACACGCTGGAAATCTACGGGCTGTGCCCGCAGTGCGCTCAGAACGCTTCGTAACGGGTATAGCGTTCGTTATAGGCGGCCGCTTGTTCTTCAACCTCGGCGGCGTCGCCGTGTGCTGTACATTCAGGTAGCTCCACTACGGTCGTACCGTCGACTTCGGCGGGTTCGTGGAGGCTACCGAGCCCATAGGCCGTCTCGAGGTTGCGGCGCGTGAGCACCTGGGCCGGTGGGCCTGCGGCGATGACCTTGCCGTCCATGAGGATCACGTGATCGGCTGCCGCCGCTTCATCCAGATCGTGGGTTGTGAGAATCACCGAATGCCCGTGTTCTTCCACTTCGGCATGGATAACATCATCGATAATGCGCATGGAGTTCAGATCCAGGCCGGTCATCGGTTCATCAAGCACCAGAATTTCATGCCCCTGTGCGATCCCCTGGGCCACATAGACACGCTGCCGTTGGCCACCGGAGAGTTCTTCTAAGTGTCGATGCTTTAGATCAGCAATGTTCATGACGTCCATCGCGTAGTTAATAGCCGACCGATCCTGGGAGCGGAAGATGCCAAACCAGCCGCGCTGGGCATAGCGTCCCATGCTCACCACGTCTTTGACCGTGATGGGCGTGCCCGTGGGAAACACGACAGACTGCATGACAAACGAGATGTCTTGTTTGACCTCTTTGACGGGCTTGCCCAGGACAGTGATTTCGCCGGCACTGGGCGATAGGATCCCGGCTACGGCTTGCAACAGCGTGGTTTTGCCTGACCCATTGGGTCCGATGACCGCGGTAATTTTGCCCTGAGGGATCGTAAAGCTGGAGGCCGATACGGCTCGGTGGGAGCCCCGGTACAACACAATGTCGTTAGCTTCTACGAGAGTCATGAGGCTCCTTGCTTGACTGGGGTCGCTCCGCGGCGACGTCGGTGGACCACACCGCTAAATTCTCGGATGAGCAATACCAAAAAGAAGCCTACGATTGCGACCAGCGCCATGGACGCTCCCGCAGCAGTTCCCAGATGGTAGCTAAACATCAATCCAACAGTAACAGAGACCACTCCGATGACGAGCGATGCAAGGATCATTCGGGGGACGGTTCGGGTGATGAGGGCTGCGGTCGCGGCCGGGCCGATCAGCAGCCCAAGCACTAATAAGGTCCCAACGGCTTGGAAAGATCCGATGACCGCCGCGGCGATCATCATGAGCAGCAACCAGTGCGTCAGCTGTGGGCGCATTCCGAGCGCTTCGGCCTTATCCGGCGAAAACGATAGGGCCATCAGCGGCCGGTACAACATCAACGACAGCGCTCCGACACCAATGACGAAGAGCAATTGCATCTGAATGTCAGCCCAGCTGACTCCCAGGGCGTCACCGAACAGGATGGCGGTCAGGGAACCTTGAAAGCTATCGGCACGCGAGATGACGACGACACCTAGAGCCATCATGCCCACAAATAACAAGCCGATGGCGGTATCTTCTTTCAGACTCGTGGTGCGATGTACCAGTTCCATCAGACTCACCATGACAATGGCAGCTGCAGCAGCACCCAGATAGGGTGAAAACCCAAACAGCACAGCGGATGCGATTCCGGGGACCACTCCGTGCACGAATGCGTCTCCGAAAAAGCTCATGCCGCGTAGCACGAGCCACACTCCGACGAAGCTCGACATCAAAGCGGCTAAGAGCCCTCCGAGTAGTGCCCGGATTTGAAAACCAGCCTGGAATGGTTCAACCACCCAGTTGAGTACTTCCACTATGTGGTGTCCTTCCTCTGTGTTTGCACGCTAGTTGATGGCGTCCGCCAGGGTCTCGGCGTTGTACAACATCGCTTGTTGATAGGTTGCAGTATCAGACCCCGGCTCACCGACGGCCGACTCGTAGAGTTCGACCACCGGAACATCACTGTCAGTTTCTTGAGCTAGCGCTTCAATCATCCGGTTGGTGTTAGCCTTTGACGTCACGAGCGCATCGGCGCCTTCATCGTCGAGCAGTTCGGTCAGCGCGGTGAGGTCTTGTGAGGATGGCTCCCCGTCAGTTGAGCCGCCCGGAATAACGACGCCTTGAATGTCGAGCTCATAACGGTCGGCAAAATACTCATAGGCAGCATGATCCGTGACCAAGCGAGCCGATTCGACACCCGAAAGAGTCTGGGAGATTTGCGCATCAACGTCACGCAGCTCGTCGGCGACCTCGACCCCGCATGAGGTGTAGTTGTCGTCTCCGGTAACTTCCGCGACTTTCTCGCCGATCAATTCCGCGCCTTTTGCCATACGAGAGACATCCATCCAGATGTGAGGGTCATAGTCTCCATGATCATGATCGTCCTGCTCATGATCATGGTGCGAGCCCTCATGTAGGGTCAGGGGATCGAGTTCAGGAGCCAGTTCGAATACTTCGGCACCATCGGTTACCGCATTCTCTATGGAACGTTGCATTGAAGCCTCAAGGCCAAGGCCATTGGCGAGCACTATATCAGCGGTGATCATGTCAACAATTTGAGCACTCGAAGCTTCGAACTGGTGGGGATCATCACCGGCGCTCATAAGCACCTGGAGTTCGCCTCCTGCGCATTCGGTGATTTGGCCAGCTATCGAACCAATCTGGGTCGTGGTCGCGACAACGCTAGCTGTCGCGTTTGCTGAGGCGCCTTGATCCCCGGCGTCTGTAGCGCAGGCCGATAAGGTCAACCCAAAAATGGAGAGTCCTGCGGTGACCGTCAGAGTGCGCCTGGAGTGGTTATGCATTGAGAATCCTTGACCGAATACTGGGTTGAGATGGCGGCGCCGAGTCTCCGACGTCCACCCCAGAGACTAATGAAATTCATTCTCATTAGCAAGTCGGTGCAGGTCAGTGGTTATACGCTCGGTTCGCCGCCAGCTTCGCCAATCTCCTGCCGGATTGTCACCCGTTGTGACTGGGTAATATCACGAACCTCGCCCACGAGCACCTCGATAACATCTTCCAGGAAGAGGATACCCACGGTATTGCCGCCGGCATCCTGGACCCGAGCCATGTGCACGCCGATGCGCTGCATCACGGTTAGTGCGTCGTCAATGTGTTTATCAACCGTAATGTTGACCATTGAACGGACGCGATTGACGGGAATCGGTGCCGTATAGCGCTCGGGAGGTACGGATATGAGATCTTTGATGTGCAAATACCCGATGAGCGTGTGATCGGAAGAATCTTCGACGACAAGACGTGACAAGCCGGTCTTTCGCACCGCAAAGTCGAAATCTTCCGGTGTCGCTTTCAAATCGATCGAGACGATCTGGTTGATCGGCACCATAACTTTTTCGGCCGGCACATCAGAGAAACTCAGTGCCCCCGACAACAGTCCGGTCTGGTCATCGACTAAGCCGGTACGCTGCGATTCGGCAACAATGGATTGCACTTCTTCGAGCGTGTAGGTCGAGGTGACTTCTTGTTGAGGCTCGACCTTGAATAGGCGCAGGACAACGTTGGCCGACCAGTTCAAAGTACGGATGATTGGGCGCAGGACCTTTTCCAAGAACACCAACGGAGGCGCCAAGATCAACACGGCGCGATCCGCCACACTGACAGCGGCGTTCTTCGGTACCATTTCACCAAAGGTCACGTGCAGGAATGTCACGATGAGCAGGGCGGCAATGAAGGCAAGGGTGCTGACGAATCCCGCATCGAGACCGGTGGCCGCTAGCGGCACAGCGAAGATGTATGCGATGGCGGGTTCGGAGACATGCAGGATCAGCAGTGAGCACGCGGTGATCCCGAGCTGACAAATCGCCAGAATATCGGTCACATGCTCCATGGCAGTCAGGGCGTATTTCGCAAGCTTGGAACCTTCTTCGGCGCGAGGTTCGACTTGTGACCTGCGGGCTCCCATGACGGCGAACTCCCCGGCGACGAAGAATGCGTTACCGATCAGGAGGACAACGAGCCATAACAGACCGGGTATATGTTCACTCATGCATCCTCCTTCCGTGTCAGGCGCGCTTGGTTCAGTGCGACCTCATCGGGCATGTATTTCACGCGCTCGATGCGGTGACCATCAATCCGGCGCACTTCTAACGTGCCCTTATCCAAATCGACCGTATCCCCGACATCAGCGACCCGGCCGAGTTCTGCCATGATGAATCCGCCGACGGTTTCATAGGCTTCGTCTTCTTCAATGAGAAGACCGGGAATGTAGGTCATCACTTCATCGGGACGAAGTCTGGCAGGGAAGAACCAGCCGCCATCGGCGCTTTGTAATACCCCGGGACTCAGACGGTCGTGTTCGTCTGCGACTTCGCCCACGATTTCTTCCACGAGGTCCTCAAGGGTCACCACACCGGCGGTTCCGCCGTATTCATCAACCACGATTGCCATCTGGAAGGGCGCTTCGCGTAAGTCGGTAATGAGCGTATCGAGGTTGACCGCCTCTGGTACTCGTGCGATATCACTGGCAATTGCTGCAGCAGCAAGCCGACTACGTTTTGATTTCGGAACGGCGATAGCCTTTTTGATGTGCAAGATTCCGCGGATTTCATCAGCATGCCCTTCGGTGACGGGAAACCGTGAGAAACCAGTTGCGCGCGCAACCGCCAAGACCTCTTCGAGGTCCTGATCGGCCTCCACCGTTTCCATATCCATACGTGGCGTCATCACATCAGCTGCGGTGCGTTGGCTAAATTTCAAGGTACGATCCACAAACGAAGCGGTTTTGACGTCGAGCGTGCCCATTTCAGCTGAACGACGCACCAACGACGAGAGCTCTTCGGGGGTTCGGGCACCGGAGAGCTCTTCTTTGGCCGCGAGACCGAACAGACTCAAAATCCAGTTGGAGAAGTTATTCAGCCCAGCGATAATCGGACGGAAGACCGCGGTGAAAATCAGCTGGGGTCGGGCCAGCAGTCGCGCCACAGGCATGGCTTTGGATAGCGACAAGTTCTTTGGGACCAACTCACCGATAAGCATCGACAAACCGGTACCAATGATCATGGCGATGGTCAGCGACACCGAATAGATCAACGCCTCGTTCGCCCCGAAGATTGCTTCGAGCGGGACCGAGAAGAGTTGGCCCAGTGAGGGTTCTAGGAAGAAGCCTGTCAGCAGGGCGGTTAGGGTAATCCCTAACTGGCACGAGGATAACTGGGTCGACAACGACTTGAGCGCTTTGAGCACCGGTTCGGCGCCTTTATCCCCGTTATCCACCATGCGCTGGACGGTGGGCACATCCAGGGAGATCAGCGAGAATTCTACGGCCACAAAAAAGCCGTTGCCGAAGATCAACAGCATGCTGACCCCGAACAGTAACCATTCCACTAGCACTGGGGATCACCCGCCCGCGCTACGTCACGTTTTTGGCCTACGGGCCAACTCGGAGGCTCCATTTCGTTCGCCGGAACGTGGCGAATTGTTCTGTGATTCGTGCGTCGAGCACGTCTGTCATCGTCCATGATGGTCCCATTATAGGGCTTCTAGGGCGGTTTGATCACCACGAACTGGCAACCGGGCGTCCCTCGTCGTAACCGGCCGCAGACTGAATGCCGACAACGGCGCGTTCATGGAACTCTGCGAGGTTTTTCGCGCCCGCATACGTCATCGAAGACCGCACCCCAGCGGTAATGTCGTCCAGCAGGTCTTCGACTGAAGGGCGTGCCGGGTCAACATACATTTTGGAACCCGAGACGCCTTCTTCGAAGAAGGCTTTACGTGCGCGTTCAAAAGCATCGTCCTGGCGGGTTCGGGCCGATACGGCGCGGGCCGAGGCCATGCCAAAGTTTTCTTTATACTTGCGGCCCTCACGATCCACGAACATGTCACCGGGTGACTCCATGGTTCCGGCAAACCATGAACCGATCATGACCTGAGATGCCCCGGCGGCCAATGCCAGGGCGACGTCGCGGGGGTACTTGATGCCACCATCAGCCCAGACATGTTTACCGTGAGATGCTGCGGCTTGTGCGCAATCATAAACCGCCGAAAATTGTGGTCGGCCGACTGCTGTCATCATCCGTGTGGTACACATGGCACCTGGGCCGACACCCACTTTGACGATATCCGCGCCCGCCTCAATGAGCTCGTGGGTCCCATCAGCAGACACCACATTGCCCGCGACCACGGGCACTGGCAAATCTCGAAGGTTACGCAGGGCCGTCACCATTTTGTGTTGATGTCCGTGCGCGGTGTCCACCACAATGACATCGACGCCACATGCCACCAGTGCTTCAGCATGCTGAGCAACGTCGGCATTGACACCCACGGCTGCACCAACACGCAGCCGGCTCTGGGCATCCACTGCAGGCGTAAAAATCGTTGAGCGCAAGACCCCGTTGAGTGTTAACACACCCACCAGGCGGGTGCCTTCGACCACGGGCGCATAGTTGACCTGCGCGTCATGCATTTTCATGTAGAGGTCGCGCAGCGCTTTCGCCCGAGCGTCGACCGGCAGCCCTTTGAGGTCGGAAGCCGCAACGGTATAGAGCGGTTCGCGCAACAGCGATTGAACTGAGGCGAATTGGTCAATGCCTTCGGTATCACTGTTGTGCACGATGCCCAACAGTGACTGCTGGGCATCAACCACGCACACCGCAGGATGGTTCCGTTTTTCAGCTAAATGCCGAACGTCCAAGACCCGGTCGTCGAGACCCACATACAGCGGCGTTTCAAATAATGTGTCCCGCGACTTGACCCAATCGATGGATTCTTGGATGAGATGCAAGGGCATGTCCTGCGGAAAAATCCCCAGCCCGCCGCGTCGTGCCATCGTTTCCACCATGCGCCGACCCGTTACCCCATTCATATTGGAGGACACCACCGGCATGGTGGTGCCAGTGCCATCGGTCGAAGAGATATCGACATTCATGCGTGACCCGACCTCAGAATAGGACGGCACAAGAAAGACATCAGAATACGTAAGGTCTGTTGAAACGGGGTTGAGAAAACGCATAAATCCATCATGACAGTTTTTCGTCTACGCAGCTGCCATTGACATCCTCAGCTAACCGCCAGCGTGTTGTAAACCACGTTTTTAACAGCTTATTTTGCGTGCAGCCGATATGTGAGCAATCCAACGTATTCTGTGGCAAATCCCCAGCAATTATCACTATGATAGATCCAGCTGCCGTTGATGGGTGGCCTAAGTGAATCCTCCTTCACTCAAGCCAAGCACCGGGACACCATAAACGGCTCCCGACGGCGAGTTTCGTCGGCCCGGCGACTAGAGATCTCGCCACGTGTACGCACAAAACACAAGAACTTACGGAAGAGGCCTTCACCGTGCCAGAACTTACGTCCGCCCAGCTCTCCGAGGAATTTCCCGGTAACGAATGGCTTGTTGCGGATATCTACGAAAAGTACAAGGCGGATAAGTCTTCTGTGGATGAAAAATGGGCAGAAATTTTCGCTCGTTTAGAAGCTGCAAATACTTCTGGTTCTCCTCAGAAATCAGCTCAGACACAGACCGCCGCACCTGCTCAGTCAGCACAGAAAAAAGCTGCTAAACCTGCAGCCGCTGCCAAGACGGCAACGAAATCTGCGCCGGAAGCAACCGCGGCTAACGGGACGAAACCACCAAAACCAAAAGTTCGCCGCGCTGAAGCATCCCCGGTCGCTATTACTTCTGAGCCCTCAATTGTGGCTCGTGAAGAACGCGAAAAAGAAGACGCCGACAAAACCCAAGAAGACGAGTGGATTCGTCTTCGCGGCATGCCGCAAGCCATTGCCGCCAACATGGACGCTTCGCTGTCCATGCCAACCGCGACGACCGTGCGCGATATGCCAGTTAAGGCCCTGGTCGATAACCGCACCATTATCAATAACCACCTACAACGTACCCGTGGTGGTCGTGTATCGTTCACCCACCTCATCGGATACGCGGTGATCCGTGCGCTCGTCAAACACCCTGAGATGAACGCGATCTACCGGGAAAAAGACGGCAAGAAATTCAAGGTTAATCCGGCACACATTAACTTCGGGTTGGCTATTGATCTGCCAAGCGACAAAGGCGAGCGCGCTCTCGTGCAGCCGTCTATCAAAGCCGTCGAGACCATGAACTTCCGTGAGTTCTGGGAAGCCTATGACGAGCTCGTTAAACGCGCTCTGAACAACAAGCTGACCATGGAAGACCACTCCGGCACCACGGTGTCACTGACAAACCCCGGAGGTATCGGAACCGTTCACTCGGTGCCGCGCCTGTCGGAAGGTCAAGCCGCCATCATCGGGGTGGGTGCACTAACCTACCCGGCAGAATTTGAAGGAACCTCGCAGAAGGTTCTGTCAGATCTTGCCGTGTCCAAGACTATGACCGTTACCTCCACCTATGATCACCGTGTGATCCAGGGTGCCGGTTCCGGTGAATTCCTACGCACCGTACACAATTTGCTGTTGGGCGAAGATGATTTCTATGACAAAATCTTCGTCAATCTCCGGATTCCAACCGTGCCAGTCCGTTGGGCACCGGATGTGCAGGTCAACCCGGAAGACGAAGTCAGCAAGGCCGCTCGCATCCAGCAGCTCATTCACTCCTACCGCGTTCGTGGCCACCTGATCGCTGACACTGATCCGCTGGAATATCGGATGCGCACCCACCCGGACCTCGACCTCGACTCCCATGGGTTGACCCTGTGGGATCTTGATCGCGTGTGGCCAACCGGTGGCATCGGCGGCAAATCGAATATGTTGCTGCGTGACCTACTCGGTGTACTGCGCGATGCATATACTCGCAACTCGGGTTATGAGTACATGCACATCGATGATCCAGAACAACGCGCGTGGTTCCAAGACAAGCTTGAACACCCCTTCGTGAAACCTACCCGCGAAGAACAGCTGCGGATCCTGGGTCGACTCAATGCCGCCGAAGCCTTCGAAACGTTCTTGCAGACCAAATTCGTCGGCCAGAAACGCTTCTCGCTCGAAGGCTCCGAATCGCTTATCCCGCTGTTGGATGCGGTCCTGTCCGGTGCTGCTGATGATGGCTTAGATGAGGTAGCCATTGGCATGGCCCACCGTGGTCGTCTCAATGTGCTAACCAATATCGCCGGCAAGACCTTCACCCAGGTCTTCCGGGAATTCGTAGGCGACGTCGATTCCAGCGTTGCGCAAGGTTCCGGCGATGTGAAATACCACCTGGGTACCGAGGGCACGTTCAAATCGTATAACGGCAACACCACCACCGTGTCGGTCGCTGCGAACCCATCTCACCTCGAAGCCGTCAACCCGGTTCTGGAGGGCATTGTGCGTGCCAAACAGGACCGTTACGACCACGGAGCGAAATCTCCGCGGTCCTTCTCGGTACTGCCAATCCAAATTCACGGCGATGCTGCCTTTGCGGGCCAAGGCGTGGTCTTCGAAACCATGCAGATGTCCCAGCTACGCGGCTATCGCACCGGTGGCACTGTGCACGTGGTCATCAACAACCAGGTTGGTTTCACCACTCCGCCATCACAGTCACGGTCATCGACCTATGCCACCGACGTGGCCAGGGCCATCCAGGCTCCGGTCTTCCACGTCAACGGCGATGACCCAGAAGCTGTCGTACACGCCGCGCAGCTAGCTTTCGAATATCGTCAGCGCTTCCACCGCGACGTGGTCTTGGATTTGATCACTTACCGCCGGCGCGGACACAACGAAGGTGACGATCCGTCGATGACCCAGCCAGGTATGTACAACCTGATCGCCAACAAGACTTCAACTCGTCGTCTCTATGTAGACGCGCTGGTTGGTCGTGGTGATATCACCCAGGAAGAAGCCGATCAGGCTGCTACCGACTACAAGAACCGTCTGGAATCTGCGTTCGCAGAAATTGGTGAAGCCGAAACCTCACCAATTCCAGTGCTTGGTTCAGCCCACGGCATCGAAGACACGACCAAGGCCTACAAGCCAGAATCCACCGCGATTTCCGAAGATATGCTGCGCCGCATCGGCGAAGTACATACGGAAATCCCCGAGGGCTTCAACGTGCACCCAAAACTGCTCGCGCTCCTGGAGCGCCGCAACAAGATGGCCATCAACGGCAACATCGACTGGGGTTTTGCAGAACTGGCAGCATTCGGTTCATTGATGATGGAAGGCGTACCCGTTCGAGTTGCAGGGCAGGACACGCGCCGCGGTACGTTCGTCCAACGCCACGCCGTCTTCTACGACCGGGAAAGCAACGACGAATGGACCCCGCTGTCCTCGCTGTCCCATGATCAGGCCAAGTTCTGGATCTACAACTCCCTATTGAGCGAATACGCGGCCGTGGGCTTCGAATACGGTTACTCGGTAGAACGACCAGAAGCCCTCGTACTATGGGAGGCGCAGTTCGGTGACTTCGTCAACGGCGCACAAGTCGTCATCGATGAATTCATCTCCTCCTCGCAGCAGAAGTGGAACCAGCACTCCTCGATTGTGTTGCTACTCCCCCATGGCTATGAAGGTCAGGGACCGGATCACTCATCAGCACGGATTGAGCGGTTCCTACAGCTTTCTGCAGAAAACAACATGCGGGTGGTCCAACCCTCCTACGGGGCAAACCACTTCCATCTGCTGCGCGAACACGCATACTCGACTCCACGTCAGCCGCTCATTGTGTTCAGCCCCAAACAGTTGCTGCGTCTGCGTGCGGCTGCATCACAGGTGGATGACTTCACCAAGGGTCGCTTCATGCCGGTCGTGCCCGACGCGACGGCGCCGAAGTCAGCTAAGCAGTTGTTGCTGGTCTCCGGTCGTCTGTACTACGACTTGATTGAACGCCGCAAGGGCCTAGGCATGGAGTCTGAGGTCGCCATTGCTCGCGTCGAGCAGCTCTACCCACTGCCGACCGAAGAAATTCAGGCAGAGCTCGACAAATACCCACAGGCCAGTGTGACCTGGGTCCAAGATGAACCAGAAAATCAGGGCCCATGGCCATTTATGCTGCAGAACCTGCTGCCTGAATTGGATCGTGAAGTCAAGCTCATCAGTCGCCCACAAGCCGCTTCTCCATCGGCCGGGAACAAGCCGCGTCACGATGAAGAACATGACACCCTACTTCAGGATGTCTTCGGCTCGTAGTCGACCACCCTATCCGTAGTTGATTCTGTTGCGGTCCAAGTTTTTGGACCGCAACAGGCATTTAACCCACCGATTTGCTCCTCGACGACTACAGTAGAGACAACGAAACAGGTTATGCGAAATGAGGCAATGTACGTGCACACGCGAAACATCCGGTTGTTCTCCGTTGGATCTCGAACACTCACCGGTGCGGGAGACGCGCGCGGGCTAGGCTGGCTTGGTCGCGTCTTAGCGAAAACCCACGCCCCGGATCTCGTCATCGAGTCCTATCCTCTGGTCTTTCCTGACGAGACGACTGAGCAGTTATCAGAGCGCTGGGAACTCGAAGTGTTACCGCGCTTGGCAAAGGACGAAACCGAAAATCGTATGATCATTGCCGTACCACAGGACCCGGTCGTCTCGGCAGGTTCGTCAGCCCGAGCCCGTTTACACCTGGCCAATATCTTGGACCGAGCGGCGCAACACAACCTCTCAACGTTCGTCGTTGGTCCCACCCCATCCCAGGACCAGGAAACCAACGCTCACCTAGCACAACTCAACAGTGCATATCAGGATGTCGCAGAGCGCCGGGACGTGCACTACGTTGATGCGCTAACCGACCTGGTGAACCACCAGAACTTTAACGAAGACGTCATGATCAACGAAGGGTTGCCGGGTCAAGCAGCTTACGGTTTGATCGCCTGGTTGGTGCTGAACCGAGGCTGGTTTGAGTGGTTAGGCATCGCTAACCCAAGCATTCACGGCTGACCACGGGTGGTACACTAGCGTGGAACCATTTAAGAAAGGAGCCACACGATGAGCAAACGTGGTCGCAAACGCAAGGATCGCCGCAAGAACCGTGCCAACTCTGGCAAGCGTCCTAACGCCTAACCGGTCCAACATATAAAAAAGTCTGAACCAGATGGTTCAGACTTTTTTGTTGCTCACTCGCGAAGCAATGTTATTGGCCCGCTTCTTTCAGTTCAGCAATACGATGTAAAATCTTGTCTTTAAGGCTGAGCGGGGCTTTTTCGTCGCATGAACGCTTCACCACATCACGAATAATCAACTCTAAATCGTGTTCAGACTGGCACGTCGTACATGCCTCAATGTGGGATCGCACTTCTGCGAGATCGGCAGAATCCAACGCACCGTCCAGGTACTGATAGATGCTCTCCATACGGGCTTCGGTGCACCCACCGCTTTCGGCGCGATCGGACTCGGTCCGAACGTGTTGTGTATCAGGTGTCATTTTTGGGCCTCCTCCGATGCTTTTGATTGTTTTTTCTGTAATTCAATCGCGCCTTGAATGCCGCGTTCCGCAGCGTAGTCAGTCAGTAACTCTCGCAAGCTCCGCCGTCCTCGGTGCAACCGAGACATCACCGTACCAATCGGCACATCCAAGATGTCAGCGATCTCTTTATAAGCAAAGCCTTCGACATCGGCCAGATACACCGGGATCCGGAAATCTTCCGAGATCTCAGCCAGCGCATTTTTCACGTCACTGTCCGGCAGAACATCAAGCGCTTCTGTCTCAGCAGAGCGCAAGCCTGTCGACGTGTGGTCTGCGGCTCTAGCCATCTGCCAGTCTTCTAAACCGTCGCCATCAGCTTCTTGTGGTCGCCGCTGACGCTTGCGATAGATATTGATGTATGTATTGGTCAGAATCCGAAATAACCAGGCACGCAAATTTGTGCCAGGTCTGTACTGGTGGAAGGAGGAATACGCACGGGCGTAGGCTTCTTGGACCAGATCCTCGGCGTCTTCGGGATTACGGGTCATCCGCAAGGCACCCGAATACAACTGATCCAGATACTGCATCGCGTCCCGTTCAAAACGGTCCCGACGCTGCGATTCTGTCTCAGCTTTCGGATCAATACGAGAGCCGTCATCGGCTGCGGGAATTTCAGAAGGCAAAGGAGTCATCCCAGCTAAGTCTAATCTCAAAACCTGCTCAAGTGAGGTTTCTATCGGCGCATAAAGTGCTTGCACTGCGGTACCACCCCTCCCTGTCGGCATCCCGGCGTTAGTATCTAGCAACTACAGCGATGCGGGCCACCTAAATATTCCCTCAACATCGTCCTATCTGCCACGCTGTCAGCGAGAACAAGGTATCTTGGAAGGAGTCTGGTCAACTCCCAATCCGTTGCTGAAAGAGGTCAGTGTTGGTCACAATGACGCCCGCCCCTGGTGAAGCATGGCCTGCGCCATTCGCCGATGCCCCTATCCATGCGACCGTGGCACTTCCGGGTTCGAAGTCTTTAACCAACCGTCACTTGGTCCTTGCTGCTCTCTCAGAGACACCCAGCCGGCTTTCCGGCGTGCTCGTATCCCGTGATACTGATCTGATGATTCAAGCACTGACGGCCCTTGGCGCCACATTTCAGCAGGTTGATAATGATCCGACGGTGCTCGATGTGACGCCGATTCAGTTGTCAGAAACCATCGGGGACATCACCGTCGAGTCAGGTCTTGCCGGGACCGTCATGCGGTTCATACCCGGGGTGGCAGCCGGAACCAGAGCCAACGTCCTAGTTGACGGTGATGAACAATCGTATGCCCGACCCATGGGGCCGGTCATTGATGGACTCATTCAGGCTGGCGCCCGCATCTCAGCCAACGGTCAAGACCCAGTCGGGTATCTGCCACTGACCGTTCACGGCCAAGGCACCGTGCCTGGCGGCGCCGTCGGGATCGACTCAGGAGGCTCCTCACAGTTCATTTCTGCGCTCTTGTTGGTGGGAGCAACGTTTCGCCGCGGACTGGACCTTCGCCATACCGGTGACCACACTCCTAGCCCTGAACACATCGCCATGACCATCGACGTGCTAGAGGCAGCCGGGGTGCATATTGAACAGCCCGAGCCCAACCGGTGGATGGTCCACCCCGGCCCGATGACCGCACCCGACACTGCAGTCGAACCGGACCTATCCAATGCGGGTCCCTATCTCGCCGCAGCCGTGGTCACCGGCGGCAGCGTGACCGTCCCGTATTGGCCACAAGAAACCACTCAGATCGGGGATCGCTGGCGCGAAATCTTGCCCGCGTTTGGGGCCACCGTAACCTTTGTCCCCGTTGTTGGCACCAACTACGGCAATTTAACCGTAACCGGCGTCTTAGACGAGCAAGGCAAACCCGTGGTCACCGGCGCTGGAGAACTGGCGGACCTGGCCGAGCTGACCCCCACGACCGCGGCCCTGGCGCTGCTGGCTGAACGCCCTACCCGCTTGACAAAGATCGGGCATTTGCGCGGACATGAAACCGATCGGCTCAAAGCGCTCAACGCCGAGGCGGTAAAACTTGGGGCGGCCATTGAAGAAGGCCCAGACTATTTGGCCTTCAGTGGTGGCTATCAACTAACCGGGACCACCCTGGAGTCTTACGCGGATCACCGCATGGCCACATTTGGTGCCATCATTGGGCTCGTTGTCCCAAACACCGTGGTTCGTGACATCGCAACGACTGCCAAAACCATGCCTGACTTTCCCACCGCGTGGACCAAACTGGCCGCCGGAGAACGGCAGATCCGAGCATGAGCCGGTTCAGTATCGATTACTCGCGCTATGACGAGTCTTCGGTTCCTAACCGTCCCTCCAAGCGCGGCAGCCGACCCCGTACCAAAGACCGCCCGGCCCACGAAGATGCCATCACCGGACGGGTCACCACAGTCGACCGCGGACGCTACACCATCTACCTGGCAGCGCAACGGAAAACCAAATCCACCTCCGGCACCAAAGCCCGGTACCTCACCGCGATGCGTGCCCGCGAAATGCGCAAAACCGCGATTGTACCCGGTGACCTCGTTGACGTTGTCGGTGACACCTCCGGTGCTGAAGGTTCCCTGGCTCGTATTGTGCGTCTCCAGCCCCGTCAAACCGTACTCCGACGATCGGCAGACGATACCGATGCATACGAGCGCGTCGTCGTTGCTAACGCAGATACTCTGGTCATCGTCGTCGCTGCGGCCAATCCCGAACCCCGCACCGGCTTCATTGACCGTGCCATGGTGGCTGCCTTTGATGCCGGAATCACCCCGGTGCTGTGCATTACCAAAACCGACCTGGCCGATCCCAACCGGCTACGCGAGCACTATGCCCACCTGGACTTAGAAATATTCACCGTGGGACCGATGAATACCGACGACGGCGACCTCAACGTCTCCCCCATCTTGCACCCGGCCGACCTAGACGCGCTGCAGGATCGGTTAGCCGGCCACATCTCAGTGCTGATTGGTCCATCGGGTGTTGGAAAATCTACGCTGCTCAATGCGCTGACCGGCGCGGAACGCGCGGTCGGTCACGTCAATGTCGTCACGGGGCGCGGTCGGCATACGTCGTCATCGGCATTGGCCATCCCCCTGAACCAAGCCGGCACCTCCATGATCATCGATACCCCCGGCATCCGCTCATTTGGCATGGGACTGGTTGACCCAGACACGGTGGTCGCAGCATTTGAAGAACTAGGTGAGGCGATCGTGAACTGCCCACGCGGATGCACCCACACCGCAGACTCTCCCGGTTGCGCCCTAGATGCCTGGGTGGCAGCCGGACATGCTGGTGAGGCCGGTCCGCAACGGCTAGCATCGTTACGCAGACTCTTGGCGAACCGCCTCGAGACCGAAGACTTTGACTAAATCCGACAAACGAAAGACACTCCCTTATGCAGCTGACCCCATCCCGCCAGGGCTACCGCGAAGACCTGAACCTGGCACTGGTGATCGCCGATTCCGTTGATGCGCTCACGATGTCCCGGTTCCAGTCTGTGGACCTACACGTTGACACCAAACCGGATATGACCCCCGTATCCGACGCCGATCGCGCCGCCGAGGAACTCATCCGAGAACAGCTCAAACGCGCACGCCCCCGGGATGCTGTCACCGGGGAGGAATTTGGCCACACCGGATCCGGTAAGCGCCGCTGGATTATTGACCCGATTGATGGCACCAAAAACTTTGTACGCGGGGTACCTGTCTGGGCCACTCTGATAGCCCTAGTAGAAAATAACCAACCGGTGGTCGGTGTCGTGTCCGCTCCGGCACTCAATCGGCGCTGGTGGGCCTATTCGGGCGGGGGTGCATACCGGGGTAAGTCGCTGTCGAACGCCACCCGCATCCATGCCTCCGATGTCACCGAGATCTCCGACGCGTCGCTGTCGTTTTCTTCGCTGGAGGGTTGGCGGGATCGGGGCAACATCAGCGAGTTCCTGCAATTGACCTCCGACGTTTGGCGGGTGCGAGCTTTTGGCGATTTCTGGTCGTATATGCTCGTGGCCGAGGGCGCCGTCGATATCGCGTGCGAGCCCGAACTGGAACTCTACGACATGGCCGCCTTGGTCCCTATTGTTACCGAGGCCGGCGGTACGTTTACGTCATTGGATGGCGAACCCGGCCCGTATGGTGGGCACGGTCTAGCCACCAATACGCATTTGCACGGTGACGTCTTGGAGCGTCTCAACCCCGAGCTTCGTGGCCAAGCCCGCGCCTAAACCCAAGCTGCTGACCCTGCTGGCCGTCGCCGTCGGTGGCGGACTCGGAGCGCTGGCCAGAGTCTACCTGCCGTGGCCGGCCTCGTGGGGTGCCGACAGTCTGAGCAATCCGCTACCCATGCTCGTCGTGAATCTTCTCGGTGCCGTCCTGCTAGGGTTTCTTAGCGGGTACATAGTCAACCGAGCTTGGCCTGAAGCGCTCCAACAGGGCATCACGGTCGGCTTTCTGGGCGCTTTTACCACAATGTCAGCGCTTGCATTCTCGGTGAGCGTCATACCGTTGCCGCAACCAGCCGTAGACACCACCGCGTGGCCACAGATCCTCGGGGTAGCACTACTATCCGTCGTCATGCTCATCGGGTTTGTCCTGTTGACGACAGTTCTGACAGTAGCCAGCTACCGTACTGGGATTCGGTTAGCGGGGGCATGACCATCGTGGGATATTTCGTCTTAGCTAGCGGGGTGGGTGCTGTGCTGCGATACCTAGCAGGGTTCTATCTGCCACGGCGCGGAATCCTACTGGTCAATATTCTTGGATCCTGCTTCGCCGGTATCGTAGGTGGACTCGCATGGCACAGCATAATCGATGAGCGAATCGCGCTGATCCTACTTGGAGGGTTCGCCGGATCAATCACCACCTATTCCACCGTGGCACTAACCGCCGCTCGACAATATGTGGAACGCACAGGCGACGTTGTGAAGACATGGCTGCAGCACGTCGGGCTGTCGATTCTTGCTTGTTATCTCGGACTCGTGGTGACAGTGGGATACTATTTGTGACGGTCTAGTGGAGTTTTGGGCATGAAAAAACCCGCCATCTTGACGATGGCGGGTTATTCGTGGAGATGCCGGGAATTGAACCCGGGTCCGATGTGGCAT
>CAZAAP010000006.1:0-36407 GCA_964482935.1 uncultured Enteractinococcus sp.
GGGTACACGCCTCTAGTTCTAAAACCAAATGTTCACAACAATGGGGTCGAAACCGTTCGGTTTCGACCCCATCTAGTCTAAGACGTGAAGTCAAGGTGCCCGAACTATTGCCGTTCTGCTACGCATGCGCAGCTCGATAGTCATCGATCACATCACCTTGTTCTAATAGATCAACCGCGACTGCCCGCATTTCGACCTTGCGCACTTTACCAGTCACTGTGGTGGGAAATTCATCGACGGTGTGGACGTATCGTGGGATCTTATATTTGGCCAGCGATCCGATCGCGAATTCTCGAAGTGCTTGGGCTGTGAGTTTGGGTGCGCCTTTGCGCAGTCGGATCCAGGCCATGAGCTCTTCACCGTAGCGTTCATCCGGCACGCCGATCACTTGGGCATCAATGATATCGGGGTGGGTGTAGAGGAATTCTTCAATTTCTCGAGGGTAGATGTTCTCGCCACCACGGATGACCATATCTTTCATCCGCCCGGTGACCTGGACATAGCCATTTTCGTCCATCCGTGCGACATCGCCGGTACGCAGCCAACCGTCGGCACCAAGGACCTCAGCGGTTTTTTCGGGTTGGTTCCAGTATCCTTTCATCACCAGGTAGCCCCGGGTGCAAAGCTCTCCGTCAGTGTTGATCGGCAAGGTCTCACCGGTGACCGGATCAATAATTTTGATTTCGGCGTGTGGGCTCGGTCGCCCTACGGTGGAGACACGCAGTTGTAGGTCGTCATCAGGGCGGGTCTGCATCGATACCGGTGAGGTTTCCGTCATCCCGTAACAGATAGTGACTTCTTCCATGTGCATCGTCTTGATGACGTTGCGCATGACTTCATCCGGGCACGGGGAACCTGCCATGATGCCGGTACGCAGCGAAGAGAGATCAAACTCGTCGAGGTTGTCTAACGCCAGTTCAGCAATGAACATCGTGGGTACCCCGTAAAGCGAGGTGCACCGATATTTTTCGACGGCTGCGAGCGTGCGTTCCGGGTCAAAAGCTGGTGCGGGGATGACCATGGTTGCCCCGTGAGTCGTGGCTGCCAAGTTTCCCATGACCATACCGAAGCAGTGATAGTACGGTACCGGGATGCAAATGCGATCTTGATCGGTATACCGGTTGGTCTCTCCGACAAAGAACCCATTGTTCAAAATATTTCGATGGGACAGGGTGGCACCCTTAGGGAAGCCGGTGGTACCCGAGGTGTATTGGATATTAATGGCATCCGTGTTGCGCAATGTTGAGCCGATCGCCTCCAGCACAGCATCGTCGGCCTCAACGTCGAATACCTCATCCCAGGTGTCAGTGTTCATAATGAAGATGCGTTCCAACGTTCCCAGCTCGTGTTGGGCACGTTCAACCATGCGTGGATAATTTGCGGTTGGAATTTCCTCGGATGTAATCAGCGTGGTGATCCCGGCCTGTTTCAAGACATAGTTGATCTCGTGTTGCCGGTAGGCCGGGTTGATGTTGACCATGATTGCGCCAAGTTCTGCGGTTGCGTATTGCACCATGACCCATTCCCAGCGGTTCAAGGCCCATATGCCTACACGCTCGCCAGCCCTCACCCCCGCACGGTGCAAACCGGTCGCGAGGTTACGAACATCTTGATGGAACTGCTCGTATGTCCATTGGCGGTCAGCTGCGGCATCAATCAGCGCGATGTTATCAGGATGTCGAGCTGTCGTAGTGGCTAAATTGGCAGCGATGGTCTGTTCGATAAGCGGCACATCAGTGGAACCCGCGGCATACGACTGGGTGAGCTGTGCTGTCATAATGTTCCTTCTGGACGGTTGCTCGATTCGTCCAACAATCTAACAAAGAGTGAGGCGCATCACCATGTAAAAGCTAAGCTTGCGCGTCGCCTGGAGCTGCATAGAGAGCTTTCATCGCCATTTCTGGAAGCATTTTCATCAAATAAGACAAGAAACTCCCCGTCTGCTTCCGCTTCGCCAGGCCCCGAAAGGAGTGGCCTGTCGAGTTAATAAGACCAAACACCGCGTGAGCTCGCACTATCAGCTGATCAGTGGTTTCGTGGGGATGAATCTGTTGCATGGCTCGGATCCAAATATCAATAAACTCACGCTGGGTGCGCCGGATATCTCGCTGCATGCGATCATCAACCGATGCCAGATCCCGATCTTGCACGCGAATAATATTAGCTGAACCCAAGGCAAACTCTGTCTGGAGATCCACTAGATGCTGCAGCCGGTCGAAGATGTCGGCGTATTGAGTTTCGATTTCACGTCCACGCGTCAGCAAATGATGACTCGCCTGCCCAATGAGTACACCCAGCATGTCTTGCTTGGATGCGAAATGCCGATAAATCGCCTGACCGGTCACCCCAACCTCAGCCCCGATCTCGTCTAAGGAAACGGCCGCAAAACCCCGCTCCGCAAAGAGTCGACCTGCCGACGCGAGCAGTTGCTCTCGGCGCTTTTCCTTTTCCATCTGCCGCTGGGTCTTGACCTCACCGCCAGCTTGACTCATAGGAATACTAGACAAATGCAATCTCCATCACTATTCTAAACTTCAGTTAGTCAGCATAAACTGAAATTTTTGCTGGGTCCATAGCTTTCAGGAGAATAATGCAACAGCTGATCACACAGGTTGATGCCACCTCCGAGCATTATCAAAGAAACTTTACCTACCACAGCCAACTGCGCCAACAACTGCGCGACCGGGTGGCTGAAGTAGCTAAGGGTGGCTCGGAACGTTCACGCCAGCGTCACCTGGACCGGGGGCGCCTACTCCCCCGGGAACGCGTGCGCCGAGTCCTTGATCCAGGTTCACCATTTCTAGAGATTGGATCACTTGCGGCATTCGGCATGTATGACGATGATGCACCCGCCGCTGGCCTCATCGCCGGCATCGGGGTCGTTGAGGGCCGTTATGTGATGATTGTCTGTAACGACTCCACCGTTAAAGGCGGCACGTACTATCCCATGACCGTCAAAAAGCATCTGCGGGCTCAAGAGATCGCCATGGAAAATCGCCTGCCGTGTGTATACTTGGTCGATTCCGGCGGCGCCTTCTTGCCCCGGCAAGACGATGTCTTCCCAGATCGTGATCACTTTGGACGAATTTTTTACAATCAATCACAGCTGTCGTCGCGCGGCATTCCCCAGATCTCAGCGGTGCTCGGGTCATCCACCGCCGGTGGCGCTTATGTACCGGCAATGAGTGATGAGTCAGTCATTGTGCGGAATCAGGGCACCATCTTCTTAGGCGGCCCACCGCTGGTGAAAGCCGCCACCGGTGAGATCGTGTCCTCCGAAGAACTCGGTGGCGCTGAAGTTCATACCTCCACCTCTGGGGTCGCAGACCACATCGCTGAAAATGACGATCACGCATTGCAGATTGTGCGCAACATTGTCGCCACCCTCCCCGCAACACCTCAGCGGATCTGGGACAAGCTTCAGGCTGCAGAACCAAGCCACGATCCCGAGGAAATTGCTGGCATTGTTCCAGTAGACCTTCACACACCGTATGACGTCCGAGAGATCATCTTCCGAATTATCGATGCCGGCAGTTTCCACGAGTTCAAAGAAAATTACGGTGCCACGCTGGTAACTGGGTTTGCTCGTATTGATGGTCACCCGGTCGGGATTATTGCCAATAACGGCATTTTGTTCTCTGAGTCCTCCCTCAAGGGAGCCCACTTCATCGAATTAGCCGACCAGCGCGGCATCCCGCTACTATTTTTGCAAAATATTTCTGGCTTCATGGTCGGTAAAGACTACGAAGCGGGGGGCATCGCCAAGAATGGTGCCAAGATGGTCACTGCTGTCTCCACGACAAGGGTCCCAAAAATTACCCTGATCATTGGTGGCTCCTTCGGAGCGGGCAACTACTCAATGTGCGGACGTGCCTATTCCCCACGCTTTTTGTTCATGTGGCCCAACGCACGTATTTCGGTTATGGGACCCGAACAAGCAGCAGGTGTTTTGGCCACGGTGAAACGTGATCAGTACGAGTTGGCCGGTCAGGAATGGTCAGCTGAAGAAGAAGCCGAGTTCAAACAGCCGATTCTGGATCGCTACAACGAACAGGGATCGGCCTACTACTCCACCGCCCGGCTGTGGGATGACGGCATAATCGACCCACAAGACACCCGTCGTGTTCTTGCCATGGCGCTCGACGTGTGTTCGCGTACACCGCTGGCCGACCCCCAATTTGGCCTCTTCCGGATGTGATGATTATGCAACTGTTTTCGAAAGTATTAATCGCCAACCGCGGTGAGATTGCCATTCGCATTGCCAAGACCTTGGATGATCTCGGGATTCGTTCCGTCGCAATCTATTCCGACGCGGATGCTGATGCAGCACACGTCCGATTCGCAGATCAGGCCGTGCGCCTAGGTACATCCGCTGCCGAATCGTATCTCAATCCTCAAGCCGTGGTGCAAGCAGCTCTCGATACCGGAGCCGAAGCCATCCACCCCGGTTATGGTTTCATTTCCGAAAATGTAGAGCTAGCTCGTGCCTGTCGTCAGGCCGGGGTAGTCTTCATCGGCCCCAATGAGCACGCTATAGAAATCATGGGTGACAAGATCAGATCCAAGAATCACGTCGCGCAAGCTGGTGTACCCATGGTTGACGGAATTTCAGAACCCGGGTTGAGCAATGACCAGCTCATTGAAGCGACTAAGAACATGGTCTTTCCGATGTTGATCAAACCTTCTGCCGGTGGTGGCGGTAAAGGTATGCACGTGGTCGAATCTCAGAACGAGTTGGCCGACCAGTTAGCGACCGCTCGACGGGTGGCGAAGACCGCCTTTGGTGACGATACGTTATTGATCGAACAACTTATTCGTTCGCCCCGGCACATCGAAGTGCAAATCCTCGCAGATCAGCATGGCAACGTGATCCATCTGGGGGAACGAGAATGTTCGTTGCAGCGGCGGCATCAGAAAATCATCGAAGAAGCTCCCTCTGTGTTACTCAAAGACGAGACTCGGGTCCGGATTGGTCAGGCCGCCGTCGATACTGCGAAATCGGTCGATTACGTAGGGGCTGGAACCGTAGAATTTTTAGTATCCGATGAGGAGCCCGACACATTCTATTTCATGGAGATGAACACTCGACTCCAAGTCGAACACCCCGTCACCGAACAGATCACCGGAATCGATTTAGTCGAAGAGCAGATCCGCATCGCTGCCGGAGAGCCGCTATCACTGTGCCAAGATGACGTGACCTTCACGGGGCACTCAGTCGAAGCGCGGGTATACGCTGAAACTCCCCAGGCTGGATTCTTGCCCTCGACCGGCCGGGTCTTACACCTTGCCGAACCCACGGGCACTGGTGTCCGAGTGGATTCTGGCTTACGCACCGGATCAGTAATCGGCACCGAATTTGACCCGATGATCGCCAAGGTGATCGCCACCGGAACCGACCGGGCCCAAGCATTAGCACGCTTAGACCAGGCGCTTGATGATATGACTATCCTGGGCGTGAACACCAATCTGGAGTACCTTCAGCACCTGATTCGCGACCCCGATGTTATCGCCGGAACCATGGACACCACCCTCGTCGAAGCGCGTCTTGCAGAGATGGTGTTTGATACACCGACCCCACGGCATGCTCAGATCGCGGCACGCTTCCTTCACCAGCACATTACGTCCCCGTCACCTGCGTGGGCACACGATGGGTTCCGCCTCACCGGTACCGCCGACATCACCTACCGAGTCGACTATCCGGGACCCGACGAACCGATCCAGTTCGACGTGACCCTCGATACCCAGGCTCAACTGCTGGCCACCGAAACCCTCAACGAGTACGTCTATCGGGACGCCGTCGGTGTTGAAACCGTCACCATCGTGCGTGAGACCGCCACCCCAGAGGGCACGCGGGTGTGGCTCGCCTCAACCACCTTCACCGGTATGGTGGTCGTCTTAGATCACCAAGCGCAGGTTCTCGACACCTTGGCCTCTCTAGAAGCCGGGGAGCGCGGTGTCGATCCTTCTGTTCAAGCACCGTTGCCCGGAACCGTAACGGCCATTCACCTAGCAGATGGCAGCAAGGTCGCCGCCGGAGATCCCGTGGTGACCATTGAGGCCATGAAAATGGAACACCAACTCAAAGCACCGCTCGATGGCACCGTGACCATTCACGTCAGCGATGGCCAACAGGTCGCGCTCGGTCAGAGTATTTTGACGGTCACCGGCCAGGCTTCCACCGAAGCTCACTAAGTTTTACCCCTAGGAAAGGTTTTGACGATGTCACTTGATCACTATCTCGATGATGAGCAGCTCGCGCTCATTGAAGGTGTCCGCGAATTTGCTCAGCAAATTGTTGCCCCGGTCTCTGCCCAACATGATCGAGAGAAAACATTTCCCTACGAAATCGTGGCCCAAATGGGTGAGATGGGACTCTTTGGTCTACCCATCCCCGAAGAGCACGGCGGCCAAGGTGGAGACTACTTCACCCTGTGCCTAGCACTAGAAGAGCTCGCCAAGGTCGACCAGTCAGTGGCAATCACACTTGAAGCTGGCGTCTCGCTGGGCATGATGCCGTTAGTAAAATTCGGGACCGAAGAACAAAAACAACGCTGGTTACCCGACTTGGCCGCAGCGAAACATCTTGCTGGTTTTGGGCTGACTGAACCCGCCGCGGGTTCTGATGCCGGTGGCACCCAGACACGGGCCACGCTCGACAATGGGACGTGGACCATCAACGGCAATAAAGAATTCATCACTAACTCGGGAACCGATATCACCTCGATTGTTACGGTTACCGCCAAGACGGGTGACGATGAGATCTCCACAATCATTGTGCCGACAGATACCCCTGGTTTCACCGCCGAGCCGGCCTACGACAAAGTCGGTTGGAATGCTTCCGATACTCACCCGCTGACGCTCAATGATGTCAAAGTGCCCGAAGAGAATCTGCTGGGTGAACGTGGTCGTGGGTTTGCGAACTTTATGGACATTCTGGATGAAGGCCGGGTGGCCATTGCAGCGCTTGCTACAGGGGCAGCACAAGGGTGTGTCGATGAGTCTGTACGGTATGCTAAAACACGAAAAACATTTGGCCGAACGATTGGCGAAAATCAAGGTATCTCGTTCAAAATCGCCAGAATGCAAGCTCGTGCTTATTCTGCGCGCACTGCATATTATTCGGCAGCGCAGAAATTATTGTCCGGCAAACCATTCAAAACCGAAGCCGCTATCGCCAAGATGATCGCTTCGGAAGCGGCGATGGATAACGCTCGTGATGCCACTCAGATCTTTGGGGGATATGGTTTTATGAACGAAAGCCTGGTGGCGCGTCATTATCGGGACTCCAAGATTCTGGAGATCGGTGAAGGCACCACCGAAGTTCAACTCATGCTGATCGCCCGTTCACTGGGACTCTAGGAGCACAATGCCTGACAATCCAAAAGTCATCAAACAACGCGGTCTGTATTACGACGAGATCGAAATTGGTGCAATCTACCAGCACGCCCCGGGTCGTACCGTAACAGAAGCAGATAATGTCGTGTTCACGACGCTGACCATGAACACCCAGTCGCTGCACCTCGATGCACACTGGTCTTCGAAACAAGAATTCGGCCAACCGTTGGTCAATTCAATGTTCACCCTCTCCACAATCGTAGGTGCATCAGTAGCACAGCTGACCCAGGGGACGATCGTGGCAAACCTCGGCTTCGAAGCCGTGAATTTCCCCAAACCGCTCTACCACGGCGATACCTTGTACACCGAAACCGAAATTCTGGATAAACGGTTGTCCTCATCGCGGCCAGGGCAGGGCATCGTTAAGTTTCGCCACATTGGACGAAATCAGCACGGCGAGATCGTTGCTGAATGCATCCGCTCCACGCTGCTTTGGGAATCCCACCAACATCATAGAAAGGCCACCGTGTGACCCCCTTTGAGCTTGGTCCGGCACTGTTATTCGTCCCAGCAGATCGGCCAGAACGCTATAGCAAGGCGTATGAACGTTCAGATGCGATCATTATTGACTTAGAAGACGCCGTAGCGCCGCACGACCGTCCTGCAGCACGCGAGGCATTGCACCACCACCTGACTGAGATGGATCTGGCCGCGCTGGAGCGCACTGTGGTGCGCATCAATCCCATAGATGAACCAGATTTTGCTGAAGATATAGCTTTGCTAGCAGACAGTCAGATTCGGCATGTTATGGTGCCGAAGGCTCAGAGTCTGGAAAGCATCACGCGGGTGGCCGATGAACTACCGGGTGTGGGTCTCATTGCCCTGTGTGAAACAGCCGCAGGGGTCATGTATGCTGCACGAATCGCCCAACACCCCGCAGTCGTTGCCCTGATGTGGGGTTCAGAAGATCTGATGGTCTCAACTGGCGGGTCATCGTCGCGTTTTGAAAATGGTGCGTACCGGGATGTTCCCCGTTTTGCGCGAGCTCAGGTCTTAATGGCCGCTTCCGCAGCAGGCAAGGCAAGCATCGATACAATCCACACCGACCTCTCCCCTACCCAACAGTTTATTGCCGAGTCAATGGACGCAGCCGCTAGTGGGTTCGATGCGAAAGCTTGCATTCACCCTGCTCAAGTATCTGTGGTGCGCGATGCATATCGTCCCTCGGAAGGAGAACTCGAATACGCGCGGGCACTTTTAGCAGAAGTTGAGCATCACGGTGGCGTGTTTCAGTTTCGCGGCTCAATGGTGGATGGGCCACTTATCGCCCATGCACGCACGGTGGTTGGCCGTGCAGCGAAGCTGAGCACGTAGTTCGTTTCCCAAGCGCCCAACGCCGGTACGGTCGTCCCTCGACACAAAAGGCTGCCGCGCCGGTCGATGGCACTTAAATGCTATTTTGAGAACTTGCCAGTTGTCCAAGGATTGCATCAATAATAGGGCGATCGGCTGGGATCCATTCAAGGTGATGCAGGGCGGTGGGGTTCAGCTTGGCCCATTCCAAACGATCATGCTCTATTAATGGCTGGGGTTCGCCGCTTTGGACGATCGCCGTAAAGACATGCATCCGCATGCCATTATCAAGCTGCCAGCCGGCCTCACTGGGCGCTATAATCGGTTTCAGCACCTCAATCTCCACACCGAGTTCCTCCCGTATCTCGCGCACCAGTGCACCCGTCGAGGTTTCGTGGGGTTCGACTTTGCCTCCGGGAAATTCCCAGTATCCCGCCAGAGATTTCGGTGCCTTACGTCGCGCGGCAAGCATCTGGGTAGGATGTGTCGCATCGTCCAGGATGGCAGCCCCCACGACGACGGGTTTAGAAAAGGTCTGTTGCATACGTGCCAGCTTAGCCGCTAGTATTGCGCACACCTCAGCCGACATCCCATGCAGCTCAAGGTGTCCAGAGTTCAGCTGACGGAATTGGTTAAAGTATTTCAGATTTGAAATACTTTCGTTGAGCCATTAGACTCGTACTACTTCAGCTTTGAAAGACAGCGTACGAGAGGCGATACTATGCAATTTGGCGTATTCACCATTGGGGACATTACCCCGGATCCTCATACCGGTAAAGCACCGTCAGAAAACCAGCGCGTTAAAGATACGATCAAGATTGCAAAGCACGCTGAACAAGCCGGCTTCGAGGTGTTTGCCACCGGGCAGCACCACAACCCACCGTTTGTGGCCCCGGGGAACCCACCGGTTTTGCTCGCCTATCTGGCTGCTGCAACACAGAAGCTGACCCTCTCCACGGCGACAACTCTCATCACGACGATGGATCCAGTACGTCTAGCTGAAGACTATGCCTACTTGCAGCATCTGGCGGAAGGCCGGGTCGACCTGGCCATGGGCCGAGGGAACACCGGCCCGGTCTACCCCTGGTTTGGCAAAGACATTCGTCAAGGCATCCCACTGGCGGTAGAAAATTACAACCTGTTGTACCGTCTCTGGCGCGAGACAGAAGTGGACTGGGAAGGCCGCTTCCGCACCCCCCTGCAACAGTTCACGGCAACCCCCCGTCCACTGGATGACGTCCCGCCCTTTGTATGGCACGGTTCCATCCGGTCCCCTGAGATTGCTGAACAAGCGGCATATTACGGAGACGGCTTTTTCCACAACAATATCTTCTGGAACAAAGAGCACGTCATCCAGATGGTCCGCCTCTACCGTCAACGCTATGAGTACTACGGTCATGGTCAGGCCCACCAGGCATATGTCGCACTCGGCGGGCAGGCATTCATGCGGGAAAACTCCCAGGATGCCTGGAAAGAATTCCGCCCCTATTTCGACAATGCTCCGGTCTACGGTCACGGCCCATCGATGGAAGATTTCACCAAGATGACGCCGCTTACCGTGGGCTCTCCTGAACAAGTCATTGAGAGAACTTTGGAATTCCGCGAGTGGGTAGGAGACTATCAACGGCAGATGTTCCTGATCGACCATGCCGGTCTTCCCACCAAGACCGTCCTAGAACAGATTGACCTCTTTGGGGAAAAGGTACTCCCGGCTCTTCGTGAGGAATTTGCAAAAGGCCGTCTTGAAGATGTTCCAGAGGCACCGACCCATGAATTTCTCAAGGCGCGTCAAGCAGCTGGGAAAGCTCCGGTCGCAGGCGGTGCGGAAGGGTCGCAAGCATACATCGATCGTCAAAAAGCACAAGAAGGTGCTTCGAAAGAATGAAACGGTGAACCGAGTATGATATTTTGCCGGGAAGTGTGAAATAACCATGGAACCAGCATTCGAATCAACCGATCCATTTACGCCAGATACCCGGCATATTGCGATCGTTGCGGCCGGGCTCAGTGATCCCAGCTCGACGTCATTACTAGCGAAACAGCTGGGTCAGGCAACTGCTGACGCCTTGTCAGCAGGAGGTTACCGCCCAGAACTGCATCACTTCGAATTGCGCACCGTTGCAACAGATATTGCAGACGCTATGGTGACGTTCAGTCGATCTGAACAATTATCCCAGATGATCAATGAGGTCGAACAAGCCGATGGGATTATCGCTGTGTCACCAGTGTTTAAGGCGTCCTATTCTGGTCTTTTCAAGTCATTTTGGGATCTAGTCGATAACGATGCGCTGACCGGAGTGCCGGTCCAGTTAGGATCGACTGGTGGAAGTCCGCGGCATTCCTTGGTGATCGACAACGCAATGCGGCCGCTGTTCTCCTATCTCCGCATGCGCGTCATGCCAACTGGCGTCTACGCGGCGACAGAAGACTGGGGAGCAGCCGAAGATGTCGGGGGTCTACGCGATCCTGAATCCAATGCCGCTTATCTAAGTCGGCGTATCACTCATGCCGGTAAAGATTTTGCTGAAGTGGTGGCACGGCTTGACCCGCGTCCACGTCGCGCTCCCGCACAGCCTAGAGATTTAGAGGTGATTCCTTTTGACCAGCTCCTTAACGGCCCTAACAAATGACGAGTTACAGCAACCCTTAGGGCCTGCGTTTCGGATCTATTTCGAGACCACGGCACGGTTGCTCGATCGGCTCGAGAAACGACTCAAGCAGCAAGTTGGCCTCACGTTAAGTGAGTACAACATGTTGCTACTGTTATCAGAGGCCCCCGAAGGACAGATGCGTATGGGACAACTGGCCGATGCCATTGTCTTTTCCCCGTCCCGCTTGACCTACCAGGTCAAAGTGTTATCAGATCGTGGGCTCGTGAAGCGAGTCAAGTGTCCAGAAGATGGACGCGCATGGCAGGCTGAGCTGACTCCAGAGGGTCGCACGATGTTCCGCAAGGCTTCAGTTATTCATGCTAAAGGTGTCAAAGAGCTCTTTACCGATGTGGTGTCTGAAGACCAACTGGCCGTTATCCATCGGACTTTTTCTCAGGTGTCTGACAACCTCAATGAGATCCCTGAGGACTAAACTCTAGTGCGGACCACCCAGGACGATTTCCACCGTGTCGGCTCGTTCCGTTAGGACCGTAACATCGGTTATCAATGACTGCAGGGTTGTGAGCATCAATTTATTGCCCACGGCATCCGAGGGATCCTGCGGGGTTGCCACTAGGGCGAGTTCGGGTCCTGCTCCCCCACCGGCAATGACCCGGCCATCTTCGGTTTGGGTGCCTACTCCACGTCCCGGGGTCATTGCCAGTTGGCCCAGCCCCGGTACCAGATCCGTCAGTTCAGCCAGCGCCCGAGCGATTTCAACATCTTCATAGGATGGCGTCCAAGGTTTCTGTTGGGCGAGCGCATAAACTTCTGGACGGCGCACAACGTAGGTCAAGTACGCACCGGGATCGATCACGACCAGCTCGTTGCCTTCATCAACTGCACTAAGACAGGCCCGAGGCATCCAGACCGCGACTGGGCGGGCATCTTTGTGCCACGCGGTGAGTTTTGGAATCGATGTAAATACGGGCAGCGCCCCTCGACCGTCGGCGGCTTTCAACGACACTAAAGCTACATCAGCTTCTTTATCCGATTCAACGGAGAATTTGTTGCCGCGTTGATCGACTCGAGTTTCAATCGTGGTTTTGGCAACTGTAGGGACAACCGCAGCGAAGACCCGGATGGTTTCTAAAACACGAAAAACATCCTTTTCGTCAGCGTTGCCGTCAATCAGGTCCTGGCTGACCTTAGTCCAAGCCTCATCTTCCAGGCCGTCGTCGGTATCGAAAGCATGGAGAGGGTTCGCAGAGCCATTGATGCCAGACCCAGTAAGATCACGCTCTGTCCAAGCGGTGCCGGCTGAGTCTGCAGGGCGGCCAAATGCATCCCGGTTCTGACGTGCCAGGTTTCGATCAATAGCCGCTTGGATATGGCCTGGAAGTTGTGGTTTTTTTGCCATAAGAAGCTTAAACGTCTTTCACTGGCGTACCGGAGGCCACTTGTAAAGCCTGCTGCAGCGTGAATTGACCGGCGTAGAGTGCCTTGCCGATGATCGCGCCTTCGATACCTTGATCGACCATGTCGGTCAATTTTGCAATATCATCCAGAACGGAAATACCACCGGAAGCGATGACGGGTTTTCCGGTTTTCTGAGCGATTTGAACCAACAAGTCAGTGTTTGGTCCGGTCAAGGTGCCGTCTTTGGTAATGTCGGTGACGACGTACCGTGCACATCCTGCTGCCTCGAGGTGTTCTAGGACGTCCCAGATGTTGCCGCCTTCTTCAACCCATCCGCGAGTGGCGAGCTTCTCCCCGCGCACATCCAAACCGACGGCGATTTTTTCGCCGAACTGCTCAATGACCTTAGCGGTCCATTCCGGGTTTTCGTGTGCTGCGGTGCCTAGGTTGACCCTGGTCGCCCCCATTTCTAGGGCTTCTTCGAGTGAGGCGTCGTCCCGGAGACCGCCCGAGAGTTCGATTTTGATTCCCAATTCGCCGGTAATCCGGCGGATGATTTCTCGGTTATTCCCGTGTCCGAATGCGGCATCAAGGTCAACCAGGTGCAGCCATTCTGCTCCGGCTTGCTGCCAACCAAGTGCCGCATCAAAAGGATCACCATAGTTGGTCGCGGTGCCATATTCACCCTGGACGAGCCGGACTGCTTGGCCATCTTGGACGTCAACGGCAGGTAGTAGTTGTAGCGGGGTGTTCATAGATACTCCAGAGTTAGTTGGCCCACGGGAGGGTGAGGAAAGCTGCAAGGACGGCCAATGCCGCCAGGACGATAAAAGCAATCCGGGTCCATACCGGTGCTTTTTGACGATGTAGCGACCAGGCGCCTCCGAGGAGGATGCCACCCAGTGCTAAGAGTATTGTTGACCACCATGGCATTAGAGCGTAGCCATCCAGTTCTGTAAAACGCTCAGGCCTGCCCGGCCGGACAATTCAGGATGAAATTGCACGCCTGCAAGCGGTCCATTTTCAACGGCGGCGATGAAGTCTCCACCGTGGTGGCCCCATGAAACTTGTGGGGGCACCATGGACTCGATGCTCTGATCAAATTCCCATGCAAGAACCGCATAGGTGTGAGAGAAATAGAATCGCTCATTAGCCAATCCGGATAACAGAACACTGTCATGTGCCGAGCGAACTTGATTCCAACCGATGTGTGGGACAGCCTGGGTGGGTAATTTCTGGACCGTGCCTGGCCATTCTCCCATGCCCTCGTGGTGGCCGAATTCAGTGGAGGCATCGAACATATATTGATGCCCGACACAAATGCCCAGTACTGGGCGCCCGCCGGCGACGCGTTGTCCTACCCATCGAGGAATGCTCAGGTGCTCCATAGCTGCTTTAGAAGCGCCGAAGGCTCCGTTGCCGGGCAGAATCATCCCATCAGCTGCAAGCAACAATTTACCCTGGGAGGTCACCACAACGTTGGCGTCTAGATGTTCGAGCGCATTGACTAGCGACCCGAGGTTCCCGATGCCGTAGTCTGCGACAGCAATGGTTGGTTTTGCTTGTGGCACTATAAGGCACCCTTTGTTGATGGGATGCCCTCAACTCGCGGATCGTCTTCGATCGCCTGACGCAGTGCACGGGCTAGAGCTTTAAATTGCACTTCAACAATATGGTGCGGATCTCTGCCCCGTAGTAGATCGACGTGGACGTTGATGGCGGCGTGGAAGGTGAAGGATTCGAAGACGTGCCGGGTCATGGCTCCGGTGAAGTGTCCCCCGATGAGGTGATACACCTGTGCTTCTGATTCACCCTCGTGGATAAAATATGGCCGTCCGGACAGATCAACGGTGGCACGTGCTAGAGCTTCATCCATCGGAATTGTAGCTTCGCCGTAGCGACGAATGCCGCGTTTATCTCCTAGCGCTACTTTGAAGACTTCTCCGAGGGTAATCGCAACGTCTTCAACCGTATGGTGGACATCAATGTGGGTGTCGCCTGTAGCTTGTACGGTCAGATCCATGAGCGAGTGGCGGCTGAGCGCATCGAGCATATGATCATAAAAGGGTACTCCGGTAGAAATATCAGATGTCCCTGTGCCATCAAGGTTGAGTTCAACATAAACGTCGGATTCTGACGTGGTACGTTTCATCGAGGCTTTACGCCCAGAGATCAGTTCAGCTGCCATTGAGGTCAGGAAACTCCTTATTCGGCGATTGATTCGGTGCGACTTTTAAGTGTAGTCGCCCAGGGGTCTATGCAACTATTCTAGGTGCCCATTACTTCGCGCAGCGCAACGAGAAAAGCAGTCGTTTCCTCTTCGGTGCCTGCGGTGACGCGTAAGTGGTGCGGGATGCCCACGTCCCGAATCAGCACGCCCCGTTCTAGCAACCCTTGCCACACGGCATGCGCATCTTCGAGCCAGCCGAAAAAGACAAAGTTTGAATCCGATACTGCGGGTTTGAGGCCCATGTGCTGTAACTCATCGACGATACGGTCACGCTGAGTTTTAATTTCATCGACCGTAGCGAGTAGAACGTCAACGTGTTGCAGGGCGGCATTCGCTGCTGCTTGGGTAATGGCCGAGAGGTGATACGGCAGTCTTACGAGTCGCAGGGCATCCGTCACCTGTGGCGATGTCGCCAGGTATCCCACCCGCGCGCCAGCTAATGCAAAAGCCTTGGACATGGTGCGCGAGATGATAAGCCGCTCGCGTCCCTCGAGGAGGGTCAATGCTGACTTTGTCGTATCCAATGAGAATTCTTCATAAGCTTCGTCAACGACAACAATGGCGTTGAGCTCTTGGCCAGCCTCGTAGACCGCTTCCACCACATCGAGTCCCAACGCAGTTCCGGTGGGATTGTTCGGTGAACATAAGAAGACGATATCGGGTTGAGTTTCCTGAACCTGTTGGGCTGCAGACTGCGGACTCAATGTAAAGTCTTCTGCCCGAACCCCTGCAATGTATTCCGTGTTGGTACCCGATGCCAATAACGGATACATCGAATACGTCGGCGGGAAACTCAGAATCTTCCTACCGGGCCCGCCGAAGGCTTGGAGCACTTGCTGCAACACTTCGTTGGAACCGTTAGCGGCCCATATATTGTTTTCGGTCAGCCCGTGTCCAAGATATGCGGCCAATCGTCGGCGAAGTTCAGTGAATTCGCGATCTGGGTAACGATTCAGCGAAGACGCCGCCTGCTGGACTGCAGCACCAATCGCGTCGACGACTACCTGGGGTACGGGGTGCGTGTTCTCATTGGTATTGAGCAGATGCGTTACCTCAAGCTGTGGTGCACCATACGGCGACTGCCCGCGCAGGTTATCTCGAAGAGGTAGAGCTTCCAGTGCAGTGGTCTTGGCGTGTTCTTGCTGATTAGTCACGGCAATAGCATAGCCGGGGCGCGCGCCCCGTGCATGCGAGTGACGTCAAGACGATTCGGATCAGTTCTCATAAAGCGGGATGTACAGGGTTTGACCCACTTCCAACTTCGAAGTTTCAAGGGCGTTATAGGCCATAATTTGTTTCAAAACTGCGGCTTGGTTGTCATCCCTAGCCAACCGGCTTGATATTTCCCACAGAGTATCACCAGGCTGGACCACCACTTGCTGGTATACCCCTGCGGTCTGTTCATCCGCAGCGACAGCCGGAGAGAGCGGTTGTTGAAACGCGAGCGCAGCGAGAAGCACTGCAAGTACACCCAGCAGACCACAGATGAGGAGAATCCGAACCACGAAGCGTCCTCTGCGTGTCAGACGAAGGTTCGTCGTTGGTCTATTAAGAATCGAGGGGTGATGCATCGAAACCTACCTTGTGCGGTTGAGTCATTCGTTATCTTGACTCATTCAAACAACCGGGTAGGACGCGATAAGCGTTTCGTCTGACTTTGCCACCCAGCCCTGTGGGCAAAGACCACAGGGACTACCAACAAGCCCACTTGTGATGGCAATGAGCGAGTCTTTAGAGACCAGCTGCCAGACCTTTGAGACTCTGAAGGACTTGTTCTAATGATCGCGTGGCCCAGAAGTCGGGCATGGATGCGCGAAGAAAACCACCGTATCCAGCAGTCGCAAGCCGTGAATCTAATACTGCCACTACACCGCGATCGGCTGTTGATCGAATCAGACGTCCGGCTCCCTGAGCCAATCTCACGGCAGCGTGACTGGCCGAAACACCCATGAAGCCGTTGCCCCCGCGTTGTTGTATGTAGCGAGCCCGCGCTGAGGCTAGTGGGTCGTCGGGGCGTGGAAAAGGTATGCGGTCAATGGTGACTAACCGCAGCGTGTCACCTGGGACATCGACGCCCTGCCATAACGTAAGGGTGCCAAATAAACAGGCAGAGGGATCTTGAGTGAATTCATCGATCAGACCGGACAGTGTCGATTCACCTTGGACGAGAATGTTGAGTTTGTCTCCGAAGCGCAAACGCATCTCTTCGGCTGCAGCCTTAGCGGCACTACGCGATGAGAACAGGCATAACGCTCCCCCGTTGGAAGCCGCTAGCAGGTCTTCTAGGCGTTGATGCGATTGCGCTGAAGGCTGGGGTCCAGGTTTTGGAAGATCATCAGCGACATACAAGATCCCTTGTTTGGGGTAGTCGAAAGGACTGCCGACATCGAGCGTTTTGTACTTGGCGCCACCATTGAGCGTAAAGCCGAGGTCGCCGGTTATGGCATCGAATTTGCCGCCAATGGTCAAAGTGGCGGAGGTCAAAATGGTTGTCGATTCGTTGAGCAACTTGTCGCGGAATTTCCCGGCGATAGATAGCGGTGCGGCATACAAGAGTGGCGCCGAGTGAGGGTCTGCCTCAATCCATCCCCTACCGGGTTCAAAATGGGATGGTCTGGTAGCCCAAACCACCATAGAACCTTGTGGCTGAGCTCCTGCCGCTAGGAGCTGTTCGGCAATCTCTAAGATCTCGGTCAGCCGGTTTTTCACAAGCTGGCGGTTCGACTCTTCTGAATCAGTGCCACCGGTACCTTTCAGATCACTGAGCATCTGACGAGTCTCATCTCGAACGCTTTCTAGGGCGGTGAGCTGATGTTCGTCAAAGCCTTGGGAGAACCAACCGGTAGGTGCCTGAGCGAATGCTGCCTCTAGTGAGGCAGCTGCATCGGTGAGATCGGTAGCTACGACAGCTGCTTCTTGTCTGGCTTGTTTTGCAGCACTGCGGATCATCGGCCCGGAGAGGTGCAGAGTCACGGCAGAGGTAACGCGATCTAAAAGTTCGTGAGCCTCATCAATGATGATCGCATCGGCCTCAGGCATGATGTTGAGCTCTTCGAAGGCGGCGATGGCCAACATAGCGTGGTTAGTAACGATGATGTCAGAGTCTGCGGCGGTTTGGCGGGCGAGTTCAGAAAAGCATTCCTCAGCAAAGGGACATTTGCTAGCCCCGATACATTCGCGTGCTGAAACCGAAACCTGGCGCCATGCTTCATCGGTTACCCCGGGTTTGAGGTCGTCGCGATCACCGGAGGCGGTATCTTCTGCCCAGGAGCGCAAACGCGTGACTTCTTCACCGAGTTGGGACAGTGGTTGCCCCACGACGTCGGTGGTAGCTAGCAGGCTGTCATCGCCAAAATCAGTGGCTGCGCCGTGAAGCTTGTGTTTGCATACATAGTTGGCGCGCCCCTTCAACAAGGCGACATCGACGCTACGAGGCAATTCAGGCTCGAGTGCCTCCAACAACCTGGGAATGTCTCGATTGATGATCTGGCTTTGAAGTGCCAATGTAGCGGTGGCGATGACCACCGGGGATTCACTGGTCAAAGCGTAATCTATCGCCGGGATAAGATAGGCCAGCGATTTCCCAGTCCCCGTACCGGCTTGGACGACAAGGTGCGTACCTGCTTCGAGTGCTTGGGCGACTTCTGTGGTCATCAGCTGTTGGCCGGTACGAGTGTGGCCACCGAGTGCGGCAACGGCAGCAGCCAGCCATTCGCTCACTTGCGTTTGGCTGGCTGTTGTTGTGGTTACCGGCTGATTACCGGACATAACTTAAGTAATGGTCCTTATCCTCTGGATACACCAGCACGGTCATTGCGGTGCCTTCTGGCTCATAGGTTTCAGTCAGAATTTCGGTGTCATCCGAGTGTAGTCGGTGCACGATGTCACCATCGGTATATGGCACCAACAAATCAAGATGAACACTTGGCCGTGGCAAACCCTGAGCGATAGCCGTCTCAAGGTCTGAGAATCCTTCTCCGGTGGCTGCAGAAACGATGACAGCGTTTGGGTACCTTCGGCGTAGCCGTGCAAGAACCATCGGATCTGCGGCGTCTGCCTTGTTGAAGACCATAACTTCTTGAATGTCAGCAATGTCCGTATCGGAAAAGACCGTGTGCACTGCTTGGATCTGGGCTTCTGGGTCTGGGTGTGAAGCATCGACGACATGCAGGATCATATCGGCTTCATCAACTTCTTCCAGAGTTGAGCGGAAGGCCTCGACCAGCTGCGTTGGTAACTGACGCACAAACCCCACGGTATCCGACAGTGTGTAGGCTACACCGTCAGCGGTCTCAGCAGCTCGCACTGTGGGATCGAGGGTCGCAAACAAGGCGTTTTCAACAAGCACACCAGCTTTGGTGAGTCTGTTAAGAATCGATGACTTACCAGCGTTGGTATACCCTGCGATAGCGACCGATGGAATCTGGTTACGACGACGCCGAGCCCGTTTGGTTCGACGAGCGCTTGCCATGTGCTTGATGTCGCGGCGCAGCTTGGCCATCCGGTCACGAATGCGACGTCGGTCCAGCTCGATCTTGGTTTCACCTGGACCGCGAGACCCGATCCCGGCGCCTCCTGCGGCCTGACCACCGGCCTGCCGAGACATCGATTCACCCCAGCCACGCAAGCGTGGTAACAGGTATTCCAACTGGGCTAACTCAACTTGTGCTTTACCCTCTTTAGACTGGGCGTGCTGCGCGAAGATATCCAAAATCAACGCTGTACGGTCAATAACTTTAACACCAACGACGTCTTCCAGACCGCGACGTTGAGAGGGTGCAAGTTCGGTATCAACGATCACCGTATCAGCCCCCTGTTCTCGAACAATTTCCGCGAGCTGACGGGCTTTCCCGCGTCCCACGAACGTTGCCGGATCAGGTG
This sequence comes from uncultured Enteractinococcus sp., assembly GCA_964482935.1. GTDB lineage: Bacteria > Actinomycetota > Actinomycetes > Actinomycetales > Micrococcaceae > Yaniella. The sequence goes on from CAZAAP010000006.1 coordinate 19,810, forward strand.
CGTGACGGCGCTGAATGATGCCATCCAATACGGTAGAACCCGCAGTATGGGCTAGAGCAGCGAGCTCTTGAAGAGAGTGTTCGGCTTCAGTGCCCGAACCGTCGGTCCACAACCCTGCTAGCACCACTTTTTCAAGGCGCAGCTTGCGGTATTCGACTTCAGTGATGTCGTCAAGCTCAGTTGACAAACCCTGCACGCGACGAAGTGCATGACGTTGTTCTAATTCGAACTGGTCACCATCAAATTCGGTGTGGTTTGACCCTCCCTCATCCAGTGCTTGTGCGCCCGTAGGATGGTAGTCTTGTACCGCGCTTGTGTGGGTTGCTTTCGCACCATCGGCGGACAAAATGCGATCGATCAGCGCTTTGACCTGCTCATCAATCTGAGGATTAGAGGGTTCGTGTTGCGGGACCATTTTCTCCTTGTTCAGAAGTGTTATTCCTTACGTTGTAGTATCTCACATTTGCTGATAGAAATCCCGGGATAGTGGAATTCTCGGGAGCACAAAGTAATGGATTTCTCATAAACTGCATCTACTTCTAACAACACTGGGACGAGGGGTTGTATTCCCTTCAATGCACTGACTAGGCGCCCCTCACGACGTCCTGCGAAGCACTCAATGAGTGGAACGTACTACACTACAGACGATGACAGAGCATTATTTTTCTTCCACTCCTTCCGGTGAGGATCGGCGTCGCATTATCGAGGTTGAACTCGCTGGACGAAAAGTCGAAGTCGAAACTTCCGGAAGTATCTTTTCTCCCGACGGGCTAGATCGAGGGACTCGGGTGCTGCTTGAGACGGTTCCTGAACTGCCAGATGCCGGGGAGTTTTTAGATATTGGTTCCGGCTGGGGCCCGCTTGCCTTAACGATGGGATTGCAAGCACCTCAAGCTCGTATTACGGCTGTCGAAGTCAATGATCGTGCGGCAAAGTTAACGGCGGCGAATGCCTCGCGATTGGGCATAGACAATATTTCGGTCAAACATCCAGAGGATGTATTGCTCGATGAGACCTTCGATGTGATCTGGTCTAATCCGCCGATTCGTATCGGCAAAGCCGCTTTGCATGAGATTTTAACGCGGTGGTTACCGGCTCTGAAACCTGGCGGTCAGGCATGGCTGGTCGTGGCTAAAAAGCTCGGTGCCGACTCCCTCATGCCGTGGATTAACGAGATGTTGCAATCAGTCGAGCCTGGCAAGTTTCATGTCCGGCGAGCTGCCACCGATAAAGGCTTTCGAGTGTTGCACGTCGAGCGAGCCCTATAACCGGCCAAAGAACACGGTAAATAGTGTAAGAAATGTGGAGACTCGCTGGTCGTCATGAAGTTGCACAACGATGTTTCCGTGAGGCGTCGACACGTTCCAGATACTCAGGTGTGGTAGTCCTGCCCACACCTGAAACGCAACCGTGGCAGCCGCCGCTGCGGAGGCAAGATCTTCGGTTGCATATTCAGCGGCATAATGCCGCATAGCCAACTGCCCCATCCCCTCCACTACCAGTGGTTCTTGAGGCACCACAAAGTTTATGCTTGTCGGTTCGCTCACTGGCGGTTCGATCGAGGGCCGCTGTGACAGGTCAATGCCCTCCAGCTCTTCGAGGGATTCCACGGCAATGGTGAGATGAGGGGTCGTTGTCCGAATGCTCAAGCCCGGCCGTGGATCTGTTAGGCCTGCGGCCATAACCAAGCTGTCGGACCCTGCCACGCTCGCGGTTTCAGGCGCCGTGTAGGACCATTGACCGATGTCAACCCCGACATAGGAGGGGGTATACACAGTAGTGGTGAGCCCGAATGAGGAATTGAATACATGATGGGTGGTTTCGGCGTACTGGATCTTGTCCAACGCGGCGAGGGCATAAGTTGCCACCCGTGCGGCTTCGGTCAGGTTTTCAGCTGGTTTTCCGTCGGCCAACCAGGCGGTTAGATGAAAGGCCGACTGATGAGTTGTTTCTGGGAGCGGCGTAGTCACAACAACGCCGCTGGCTCCGATGCCTAGCGATCGATCGCATAACCACTGGACGTGCTCCGGTGTTAGTTCAACCACAGGGGTTGGTTCGTGAAAGACGATCCAGTCACCTGCCGGCCCGCCGATCTTGAGGAACCGTGAGTTTACAAGACTCTCACGCACTCGCGGATTAACCTGTGGTGTGGGCACTAGAGCGTTCATATCGTCAGCCTAGCTGGATTTCACGATGTTCAAAATTTGTGCCACAGCATCATCATCTTGTGGATCGATCCAGTGAACGCGAGGATCGGCTTTGAACCACGTCTCTTGGCGACGCGCAAAGCGGCGGGTAGCTACAATCGTCGATTCGATGGCTTGCTGTTTACTGATAGCTCCTGACACGTGGTCCAACATCTGCCGATACCCAATGGCTCTGGCGGCGGTTGGCGCTTCTGCTAGACCGAGCGTACCGAGGTGGTGCACTTCGTGGAGCCATCCGGCGTCCATCATGTCGTAGACGCGGTGGGCAATACGTTCGTGCAGTTGTGCGCGCTCAACTTTCAGACCGATTTGAACGACCGGAGCGACCTCAGGGTGGTAGTGCCGCTTTGGCATGTAGGAACTAAACGTCCGTCCGGTGAGCCGATGAACTTCCAGAGCTCGAATAATACGCCGGTCATCGTGAAGTCGCTGAGCAGACTCGGGGTCCACGCGCTGCAGCTCCGCAACGAGCGGTCCTATCCCCTCGATTTCCACTCGTGATGTGAGTTGCTGCCTCACATCTGGATCAGTAGGAGGAAATTCGAGCGTGTCGAGAGCCGCGCGGACGTAGAGCCCCGAGCCGCCTGTCAGGATGGGCACATGGTCCCGGACCCTAACTTCGGCGATCGTTTTCCTGGCGAGTGCTTGGAAGGTAGCCACACTAGCTTCGACCTGTAGATCGTAGATATCCAGGAGGTGGTGCTCTATACCCTGACGTTCTTCGAGGGTGGCTTTAGCCGTGCCTATGTCCATCCCGCGATAAAACTGCATAGCGTCGGCGTTGATGATTTCGCCGCCGACTGTCTTGGCGAGTGCTATCGCCAAGGCAGTTTTGCCTGTAGCGGTCGCACCAACCAACGCTACAACGGGTCTCTTAGCGAGCGCCAAGACGCAGACTTGGTAGGCCGATATTCACATTACCTGCCGGTGCAGCGGTTCCGGTACCGCAAGAATCCGCTTGGGCTCGATCCCAGGCGTCGCCTGCGCTTGAACGACGGAGTTGATACTGGGCTGCATCGCTCGGATCAGCAATGAGGTGATAAGTATGCGATTCGGTAATTGGCACCGTCACAAAGTCTCCTGGCCGTGGGGACTGTGCGGTTTCCGGGACGCTAAAGTGAACCAGTCGGTTGTCTGGGGCTCGGCCAGTCAACCGTCCGGTTTGCTCGCCTCGACTACTAGTACCGTTGGTAACGAGGACTTCTTGATGTGTGCCTACAAGTTTGGCTGATTCTTCTGCGGCGATGCGATCTTGGAGAGCCACAAGACGCTCAAAACGTTCTTGGACGATCTCTTTCGGGATCTGATCTTCCATTTCGGCCGCGGGAGTGCCTTCCCGTGGAGAGTATTGGAACGTGTAAGCCATTGAGAAGCGTGATGCTTCAACAACCTCGAGTGTTTGTTGAAAATCAGCTTCTGTTTCCCCGGGGAAGCCGACAATGATATCGGTTGTCACCGCAGCGTGAGGTATGCGTTCGCGAACCTTATCTAGAATTCCGAGGAAGCGTTTAGAACGATACGACCTACGCATGGCTTTCAGAATCGTGTCGGAACCTGACTGCAATGGCATGTGCAATTGAGGCATGACGTTAGGGGTCTCTGCCATCGCGTCGATGACATCATCGGTGAATGAGGCAGGGTGCGGACTGGTAAATCGGACCCGTTCGAGGCCTTCGATGTCACCTGTTGCCCGCAACAGTTTGGAAAATGCCTGACGATCCCGGAACTCGACTCCGTAAGTATTCACATTCTGTCCTAGCAGGGTGACTTCGACTGCCCCATCGTCGACCAGTGCTTGAACTTCGGCCAGAATATCACCCGGGCGGCGATCTTTCTCTTTCCCGCGGAGCGAAGGAACGATGCAGAATGTGCAGGTATTATTGCAACCCACTGAGATCGAAACCCAACCGGAGTAACTCGAGTCACGCTTTGTTGGGAGCGTTGACGGGAAGGTCTCCAAGGCTTCTAGAAGCTCAACCTGCGCCTCGTTATTGTGGCGCGAGCGGTTCAGCAATACTGGCAGCGACCCAATGTTATGGGTTCCGAATACCACATCAACCCATGGTGCACGCTTGACGATGGTATCTTGATCCTTTTGGGCAAGGCACCCCCCAACGGCGATTTGCATGCCAGGGTGTTCGTCCTTGGTGACCTTAAGGTTCCCCAAGTGGCCGTAGAGCCGATTCGCGGCGTTTTCACGAACCGCACAGGTATTGAAAACGACGAGGTCGGGTGTCGTGTCGTCTGACGCAGGGACGTATCCGTTGGTTTCTAGTAAGCCGGAAATGCGTTCTGAATCGTGCACGTTCATCTGGCACCCGAACGTGCGTATTTCATATGAGCGTGGTGTTGCAATTTCGGTTACGGATTCAGTCACGATGCTCTTTTTCATTCGTCTAGGGAGTCAAGGTCATCAGCATTTATGGCAGTAGTTACTACCTCGAATGCCATGCCTGGCGAATACCCTTTTCTAGTGAGCATTCCGACCAGGCGTCGCACTATTCTATCGCGTTGTTTGCGTGCTTCAGGATCTGTTGATGTCGGCACGGTCGTCCGTGATAGTTTTCGGACGACGAGAGCATGGGCGGCAGCCCTTTCGTCGTCGTCAGAGACCTGCTCGAGGGCAGTTTCGACCTGTTCGTCGGTTATCCCACGTTTACGCAATTCCATGCTAAGCACTCTGCGAGCCAGGCCTTTGGAACGGTGTCGTGAACGCACCCAGCTTTCAGCAAATGCTGCGTCGTCGATGAGTTCGACTTCCTCGAAACGGTCCAACACTTCCTCGACAACGTTTTCAGCAATATCACGGTCTCGCAGCTTCTCAGCAAGTTGGTGGCGCGTTTTAGGAGCGGCTGATAGCTGTCGTAACACAATGTTGCGTGCCTGTTGGTGCTGGTCCGTTTCGATGTCGTCCTTACGAGTCATACAGCTTAGGCGTCCTCCACAGCTTTCAGCGCGACTTCTTCATCTGCTTCTTCAGCCTTGACACCGATACCGAGGGACGTCTTAATACGTTCTTCAATTTCTGAGGCTAGGTCTGGATTGTCCTTCAGGAAGCGTCGCGAGTTCTCTTTACCCTGGCCGAGTTGGTCTCCGTCGTAGGTGTACCAGGCACCGGATTTGCGCACGATGTTGTGTTCCACACCCATGTCGAGCAGACCACCTTCACGAGAAATCCCCTCGCCATAGAGGATATCGAACTCCGCTTGTTTAAACGGTGGTGCCATTTTATTCTTCACAATTTTGGCTCGAGTTCGGTTACCCACGGGATTTCCGGCCTCTTTTAGAGTTTCGATACGGCGAACATCAATACGTACTGAAGCGTAGAATTTCAGTGCTTTACCACCTGTGGTCGTTTCAGGTGAGCCGAAGAAGACACCAATCTTTTCACGGAGTTGGTTGATAAAGATTGCGGTGGTTTTGGACTGTGCCATGCGGCCGGTAATTTTACGAAGCGCCTGGGACATGAGACGAGCTTGGAGGCCAACGTGGCTATCTCCCATTTCTCCTTCAATTTCAGCCCGCGGGACTAGTGCCGCAACCGAGTCAACTACAACGATGTCGAGTGCTCCCGAGCCGATCAGCATATCCATAATTTCTAAGGCTTGTTCACCAGTATCTGGCTGCGAGACCAGGAGGGCGTCGGTGTCCACGCCAAGTTTTTTAGCGTATTCCGGATCGAGGGCGTGCTCCGCGTCGATAAAAGCCGCAATGCCGCCTTTACGTTGCGCTTCTGCAACTGCGTGAAGTGCCAGGGTGGTTTTACCCGAGGATTCGGGCCCGTAGATCTCTACGACGCGGCCACGCGGCAGCCCACCGATACCCAGCGCAACATCTAGAGCGACAGATCCGGTTGGGATGGTCTCGATCGGGGCCCGAACTTCATCTCCTAATCGCATGATGGAGCCTTTGCCATAACTCTTGTCAATCTGCGAAAGAGCTGCCTCGAGGGCTTTGTCGCGGTTTGAATTTGAAGACATTCGTCTACTCCTTGAATTGTTAATGACAAGCCTTACCGGCCTGCCGCCATGCTCCAGAGTTTATGATGTCCCACGGACACGATAAGCCACGAGGACCATCATGTGGAGAACTATGTGAAACCACGAGCACCCTAGGGCAGCCTGTGGATAAATTTTACAACCTTCAAGAAAGGTATTCGAGTGCACCCCGATGTGTGTCGAACTGCTGGAGCGCAGCTATCAAAAGGTGTCAGTATCGCGGGGGGCTGTGTCTTTCCCTAACCGCCGTTCTGTCGGGATATCATGCAGGTCGCATACAGCTTTCCAGACGACCCGCGGATCGATTCCCGCTGCTAACGCATCCTGCGCCGTGGCTTTTAAACCCGGCAGCTCCAATGACGAGGCGATGACACCGGCATTTGCTGAACCGAACTCATCTTCTAGGAGGGTCCAGAAATGGGATTGTCTCATGCAATGAACCTCGATGCGAAAGCAGCAAATTAATGAAGGCCGTAAGCCTCCAATAATACTACGAGGCTTACGGCCTAGTTCAAAGCTTATGAACGTAGAGCAGGTTGATTAGCGTTTTGCTAAGTGATCGCCACGGTTGTAACCGTGGCCCTGCTGTTGTTGCTTGGCGTAACGGTGGGCAAGTTCAGCCGGAATGGTATCTGGAATCTGAACCGCTTCTTCGACAGCAATGCGATCGGAAACTTCTCGAAGCATGACCGACAGCGGGATATCCAGTGCGGCGGTAATGGCACTGAGGAGTTCAGAGGAAGCTTCCTTTTGGCCACGTTCAACTTCGGAGAGGTAGCCCAGTGAAACGCGTGCATCATGTGAGACTTCGCGGAGGGTACGACCCTGGCGCTGGCGGACGTCGCGGAGGACGTATCCAATTTCTTCACGCAGCACGGGCATGGTGGGCTCCTTGGCTTCGTTTTGCTGGCTCATGGTTTCGCCAGCCTTCAACCAGCGAGTCACGCCATTTACAACAACGGGTTCTCTCATCATAATTAACCACCATCTCCTGTATAAATACTGAATCCCTGCTGTCAATGCGTGGGACTCAAAGACCTTCCATCATTAGACAACGCCGATGTTGTCGAATTTGTTCCCGGATGGATCAATTTCTTGGAAATATTGTCCAAAACACCCGGTTTTGTGATAGAAAGCACGTTAATCGAGAAATTTTGCGAATTTGTTTCGCAGCTACGTTGGCGTTGCGGCCCGTTAGTTTCCCTCCGCTAACCATTCTTCCACGATGCGCAGGCTCGCTGCCACTGTGGAACGTCGTATTTGCTCTCGATTGCCATCAAACCGCAATAATCTGGCGGTGTTCTGCTCAGGCGTTGATAAGGCGATGAAAACGATTCCGACGGCTTTTCCTTCTGACGGCTCAGGACCGGCAACCCCGGTGGTTGCGATACCCAGGGAGGATTTGAACCGTACACGCGCACCGTCAGCCATTTGCTTTGCGGTTTCGGCATCCACGGCCCCGCGTGCGGCTAAGGTATCCGCCGATACCCCCAAGAGTCGGTGTTTGATTGCGTTGTTATAGGCAACGACACCACCTTGTAAAACGGCGGAGGCACCAGGGACATCGGCCAGGGTCGAGCTCAGCATGCCCGCCGTCAGCGATTCCGCGGTGGCGATTGTCAGATTTTTTTGTTTCAACTGTGCAACAATTTCGTGGGCACTGAGATCGGTACCGGAAGTAGTCATGTCTTTGGTCTATTCATCGACTGTGGAATCTTCTTTCGGAGCTCGAAGAGCTTTAATCACATAGTCTAGACCGGTTACCAGGGTCACTAGCAAAGCGGCCATCACCAGTGCCCAACCAAACCACAGCCACCACTGACCGACGAACGGCGCCAGTGGCAGTAGCAAGATGAGGATCGCTGCAGTCTGCAAAACTGTTTTAATTTTGCCTCCACGACTTGCTGGCAGTACGCGGGTGCGCAACATAGCCAACCGCATGAAGGTGATCCCCCACTCGCGTAGCAGGATGACGATCGTGATCCACCACCAGATTTCCCCTAGCAGGGACATGGTGATCCATGCAGCTCCGGTGAGGAACTTATCGGCAATTGGATCGGCTATCTTGCCAAAGTTCGTGACGATGCCCCGTGATCGAGCAATATCGCCGTCGAGTTTGTCGGTGTACATGGCTACGGCAAAGATAGCGACCGCGATCCAACGAGCTGTCATGGAGGTTTCGCCGAAGGTACCTGATTCCCAAAGTGCCCACACGAAGAACGGAACCAGCAGGATACGAAGCGTTGTCAGCACATTGGGAAGATTCCAGGAACTTATCTGCCCGTTAGCTGCCATGCGTCCTCAGATTCACTGTCGTCGGTTGGGTCGTAGTAGTCGGCCGGTTCGGTTTCGATAGGCGATTCAAATGCTTCGGTTGGACCGTCAGATTCGGCTTGGGGGACGTTCTCCCCTTTGATGTTAGCGATCACTGCCGCCAGGTCATCAGGTTTGACGAGCACATCACGCGCTTTGGAACCTTCGGAGGGACCAACCACGCCGCGGGATTCCATGAGGTCCATGAGTCGGCCGGCTCGGGCGAACCCAACGCGAAGTTTGCGTTGCAGCATTGACGTCGACCCAAATTGTGAGGTCACGACGAGCTCCACGGCCTGCAGCAAGTCGTCTAAATCGTCACCGATGTCTTCGTCAATGACGCGCGCCTGCTTCTCAGGCACCACATCTTCGCGGTACTGGACCTGCATTTGAGATTTCACGTGGTCGACGATGTCCCGAATTTCGGATTCGTTAACCCAAGCCCCTTGCACGCGCATGGGTTTGGATTTACCCATGGGCAAAAACAGCGCGTCACCTTGTCCCAGAAGTTTTTCTGCACCGGGCTGGTCTAAGACCACTCGCGAGTCAGTAACCGACGACGTTGCGAAGGCCATGCGAGAGGGCACGTTGGCCTTGATCAGACCGGTCACCACATCGACGGATGGACGTTGTGTGGCCAACACGAGGTGAATGCCAGCGGCACGTGCCAACTGGGTGATACGAACCACCGCGTCTTCAACGTCACGAGGGGCAACCATCATCAGGTCGGCTAACTCGTCGATGATGATCAACAGATACGGATAAGGTTTCAGTTTTCGTTTGGAATCCGGTGGCAAGGTAACGTTGCCGGCACGGACTGCCTTGTTGAAATCGTCGATGTGCTTGTATCCGAAGGCCGCAAGGTCGTCGTAGCGGGTGTCCATTTCTTGCACGACCCATTGGAGTGCTTCGGAAGCTTTCTTCGGATCGGTAATAATCGGCGTTACCAGGTGCGGTACACCTTCATACACAGTGAGCTCTACGCGTTTGGGATCCACGAGTACCATCCGGACATCGTCCGGGGTAGCGCGGGTCAGGATCGAGGTGATCATTGAGTTGATGAATGCGGATTTACCGGCACCAGTGGCACCTGCCACGAGCAGGTGGGGCATCTTGGCGAGGTTGGCCATAATGTAGCCGCCCTCGACGTCTTTGCCGACACCCATGACCATCGGATGATCGGTTTTGCGAGCAGCGTTGGAACGCAGGACGTCGCCCAGGGAGACAATCTCTTTATCCGTGTTCGGAATTTCAACCCCAATGGCGGATTTACCTGGGATCGGCGAGAGCACACGCACATCAGTGGAAGCGACAGCATAAGCGATGTTGCGTTCGAGGTTGGTGACCTTTTCAACCTTGGTACCGGGGGAAACTTCTACTTCATACCGGGTGACCGTTGGTCCGCGAGAAAATCCGGTGACTTCGGCTTCGACTTTGAACTGCTGGAAGACCATATCTAAAGCGTCTACCACTCGATCGTTGGCTTCTGAGCGGTGCTTCGGGGGTGGCCCCGTCGGGAGCATCTCCAGGCTCGGCAGGGTGTATGTAACGTCCCCGTCAAGTTCGAGTTGTTCGGTACGTGCCGGAATGGGTGGGAGATCAACCGGTTTGGCTACTTCGGCGGCCGGAACGTGTTTCACATCTTCCCCGAGCCCGGCTTTGTCACGAGCTTCTTGGAGCGCTAGCTCATCAGCGGTCGGGCGGCGAACACCCGGCGGGACAGCCGGTTCCGCTGGCTCAGGTTCGATCTGGCCGCCGACCTCACCGAGCACCTGAGTCGAGGTATCTTCTGAGCCCTCTTGATCTTCGAAGAGTGACCCGAAATCCATGACCCGGGTTTCTCTCTTCGATTTTGGACGTGGCACGGCGGCAGGCTGCACGTCGTCGTCCGGAAGGATTTCAACGGCCGGTTTCTCGTCGATTACAGCGGTGGCGTAAGCTTCATCGCCAACCAGTGGCTGCTCACCTGTAGCCGTGTTGTCCGTGGTTTTACGGCCGAAGAGTCGAGCCCAGAATCCGGGGCGTTTCTGCGCAGGTTGCGCGGCCCGTTCATGTTCGTAAAGGTAGGATTGATCGTGATCCGCGTGGGTGCGTTCGGGCTGGTCCTGTGCTGGTACCTGCGTGGCAGGCTCGACGTCTTGACCGGTGAGCCATCGATACGCACCGACAAGGCGTGCCGGAATTTTGCCAATCGGTGTTGCGGTGATGACCAGTATCGCGAAAAACGCGACGAGGACCATGAGGATCCACACGGGGATCGGTGTGATGAGGGCGGCTAATGGATCCACTACGAGGTAGCCCAGCACTCCCCCAGAGCTCAGCTTATCCTCTATAGTCGCGCCCACCGACGGGTTGGCGAAGACGAGCTGGCTGATACCCGAACCGGAGATGGTAGCAAAGAGCAGGCCGAAGAAAATTCGGCCGTTGGCGCTGTGTTGCTGCGGATACCTGAAGAACCGGACAGCAATGATCACCAGCACGATGGGCAACAGGATCGCAAACCAGCCAAAGGTGCCGGCTACGATGTTGAAAATTACGGAGCCTCCGATGGGGTCACTAGCTGGGGCCCACCAAAACGTCCAAGCCACGATGACTGCTAATAACAGGACAAAGAAGCCGGTGCCGTCGCGGCGTTGGTCTGCGGGGATGTGGACATCGGGTCCCATTTTGCGCACCGCACCCCCAAATGGGGTGGCCAGGGCAGACCAAAAGCCTGTGATCGCCCGAACCAGCCAGGGTTGGGTGGTTTCCGTGACGTTATATGGTGTCTCTTCCGTTGTCGTAGAAGCCTTCTTCGTTTTCGAAGTGGAGGCTTTCTTCGACGAACGGTCGGGGGAAGTACGTTTCGCCATACCCCCTAGGCTACCGCTTTTGGCGGGTTAAGGTCGCATTCAGGTGGCCTTGCCGGAAAATTCTAGGCTTCGATGATGATCGGCACGATCATCGAGCGACGACGCAGCTTGCGAGCTACCCACGCCCCTAGTGTCCGACGCATCATTTGCTGCAATTGGTGCTTACTGTGTTCCTTGTCGGACGCTGCAGCATCTTCGAGCACCTTGACGAGCTTGGGTTTGATCGCATCAAAAACACCGGAATCTTCGGCAACGCCACGGGAGTGGATTTCTGGTCCGGAGATCACAGTGCGGGTGTCACGATCAATCACAGCAATAATGGTGATGAAGCCCTCTTCGCCCAGTACCTGACGGTCTTTCAGATCGTCTTCGGTCACATCGCCAATGGAGCGGCCATCGACATAGACGTATTCGCAGGCAACTTCACCGACTTGGCGTGCCACGCCGTCGACCAGGTCGATCACGCCACCATCGGTGGTGATGATGACATTGTCCTTGGGTACCCCGGTCGCTTCGGCGATGTGTCCATTAGCAATCAGGTGGCGCATCTCACCGTGGATGGGCATCACGTTTTTTGGTTTGACGATGTTGTAGCAGTACAGCAGTTCGCCTTCTGAGGCGTGTCCGGAGACATGCACGTGGGCATTGCCTTTGTGAATTACGTGTGCGCCAAGCTTCATGAGACCGTTGATCACGCGAGTCACAGCATTTTCATTGCCCGGAATTAAGGAAGATGCCAGGATGACGAGGTCATCTTCCTGAATGGTGATCTGGCGGTGTTCATCGTTCGCCATGCGCGACAGCGCGGCCATTGGCTCGCCTTGCGAACCGGTGGACATCAGTACGACTTCATGATCGGCGTACTCATTGACGTGTTTCAAATCGATGAGCGTGTTGCCTGGGATTTTCAGATACCCCAGCTGCGAGGCGATGCCCATGTTGTTGACCATGGAGCGGCCCACGAAGGCTACTTTACGGCCGTGACGAACCGCCGCGTCGAGCACCTGCTGGACGCGGTGAACGTGCGAGGCAAACGAAGCCACAATGACACGGCGTTGTGCCTTGCCAATGTAGTTCTCCAGTACTGGCCCGATGTCTTTTTCGGTCGGTGTGAAGCCTGGGACCTCGGCGTTGGTGGAGTCCGTCATAAACAGGTCTACGCCCTCTTCGCCCAGACGAGCAAAAGCGCGCAGATCGGTGATGCGGCCGTCCATTGGCAACTGGTCCATTTTGAAGTCACCGGTGTGCAAAATGGTGCCGGCTTCAGTGCGGATAGCAATCGCCAGTGAGTCTGGAATCGAGTGGTTTACAGCGATGAATTCGAGATTGAATGGCCCAAGTTGCTCGGTCCCGCCGTCCTGGGCTTCCAAGGTGAACGGTTTGATCCGGTGTTGCTGGAGCTTGGATTCAACTAACGCCAGGGTCAACTGGGAACCAATCAGAGGGATCTCGGGATTGAGCCGCAGCAGATAGGGCACCGCGCCGATGTGGTCTTCGTGGCCATGGGTTAGAACAATTGCTACAACGTCGTCAAGGCGGTCTCTGATGTAATCAAAGTCTGGCAGGATCAGGTCGATGCCTGGTTGAACTTCTTCGGGGAAGAGCACACCGGCGTCCACGATCAGGAGTTTGCCGTTGAGTTCAAAGACCGTCATGTTGCGACCGATATCACCCAGTCCGCCCAGTGGCACAATACGACAGGTGCCTCGGTGAAGTTTGGGTGGGTAGGACAAAACTTGGGTTTCGGTCATGGTCAGGTGAATCCTCCGGTGAAGTGTTAAATATTAGGGATACGACGGAAGTTAGAACGTGATGCCGCCCTGGGCGAGATCCGCCTTGATGATCGCGGCTTCATCAGCAGTGACTGCAACCAGCGGCAGCCGGACTCGTGCCGATGGGATGACACCTTGCCACTGCAGGACGGTTTTGGCGGCCACGGCCCCCTGGACGTGGGTCATGACGGCACGCTGGATTGGATCCAGGGCAAAGTGTTTAGCGCGTGCGGTGGTGAAATCGCCGGCGTTAGCGGCATCAACCAGCTCGCGAAAGGTGCGTGGGGCGACATGGCCAGACACCGAGACGACGCCGACGGCGCCTGCGGCCATCAACGGTAGGGTCAGCCCGTCGTCGCCCGAGTACACATCCAGGTCGGTATTGGCCAACACCAGGGTGGTGGACTGGTAGTCAGACTTGGCATCTTTGAGTGCAACGATATTCGCGTGGTTGGCCAGTGCGATAATGGTCTCGGGTTCAATCGGCATAACTGAACGGCCTGGGATGTCATAAAGCATAACCGGCAAGTCCGTTGACGATGCGATGTGTTCGAAGTGGGCCTTGATCCCGGCCTGATTGGGCTTGTTGTAGTACGGCGTGACCAGGAGCAGGCCATCGACACCAGCGGCTGCCGCACGCTGCGAAAGATGCGCGGAATGTGCGGTGTCATTCATCCCTGTTCCGGCGATGACCTTGGCCCGGCCACCCACGGCTTCGACGACGGCTTCGAAAACCTGGATGTTCTCTTCGTCCGTCAATGTAGATGTTTCACCGGTCGTGCCGGTCACGACGAGCCCGTCGGCGCCGTTGTCAACCAGATAAGAGGCCAGAGATTGAGTGGTCTCGATGTCGAGGTCGCCGTCGGCGGTAAACGGCGTTACCATGGCTGGGATCATGGTGCCTAAGATGGGGTCGGTCATAGATGCGTCACCATTGTGCGTTGTTAAGGGTGTCTGACTCATAGCTTCAAGCCTACCTGTGAGAAAGTTAGAAAGCACCATAGGTCATTCGAAGACCTCGCGTGTTGTTTGCTCGCTACCTGAAAGTCTCTACCTATGTCTCGTCTGAGTAAGCCCGGTAGAATCACCGGGTTAGATACTGCCCGCGGGATCGCGATCCTGGGAATGATTGCCACCCATATCTTTCCTCTCGTGCACCTTGATGCAACAGGAGAACATATTTCTCCCACGTGGGTTGGCTGGAGCCTGACGGGGGTATCCTCGGCGTTGTTCGTTATCCTGGCCGGGGTGGGGCTGAGCATTTTGACCGCCAACACCACGCATGTCGCAGCGACACGGCTACAGTTGACACTTCGAGCGGTTGTGCTGATATTTATCGGGCTGTTGCTCGGCCATGCCGGCTCCAATGTTGCCATCATCCTGGTGCACTACGGTGTGATGTTTTTACTGGCAATGTGGTTCATTACGTTGTCGCGCAAAGCCTTGACCATCACCGCAGTTACCTGGGTGGTGCTGGCTCCGATCCTGCACGGGGTCTTCAGCCGGTTCATGCAGCTGCAAGCCGGTGGTACCACCACGTATGCAACTGAATGGCGACTATGGACCTCCCCGACGCTGGCAGACGTCGCGACCCGGCCGGTGCTCACGCTGTGGGATGTATTGTTCACCGGGTATTATCCGGTCATCTTGTTCTTTGGTTACGTCCTGGTGGGCATGGCGATTGGTCGCGCCAAACTGGCGAGATTCTCGACCGCGTTGATCCTCTTTGTATCCGGGGCACTCACCTATGTCGTATGCCGCGGTGTGGCCTGGTGGTTTCTGACGGATGAATCCCTCACCTTACGGGTCGCCGAGGCGACCGGTACCGCAGTGGAGAATGTGCCCGCCTATGCTGTCACGGGTTCACAACTGGACACCAATTTACTAGCGGGGGCACCGCAGTGGTTTGGGCTTGCGGTCCCCCATTCCGGCGCGCCGCTGGATATTTATTCAACGGCCGGGGCGGCGGTGGCTGCGATCGGGTTCTTCATCCTGCTGTCACGCAGCCGTCTCGTTTCGAGGGTTTTGTTCCCGATTACTGCCACCGGCACGATCGCGCTGACCGCCTATACGCTGCACGTCATTATTCGGGGGTTGTGGCCTTCGGATTGGCCACGGATCATGGTCGTGGGAGCCGAGCAGTGGGCCGATGTATGGGTAATGCTCCTGGTGCACTGGGGCCTGGTGATCGCACTTGGTGTCATCATCAAACTGCTCGGTGTGCGCGGGCCGTTGGAGACGATGCTACGACGCATCTCAAACTCCGTCGGGACTTCGACCGCGATGCGGTCGCAGACTTAGCTTTGTTGATGCAAACTGATCGCATCGCGGAGTGCGGCCCGTGCTCGCTTGCGATCGCCAGCTGCGTCGTAGGCAAGTCCGAGGCGGTACCAGCTGCGCCAATTGTCGGGTTCGGCTTCGGTTTCTGCGCGGTAGATTTCGAATTCCTTATCTGCGGCTTCCCGATCGATGCGGCCGCGGGTGCGCGGCAGATTATCTTCCGGCAGCAGTCCTTCGTCATCGAGAATGCGAGCAAGTTTTTCGGTGTTCATGCCAAAACGCAGCTCACGTAGGAGTGACCAGATACCAAAGATCACGATCCCGACGACGCACACACCGATCACCTTGGCGATCCAGTTGTCGGCAAGAATAAAGGCTAGGGCTGACCACAGCGCCAAGAATGCGAACAGTAGTGTGAGTGCGGTGAGTAGTCCGACGGCAATTTTATTTTTCATGCAAGTTAGTCCAGATCCAGGTAGGCGTCGAGTCCGTAGGCCAGCCCGGGACGGGAGCCGACGGTTCGCAACCCAAGAAGTACCCCGGGCATGTAGGACGCCCGGTCGAAAGCGTCGTGGCGAAGCACGAGCTGTTGTCCAGGCGTGCCCATGAGGACTTCTTGGTGAGCTTCGAGACCGGCGAGCCGGACTGCGTGGACGTTGATGCCCTCGATCTGTGCGCCGCGCGCATGCTGCGGATCGTGGGTGGTGGCATCCGGTGAGGCACCGACCCCAGCACGCTCGCGGGCTGCCGCAATCATCTCTGCGGTCCGCACGGCAGTCCCAGATGGTGCATCCACTTTGTTGGGGTGATGCATCTCGATGATTTCTACCGAGTCGAAGTAGGGTGCAGCTTGGGCTGCAAACCTGGTGGCCAGGACGGACCCGATGGAGAAATTCGGCGCGATCAATACTCCGACTCCGTGTTGTTCCCGGAGGTGGGTTGCTAGATTCGCTCGTTTGTCTTCGGTCCATCCGGAGGTGCCCACTACGGTGTGCAGGCCGTTGTTGATGGCGTACTCGACGACCTGCGGTGATACATCCGGCACGGTCAGGTCAAGCACGTGCGTTGCACCGGCCTCGGTGATATCAGTCAGCGGGTTGGATGAGGATAAGGTCGCCACAAGTTCAATATCGTCTGTGGCATTGATGGCTTCGATCGCATAGCGACCCATTTTAC
>CAZAAP010000007.1:0-35111 GCA_964482935.1 uncultured Enteractinococcus sp.
TGTCGGCCGGTGTGGGTTGGCTAGTGGACACGTTCGAGCCTTTCTAGAACTGGTAGTCGACCACGAGTGGTGAGTGGTCTGAGAAGCGGCGGTCATACGATGGCGCACGGTCCACGACGGCTTGAGTAACTTTTTCTGCCAGGGGTGGGGTGGCCATCTGATAGTCGATGCGCCAACCGGCATCGTTATCAAACGCTTTTCCACGATATGACCACCACGTGTATGGTCCTGGTACTTCCCCGGCGACTTTGCGGCCCACGTCCACCCAGTTCAGGTCATCGGACGAGAAGAACTTGTCAAAGTAGGCGCGTTCTTCTGGAAGGAAGCCAGCATTTTTGACATTGCCCTTCCAGTTTTTGATATCGAGTTCTGTGTGCCCGACATTTAGGTCTCCGGTGATGACTGACTGAGCATTGCGGCACTGCATTTCCGGCAGGTAGTCAACCATGGCGTCCAGGAATTCGTATTTATCCTCTTGGCGCGGAGTATCGACTTCTCCGGAATGCACGTACACGCTGGCCACTGACAGCTGTGAGCCATTGGGGGTGGTGAAGTCTGCTTCAACCCAGCGACCTGAGTCGTTGATCCCGTCGGCCAGTCCGACGCGTGTTTCTAACGGTTTGTAGCGGGAAGCGATCGCTACTCCGGCCCGGCCCTTGTCCTTGCATTCGTCCGCGTGAATGTAGATGGATTCCCATTCATCGCCCACGATGTCGGTGAGGAGTTTTTCCAGGATGTCCCCTGGTGCGCGCACTTCTTGCAGCGTAATGATGTCAATATTGCGATTGGCAAACCAGGTGGCCATGTCGCGTTTGTGGGCAGCACGAATACCGTTGATATTTACGGTTGCTACCCGAAGAGTGTTGTCAGCCTTTGGATCAGCAGCGTTAGAATGCATAGTTCTTTCTAGTTGATGACGTCGCCAGTAATGGTGTTTGCACCGTTTTCAGTACCCGGTTTGGAATTGGTATGACGCTCCGGGTTGATCATGTCACGAGCATTATGTGCGGTCATCTCAATGGTATCCAGCGCTCGCTCGATCATTTCAAAATCAGCCTGATCAACGCCTTTGGCGAGTTCTTCGGAAATCACGCGTTTTTGAACTTCGACGATTTTCAGCGAATGGTCGACTTTGGTGTCGCGCATGGGGTCGGTTGCATCTACGACCGTTCCACCAGCGGAAGCTGCGGCAATATTGGAATTAAAATCCCTGGCGGTCTTGTGCACTGCACGTGCTCCACGGCTGACCATGATCAGGGAGACCAAAGAGAGGAGCAACCAGCCACCGGCGATGGCGACTACCATCCAACCGATGATGTCATTTTGGTTTGCCGCGAAAATGACGGCCACGATAAAGGCGATGACGACCACTAGCAAAACGACATTAGTCAGTCGAAGGCCGCGGCGATGAGTTGAAGATTCGATGGACTGCATGTTTCCAGTATCTAGTATTTGAAGATGCGGTGACCAATTGGACACCGACATTATCCCGTACGCTAACACCATAATCCCTCGACCGGTGCTCGGACCGATCGAGGGATTCTCATGACGTGTAGTGCTAGGCGGAGGTTTTCGTCTTTGCGGCGTTGAGTTCGGCAATTTCAACGACATTGGCAACCAGCTCGACGCGGGTCATCGGGCCCACACCACCTGGGTTTGGTGACATGGCAGATGCCACCTCAGCGACGTCTTTTGCCACATCGCCGACAATGCGGGTCTTCCCGTCGTCGGTGGTTTCGCGCGAAACACCGACGTCGAGAATGACGACGCCTTCTTTGACCATGTCTTTGGTGACCATGCCCGGATTACCGGCAGCGGCGATAATGATGTCGGCCTGGCCAATGAGTTCTTCCATATTGGAAGTACCCGTGTGAGCTGCGATGACGGTGGCATTGACATCACGACGAGTAAATAACAGGGTCGCTGGTCGACCAATGGTAATACCGCGTCCGATGACCAGCACGGTCTTACCCTTGGTGTCGATATCATAGCGACGCAGCAGCGTCAGGCAACCTTTTGGCGTGCACGGTAGCGGCCAGGTGACCTCGCCGCCAGCATTGGCCACTAGCCGACCCAAGTTCAGCGGGTGCAGACCATCGGCATCTTTACCCGGATCAATGGCTTCCAACACGGTGTCGGTCTCGACGTGTTTTGGTAGGGGCAACTGCACGATGTATCCGGTGCATGCGGGGTCGTTATTCAGCTCTTCAATGACCGCCAGGATCTCTTCTTGGGAAGCATCTTCTGGCAGTTCTCGGTGCAACGAGTTGATGCCGACTTCTTCCATGTCCCGGATCTTGGCGCCCACATAGGACTGTGAGCCTGGGTCAGCCCCGACCAGTACGGTGCCTAGCCCCGGGGTAATCCCCTGTTCTTTCAGCTTGGCCACGCGCTCGGCGAGGTCTTCTTTCATGGCGGCCGCGGTAGCACGGCCATCTAGTTTCAGCGCAGTCATCTTGAGGCGACGTCCTTGTCTAATTGGTTCGACTTTCAACGTTAACCCGAGTCCGGGCCCAACCACTCAGTGTAGTGGTGAGCCCGGACACTGTCATTAGTCGGTTAGCAGCTGGTGCTTACCAGTTTTCCAATCCGTCATACAGCGGGAAGTCATCGGCCAGTTTATTGGTCCGAGCGCGCAAGGCTTCCACATCAGGGTTGGGCTTCAACGCGTTGGCGATAATGTCGGCAACCTCGGTGAATTCTTCGGCGCCGAAACCACGGGTTGCCAGCGCTGGCGTCCCGATACGCAGCCCGGAGGTCGTCATTGGTGGACGGGGATCCCACGGCACCGAGTTGCGGTTGACGGTAATGCCAACCTCATCGAGAATGTTTTCGCCCTGTTTGCCATCAAGCTGGGAGTTGCGCAGATCCACCAGCACCAGGTGCACATCGGTACCCCCGGTCAACACCGAGACGCCAGCGTCAGCGACGTCCTGTTCGGTCAGACGTGACGCCAGGATCTGAGCACCTTCCAGAGTGCGTTCTTGACGATATTTGAACTCTTCGGAAGCCGCAATCTTGAAGGCTACTGCCTTTCCGGCGATTGCGTGCATCAGCGGTCCGCCCTGCTGGCCAGGGAAAACGCGCGAATTGATCTTCTTACTGTATTCTTCCTTGGCCAGGATGAACCCGGAGCGCGGTCCGCCCAGAGTCTTATGCACGGTCGAGGAGACAACGTCGGCGTGCGGCACGGGGTTCGGGTGCAACCCCGCTGCAACGAGTCCGGCAAAGTGGGCCATATCCACCCACAGCTTCGCACCGACTTCTTGGGCAATCGAGGCGAAAGCTTCAAAATCTAGTTGACGTGGATACGCTGACCAACCGGCGACAATCACCGTTGGTTTTTCAGCCAGCGCTTGTTCGCGAACCTTGTCCATGTCAATGCGGAAGGTTTCGCGCTCGACTTCGTAGGCCACGATTTTATGACGACGACCCGAGAAGTTCAGCGGCATACCGTGCGTCAGGTGGCCGCCATGGTTTAAAGACAGACCCATCAGGGTGTCGCCTGGTTCCATGAGGGCTTCCATCACGGCTACGTTGGCCTGGGCGCCGGCGTGGGGTTGAACGTTTGCGTATTCGGCACCGAATAAAGCTTTGGCGCGGTCGATGGCCAGACTCTCGGCGACGTCGACGTGTTCACATCCGCCGTAGTAACGACGTCCGGGGTAGCCTTCGGCGTATTTATTGGTCAGCACGGAACCCTGGGTTTCTAAGATTGCGCGCGGCACAAAGTTTTCCGAGGCAATCATTTCCAAGCTGTGGCGCTGGCGTCCCAGTTCGAGGCCGAGGATCTCGGCAATTTCGGGATCCACCTCTGCCAATGGGACGTTATTGACTTTCGACATTACAGACATCGCACTCCTGGTGAAAAATTGTCAACGACTCCCTCATCATAATGGAGCGACTACGCCAGTGGCATGGAGTTGCCCTTAACCTGAGGTTTATCGGGTCCCTAAACTACGCTGGGGACCATGCCGTCGAATCACAGCGTCAATCCTTTTCCTGCGGCTGCGCATTTCAATATTGTGGTCATCGGTGCCGGACAGGCTGGCCTGTCCGCAGCGGGCACACTGCATCGTCGAGGGTTAGTCCCGGGCCGGGACTTCGTGGTCTTGGACAGTAACGACGGACCCGGTGGCGCATGGCGGCACCGCTGGAATGCGCTGACCCTGGGGCGAGCACACGGGGTGCATGACCTGCCGGGGTTCCCCTTAAAGAATCCAGATACGTGGCGGCCGGCTGCTGAGGTGGTAGGTGAATATTATGGCGCGTATGAAAATCATCTTGGATTAGACGTCATCCGCCCGGCGAAGGTCAAAGCCGTAACGAAACCGCAGGAAGAGTTGTTCTACATTGCCACCGGGGCCGGTGGTTTTACCGCTTGGGCAATCATCAATGCGACCGGTACCTGGGAGACACCCCATATCCCCTACTACCCGGGTCTCGAACACTTTGCGGGCATACAGTGGCACACCAAAACCTTTCGCGACGTCGAAGACTTTCGTAACCAACGCGTACTGGTCGTCGGCGGGGGCGCGTCGGCAACACAGTTTTTGATGATGCTAGAAAAAGTCACCGACCACACCGTGTGGGTTTCGCGTTCGTTGCCCCGTTGGAATCCGGAACATTTCACCCCGGATTGGGGTCGAAAGGTTGAAGAGCGGGTCACGACCTTGGTGACGGCGGGCAAAGCGCCCCGCTCGGTGGTATCCAATACCGGGCTGGCATTGACCAAGGAATCATTGGACTACATCAATCGCGGCACCCTGGTCTTCCGGGGATTTCTCGATTCGTTTGGGCCCAATCATGTCACGATCAACGGACCGGGGCCCGATGGCGCGACGATCAATTCGCAAGGTCAGGCGGTGGACGATCTGTTGCGTGCCGGTGATCCACGGCTGGCTGAGATGCATCACAATACGGCAATTTTGCCCGGCCACGGCACCGATATTGATCATCAGTGGGTCACCCCGATCGATTCAATTTTGTGGGGAACCGGGTTTCAACACAGTCTCGGTCATCTCGATCCGCTGAACATTCGCAGCGAGCACGGTGGGGTCGCAGTACAACGAGACGGCGTGACTGTTCCGGCTGCACCGGGGGTGTTCCTCGTGGGATATGGCGCATCGGCCTCTACAATTGGGGCCACCCGAGCGGGCCGCAAGGCCGCCGTCGCAGCCATTCAATACGTCACATTTTGGGTGAGATGAAGACCACATGTCGCCGTCTTTTTTGAATCATTCAAAAGTGGCATACTATAGTTATTGTTCATCGAAGGAGGTACAGGTGACCCAGACTGGCCACATCACGGATTGGCCCTCGCGAATCCGCGCAACCGGATTGCGATCCACCCGTCAGCGCGTCGCAACATTGGAGTCCCTATCGGGACTGCCACACGCGACCGCTGATGAATTGTTGGCTCAGGTTCGCCTGTCGCTTCCGTCGATCACCATCCAATCGATCTACACCGTGGTGCAGTCCCTGGTGGATGTCGGGCTCGTACGAAAACTTGAATTCGGACCCACCGCGGCCCGATTCGAGATTCAACACTTCGACAATCACCACCACGTCCACTGTCGTGTGTGCGGGCGCATTGAAGATGTCCCGTGCCAACACGGCAGCGCTCCGTGCATGACCCCTGCAAAGACACACGGCATGGTTATTGATACCGCCGACGTCGTCTACCACGGAACATGCACCAGCTGCCTGACCGACTATGACCACCCCACGGACAGCACAACTGACGTATCAGCCTAAGCTGTAGATTTTGCCCACTGATTCACCTCACCCTGTCTAAAGGAGACTGAGTACATGGCCGACAAGAAAACCCCACACGCCACCGGGTCAACCACCCAGGCTGGCATTCCTGCGGTGAGCGACCGTAACTCGCTCACCGTTGGTTCCGACGGACCCATCGTGTTGCACGATGCCCATCTGGTCGAAACCCTGCAGCACTTCAACCGCATGAACATCCCTGAGCGTCGTCCCCACGCCAAAGGCTCCGGGGCATTCGGTACCTTTACCGTGACCGAAGACGTCTCAAAGTTCACCAAAGCAGCCATGTTCCAGCCCGGTGCAGAAACCGAGATGCTGGCTCGTTTCTCAACCGTTGCCGGTGAGGTCGGTTCGCCAGATACTTGGCGCGACGTCCGCGGATTTGCGCTGAAGTTCTACTCCGAAGAAGGCAACTTCGATTTGGTCGGAAACAACACCCCGATCTTCTTTGTGCGCGACCCCATGAAGTTCCCACACTTCATTCGCTCACAGAAACGTCTGCCAGACTCCGGCCTGCGCGACAACACCATGCAGTGGGACTTCTGGACCCAAAACCCAGAATCTGCACACCAGGTCACCTACCTGATGGGCCCACGCGGTCTGCCCAAGACCTGGCGCAACATGAACGGCTACGGCTCGCACACCTACATGTGGGTCAACGACAAGGGCGAGCGCTTCTGGGTCAAGTTCCACTTCTTGACTAACCAGGGCATGGAACATCTGTCGAACGAAGAAGCCGAAGCACTGGCCGGTCAAGACGCCGAGTACCACCGCCGTGACCTCTTTGATGCGATCGAACGTGGCGACAACCCATCGTGGGATCTCTACGTGCAGGTCATGCCATACGAAGAGGCCAAGACCTACCGTTACAATCCTTTCGACCTGACCAAGATCTGGTCGAAGAAGGATTACCCACGCATCAAGGTCGGCACCATGGAGCTGAACCGTAACCCTGCCAACCACTTCGCTGAAATTGAACAAGCTGCGTTCTCGCCGGCGAACATGGTTCCAGGTATCGGCATGTCCCCAGACAAGATGCTGCTAGGCCGGAACTTCGCCTACCAGGATGCTCAGCGCTACCGCATCGGTACGAACTTCCAGCAGCTGCCGGTCAACCGCCCGATCAACGAAGTTCACACCTACAACTTCGAAGGCGCCATGTGGTTCGACCACACCGGTGCTCGCCGTCCATATGCTCCAAACTCCTTTGGGGACTCCTGGTCGGATGAAGAAGGTGCAGTCGATGTGGCCTGGGAAAACGACGGCGAACTGGTCCGTCAGGCCTACGCACTGCGTGAAGACGACAGCGACTTTGGTCAGGCAAACACCCTGGTCAACGAAATCTTCACTCAGGAAGAGCGCGACGGCCTGGTCGAAACTGTTTCGGGTGCCCTCGAGACCGTGATCGAACCTGTCCTGTCCAACGCCATCCAGTACTGGAAGAACGTGGACGAAACCATCGGTCAGCGCATCGAAGACAACGTGCGTCAAAACACCACTGTCGGCGATCAGCAGCCCGGTGGCGACCCACTTGATGAAGATCGCGCTACTCTCAGCGCCACGCAAGCCTAACCACGCATAGGTAGCCAAAGTTCCGGTTCGCTCGTTCGAGGGAACCGGAACTTTGTTTAAGCAATCGCGCGAGCGCACTCGGTCGATCCCGTGGGGCGCGTTGTGGAATGAGTCTTCTGAATTTCAAAATGTGTGCAAGGAAAGCACTCCCCAGCTCCGATTAGCGCTAATATAGCCACAGATCACCTCGACTGTAAGGAATATTCACGTATGGCCACCGGTAAAAATAGCCTCATTGTCACGTTGTCGTGTCCAAATCAGCCTGGAATTGTCCATGCCATGACCGGGGCGTTGCTAACGGTCAATGCTGACATTGGGGAGTCGCAACAGTTTCATTCCCCCAATACCGGCACGTTCTTTATGCGCGTCCAGTTTTCAACCGACGCCACTGTGGCCGATACCGAAGCCGCGATTGTCGACGTCGTCAAAGCATTCGACATGGATGCCCACGTTTATGACGCCGCCGTAAAAACTCGCACGCTGATCATGGTGTCCAAGGATGGCCGGACCATGAATGAATTGTTGTTCCAGCAGCACGCCGGAACCTTACCGGTCGAAGTGCCGGTCATTGTGTCCAATCACCTGGATCTCCAACCAATGGCCTATTTCTATCACGTGCCGTTTATACACATTCCGATCAATAAGTACGCAGACGGCACCGATAATAAAGCTGAAGCCGAAGCCAAGTTGGTCCAAATCATTGACCAGTACGATATTGAACTGGTGGTTTTGGCCCGGTACATGCAAATCCTGTCGGATGAGATGACCAGAAAGCTTGACCGCAAAGCCATCAATATACACCACTCATTCTTGCCCTCTTTCAAGGGTGCCCGCCCGTATCACCAAGCTCACGACCGCGGGGTCAAACTCATTGGTGCCACCGCGCACTATGTGACCGCTGACCTCGATGAGGGTCCGATCATCGAACAGCGTGTCCAGCGCGTCAATCACGCACTGACTGCCCAGGATTTTGTGCAACGCGGCCGCGCCGTTGAAGGAGCCACACTCGCCCAAGCGGTCCAGTGGCACACTGAACACCGGGTGCTACTCGACGGCGACAGCACCGTCATCTTCGAGTAACCCATCAACTAGTGACAAGGCAGAATCGGAGGTTTTAGGGTGACCGTATGGCCATAATTAAAACTGTGCTGGGCAAAACACCCCAAATCCACCGCTCTGTCTTTCTAGCCGAAACCGCCGCCATCACCGGTGAGGTAACCATGGCTGAAAACTCCTCGGCTTTCTATGGGGTGTCGGCTCGCGGCGACTCGGCACCCATTGTGGTCGGGGCGCGATCAAACCTCCAAGACAACGTCGTCCTCCACGCTGACGAGGGCTATCCCTGCACGATCGGCGATGATGTCTCGGTGGGCCATGCCGCAATCGTGCACGGGGCAACCGTTGGTGACGGCGCTTTGATCGGCATGAATGCCACCGTGCTCAATGGTGCCGTCGTTGGAGCCGGTTCCCTGGTTGCCGCCAATTCGATGGTGCCCGAAGGCATGGAGATCCCCCCGAATTCGCTGGTGGCTGGAGTGCCGGCCAAGATACGGCGTGAACTGACCGAAGAACAAGCCGCCGGACTCAAGACCAACGCAGCGGTCTACGTCCGCCTTTCGGCCGCCCACCTGGAAGCCGAACGGGCCAACTAACTCCGCACGGCAGGCGTGAAGAGCGCTACATTGCGCCGATTTTGGACCAATCCATGTGAACATAGGGTTATGACACAAAAGATCGTAGTGCTGCCTGTCCAAACCGACCGGGACAACACCCCGTACGAAAACGCTCACGAAACCACCGTGACCACGGCGCAACGGCACGGTTTTGGCATCGTTGACCCCGACGACGGCGGGGCAACCGCCATCATCGTGGTGCGAATGATCGACTCAGCGATCATCGAGGAGACCCTGGCCGCCAACCCAAATATCTGCTGGGTGCAGCTGCCCTATGCCGGGGTCGAAACGTTTCTGCCGGTGGCACGCAAATACCCCAACGTCACCTTCACCTCGGCCAAAGGCACGTATGCGCCGCCGGTGGCCGAACACGCACTAGCCCTGACACTGGCACTGTTGCGCCACCTGCCCGAACGCATCCAGGCCACCACCTGGGGTGAAACCTACGGTTCCACGCTCAACGGAGCCAATATCGTCATTGTCGGCGGCGGTGGCATCGGCGAAGAACTCGTCCGCCTCTTCGCCACGTGGGACACCACAATCACCGTGGTTCGACGCAGCACCGCCCCGGTTGACGGCGCGGACCAGACCGTAACTTCTGACCGACTCGACGAAGTGCTGCCGGAGGCCGACGTCGTC
This sequence comes from uncultured Enteractinococcus sp., assembly GCA_964482935.1. Classification (GTDB taxonomy): domain Bacteria; phylum Actinomycetota; class Actinomycetes; order Actinomycetales; family Micrococcaceae; genus Yaniella. The sequence goes on from CAZAAP010000007.1 coordinate 9,660, forward strand.
GTCATTGCAGCAGCAGCGACCCCCGAAACCCAGCAGATGTTCGGGGCTGCACAGTTTGAACTGATGGACGACCAGGCGGTACTAGTCAACATAGCCCGCGGCAGCCTGGTGGATACGGATGCGCTCGTGACAGCCTTGGCGAACCGGCAGATTCGCTCGGCCGGATTGGACGTCACCGACCCGGAACCACTGCCGGATGGTCACCCGCTGTGGACCGAACCGAATTGCATCATTACCCCGCATACCGCTGACACTCCCGAGATGGTGATCCCCCTGCTGGATGAACGCATCGTACGTAATGTGGATGCGCTAGCAGCCGGGACAACACCTGATAACCTAGAGGGCCTGGTCGACGTGGACGCCGGCTACTAAACGAGCCACTCGATGAATGTGATGAGGGAACGCCCATGATGATTTCACCGTTGCACCGCTATCTCGCCGAAACGCTCGATAGCCTGCGACCGATGACCGCAGGTTCGGTCAATCCGGTGACCGAAACCGCAACTCAACCCGATATCCATAAGGTCGGCATTACCCTCACCACGGTCAATGGCCAGCAATACTCCTCGGGCGATTCCGATCACAAATTCGCCATCCAATCGATTGCTAAGGTCTTCGCCTACGGATTGGCCCTTGATGACCTCGGCCCAACCGAGGTCGGCAAGAAGATCGACGTCGAGCCCTCCGGAGATCCATTTAACGAGATTTCACTGCAAAGCGGCAGCGGCCGACCCGCCAACCCCATGATTAACGCCGGTGCGATTGCCACCGTTGGGCTCATCAAAGGCCGCGGCGGTGTGGACCGGATCAGCCGGATTTCACGGATCATGGACCTAGCGGCTGAGGGGTCCCCCGGCCGGTTAGAGATCAACCGAACCGTGTTTCACGCCGAGAATATTGCCGGGCACCGCAATCGAGCGCTCGCCTGGCTCCTGCGCTCCTTCGAAATCATCGACTCGGACCCAGAACCCGTTGTGCAAGACTACTTTTTGGAATGCTCAACCGATATCACGACCGAAAACCTGTCGATGATGGCGGCCACCCTCGCCAATAAGGGCGTCAATCCAGTGACCGGACGAGAGGTTTTCTCGGAAGAAACCACCCGGCAGGTACTCGGCGTCATGATGACCTGCGGCATGTACGACGCCGCCGGCAACTGGATGATTGATATCGGCCTACCCGCAAAATCCGGTGTCGACGGTGGCATCATGGTTGTGGTGCCCGGTCAGCTGGGCATCGGAGTCTACTCGGCACCCCTGGATAACCACGGCAACTCGGTGCGCGGCGCCGCAGCCATCCGTCGCGTGACACGCGACCTCGGGTTGCACTACGCCGAAGCCTCCCCACTGGGTGGGTCCACGCTGCGAGCGCACTACTCGCTGGCCGACGCCTCACTGGGTGTGGTCCGGTCCACCGAGCTATCGCGCATCACCTCGCAATTTGGGGACCGCTGCCAAATCCTTGAAGTCTCTGGAGACTTAGGCTTTGCCGAAACCGAGACGATGGCCCGCACGATCGTCGAAATGGACGAGGACGTGAGCATGGTCGTCATCGACTTCCAAGGCGTCGATGACTTCGGTCGGGCCGCGATCCTCATTCTGGCCTCGCTGACTGCCGACTGGCGAGCCTCCGGCAAAGACATTATCTTCATCGACTGGGGTGAGAACCTGGTCGAACACATTTTAGAATTCAGCAAGATTCGCGACGATCTTGAACTGCCCGATCCACGCGAAAAAGCGAAAGCTGCCTCGGCCGGGCGTATTGATCTGCCCCTTGACGAAGAGACGCTCAATGAAGAAATCCGAGGTGAGTTCCGGCTCTTTGATAATCGCTCTGCCGCCCTGGAATGGGCTGAGCTGCGACTCGCGCAACGGTATGCTCGCCAGATTCTGCAACCTGATAACGAACCTCGCGAGCCCGGGACCGCCCCCGTGTTCGATTTCCTCGACGATCGCGACGTCAATGTCTTGGCCGGCTACATGGAGTTACGCAGCTACACTGCGGGCACGATTATCCGCCGGGTGGGACAACCCTTCGGTGGTATCTACTTCATCCGCTCGGGACGCGTAGAGCTTGCCGCAGAAGGTCCCGGCGACACACGCTACCGGCACGTCTACCTCTCCCCCGGTTCGACCTTCGGTGAGTTCGCGCTGAGTTATACCGGTCGGCAGCTGACCACAATTCGAGCCATTGACGATGTCGAAGTCCTGGTGCTCTCTGCCCAAACGATCGCGCACATTGAAAAGATTGACCCCCAACTTGCAATACGGCTGTGGACGGCGATCGCACGCGAAGCATACACCGTCCTGGAGCAATCCTCGCGTGAAGCTGGGGCTCGCGAAGAATACGATCCCGACCAATACGACGAGCAACGCATCCGCTGATCATCCTACCGGTCGGGTTGCAAGCTCAGCCGGTACGGTTGTGGAAAGATCTGCGTTGATTAGGGTTTCCCACAATGGCAGCAACAGCCATGTATCGTGTCCTACCTCACAACTAGAGTGGGGGCATGGCAGATATCACAGCAGCAGTCTTGAACCAGTTTCTGGAAGCGCTCAACGCTCCGGAAACTTTGGGTACTGCTCTGACCGAGACCGAAGCACTCGACAATATCCAGGTCGCTGAGCGAATTAAATCAGCCCTGTCGGCTTTCCAAGCCCGCCGTACGGCCCATCTACAAACCTTGCGCTATGAAGCCGAAAAAGCCCGAGGCATCCCTGCTTCGCGCCGTTGCAAGGGGCTAGCCGCTGAAGTGGCGCTGGCTCGCGGCGACAGTGCGGCACGCGGCTCACAACATCTGGCCCTGGCAACATCGCTGCTCAAGCACATGCCCAATACGCTCGCGGCCCTATCCCAAGGTCAAATTCACGAGGAACATGCCCAGGCAGTCACCAAAGAGACCGAGTGGCTAAATGCTCGTCATCGCCGCGTTGTTGATGGTCTCATCACCAACGATTTTGAGGGTAACGGTCCACGGAAATTGGGAAATATCGTCCGTGAACATGCCCAACGTTTAGACCATAAATCTTCGACCAAAAGGTTGACCGCAGCTGAAGCCAAACGCCGAGTATACGTAAAGGGCACAGACAACAACATGGGCCAGGTCACCGCGATCTTGCCCCTCCAACAAGCTGTCGCTGTAGAGCAGTCTCTCCGTGATACTGCTACCAGTATGCTCAGCACCGGCCATTCCAAGGGCCCGAACGGTGAACGACGAACCCGTGACCAGATCATGGCTGACGAATTCGTAGCGCGCACGACAGGCCAGGCCACTGCAGCTGCTGTTCCTACACAGCTACACCTCGTAATGACAGATGATGCCCTATTTGGTAAAGGACAAGAACCGGCATGGTTGGTGGGTCACGGACCTATCCCTGCAGCTAGCGCAAAAGCATGGTTGGCTAACCCAGATATGGAAGCTTTCTTGCGCCGAGTATTTACGCGGCCTGAAGATAACCAACTCGTGGCCCTGGATTCCCGCTCACGCTTCTTCCCACAGAGTCTGCGACTCATGGTGGCGTTACGTGACGACACCTGTCGAGCCCCGTATTGCGACGCTCAGATCCTTAATACAGATCACACCACCGCGGTAAAAGACGGTGGCTCCACCCATTGGAATAATGCATCCGGGCTCTGTGGGGCGTGCAACCAGATTAAAGAAAACACCGGATGGAAACACACTGGTGATCCCGAGTCTCTGACGGTAACCACCCCCACCGGTCACACTTACACCCGGCGGACTCGCAGCCTGAAACCGCTCGAGCCGAGAACCGAGCAACCGGATGCAACAACGGAGCCACCCAACCTTGAACGATCTCGTGCGGGACCGCCCAGGCTCGACCCAGCAAGCTGGCATAGCACAACCGATACGATCACAGTGCGTGTCGATAGGCTACTCCAAGCCGCCTGATAACAGTCCATGGTCCCTACCGGCAGGCTCTGCCACGCCCGTTAAACCACACGACAGGCTCTGGCGATTCATCAGAATCAACAGAGCCTGTCGTAGCACAGTGTGGTCGGTTAGCCCTCAGTCAGGCAACTTATGCCTTCATACCCTCAATGATCTTGTTCAAGGTTGCCGATGGACGCATAACCTTGCTAGTCAGCTCCAGATCCGGGTAGTAGTAACCGCCAACGGAAACGGCCTGCCCCTGAACTTCGTTGAGTTCATTGATGATGGTTTCTTCCTGAGCACGCAGTTCTTCAGCAATTGGTTTCATCGCTTCGGCCAATGCAGCATCATCGGTCTGGGTAGCCAACGCTTCGGCCCAGTACAGGGCCAGGTAGAAGTGCGAACCACGGTTATCCAACTCGCCAACCTTACGCGAAGGTGAACGGCCCTCCTCGAGGTATTCGCCGGTACCAGCATCCAGCGCATCGGCAAGGACCTGAGCGCGAGAGTTATCGGTTGCGGTGGCCAAGTGTTCGAAGGAAACGGCCAGAGCCAGGAATTCACCCAATGAATCCCAGCGCAGGTGATTTTCTTCCAGCAGTTGTTCTACGTGTTTTGGAGCAGAACCCCCGGCACCGGTCTCGAACAAGCCACCACCATTGAGCAGCGGCACAACTGATAGCATCTTCGCCGAAGTACCCAGCTCAAGGATTGGGAACAGGTCGGTCAGATAGTCACGCAGCACGTTACCGGATACCGAAATGGTGTCTTCCCCGCGACGCATACGTTCAACCGTGTACTGCGTGGCTCGTTCTGGGGCCATGATTTTGATTTCCAGGCCCTCAGTGTCGTGCTCTGGCAAGTATTCTTTGACCTTCTCGATGATCTGAGCATCATGGGCACGCTCGGCGTCCAACCAGAAGATGGCTGGAGTGCGCGTTGCGCGGGCACGGGTGACGGCAAGCTTCACCCAGTCGCGGACAGGAACGTCCTTGGTCTGAGTGGCGCGCCAGATGTCCCCAGTTTCGACATTGTGGCTCATCAACACGTTGCCGGATGAATCGACGACGTCAACGGTGCCGTCTGTGTCCATGATGAAGGTCTTGTCGTGGGAACCGTACTCTTCGGCCTTCTGGGCCATCAATCCTACGTTGGGCACACTCCCCATGGTGGTTGGATCGTAGGCGCCGTTTTCGCGACAGTCATCGATCACGGCCTGGAAGACGCCGGCGTAGGAAGAATCTGGGATGACCGCCAGGGTGTCTTGGGTGTCGTCGTTCTTGTTCCACATTTTGCCGCCCGAGCGAATCATGGCTGGCATCGAAGCATCAACGATGACGTCGGATGGGACGTGGAGGTTCGTGATGCCGCGATGGGAGTTGACCATCGCCAGATCTGGGCCGGTTTCGTAGGCGTCGGCGATTTCTTTACGAATGCCTTCTGCGACCTCGGCGTCGAGCTCTTCCAGACCGATTTCGATACCGGCAAGTCCATTGTTTGCCGACAATCCGGCAGCAGCCAGTTGCTCACCGTATTTTTCGAAGACACCAGGGAAGTACGCTTTGACGATATGACCGAAGATGACCGGGTCGGAGACCTTCATCATGGTGGCCTTCATGTGTGCGGAGAACAGGACGCCCTCTTCTTTGGCACGGTTGATCTGTTCGGCGAGAAAGGCGTCCAGAGCTTTGACCGACATAAAGGTGGAGTCGACGATTTCACCTTTGAGGACCTTTAGGCCTTCTTTGAGGTTGGTAACGTTGCCGTCGGCGTCGGTGTGGCGGATGGTCAGGGTGTCGTTGGCTGGCATCGTGACCGACTGCTCATTGGAGAAAAAGTCATCTTGTCCCATGGTGGCGACGCTGGTTTTGGAATCTTTGGGCCATTCGCCCATCGAGTGCGGGTTGTTTTTGGCGAAGTTTTTCACAGCGCGAGGTGCGCGACGGTCTGAGTTACCTTCACGCAAGACTGGGTTGACAGCCGATCCCATAGCGGTCGCGTAGCGCGCTTGAATGTCGCGCTCTTCATCACTGGTCACTTCGTATGGGTACTCCGGCAGGTCGAAGCCGGCTTCTTGAAGTTCTTTCACTGCGGCAACCAGCTGGGGTACTGAGGCTGAGATGTTTGGCAGTTTGATGATATTGGCGTCGGCTTCTTTGACGAGTTCGCCGAGCTCTGCCAGAGCGTCGTTGACGCGCTGATCTTCTGGTAACACGTCATTGAAGGCGGCAAGGATGCGGCCAGCCAGGGAGATATCTCGTGTTTCCAGTTCTACACCGGCCTGAGCGGCAAAAGCGCGCACAATTGGCAAGAAGGATGCGGTTGCCAGTGCTGGCGCTTCATCAGTGTAGGTGTAAATGATCTTTGACATAGATTTATGATCTCCTCAGGTTTCAAGCGCCCTGTGGTGCCGGGCACCTCACAATTCCATCCCCTAATCTAACCCACATGTTTTAGGCGCCCGGATCTTTTGCTGGTTTTGGCCGTGAGTTAAGCCGCCTGCGTTCGGTTTTGAATTCCGAATTGCAACCGAACGCATCCGGCTAATCAAGCGCTGACTTGGCAGTTATCGGAATCCACAGATCGGCACGGCCGGTCTTTTTGTCCTCATACAGTTGCGCATCTAACAATTGCGGACCGGGAGCCCACTCATAGGGATTAGCGGGAAACCACTCAGTAGCCGCGGTAGCCCACAGTTCTTGAAACGCTTCAGGTACTTTCCCTTCGGCCGATAACACCACCCACTGCCCGGCGGGGATCTGTCGGATTTTGAGCCCCTCGATCCCTGCGGGTGCTACCGCCGTTGTGGCGACACCGCGCCAGTAGATCACTTGGGTGTCGTCGTGTTCCAAGTATTCCGTAGCGCTCAGTGAGCCGTGCGGTTCTACATTTGCCAACTCAGCCAATGCTTGTATGTCTCGGCGGCTCAGATTGCGCTCAAATGCAGAGATAACATCATTTTCTCCGAGCTGCACAATAGGTACTTGAGTATTGAAACCCACGAGCTGGAAGGCTGGTTTGGTGACGATTCGGTAGGACACGTTCGTTTTCCCTTCAATCCTGAGGTGTATTTTCAGTGGGGATTGAGAGCGCAAGGTACTGCCCGGTGCTCTTGCCTGGGTGGGGGTGATCCCGTGGAAGGATTTGAAGGCCCGGCTAAAGGCATCCGCTGACCCGTATCCGTAGGCAACGGCCGTATCAAGTACTGATGCTCCAGCGAGAAGTTGCGCAGTAGCCTGCGTGATCCTGCGGTTGCGGATATATTCCGATAGCGGGATACCGGCTAATGTGGCGAACATCCGGCGGAAATGGTACTCCGAGGTCAGGGCGACCTTCGCCAGCTCGGCACCGCTGATGTCTTCGGTGAGCTTGGCTTCAATGTAGTCGATAGCCGCGTTCCACTGGTGCATAGTTTCCTCTCAGATCCAGTGTTCACCCTAGGAGGTTTCGGTTAGCGGTTTCCGACTTTCTATGCCCAATCTGGTAGGGCCTAGAACCTAAATCCCCAGGATGGCCTTGGCGATCATGAAATACACAATGAGCCCGAGGGCATCAACCACCGTAGAAATAAACGGGTTGGAGAAAACGGCCGGGTCTACGCCAATTTTCGAGGCGATCAGCGGCATAACCGAACCCACCGACGCGGCCAAGGTGCAGATGACGACAAGCGTCGTGCCTATCACCGCTCCGATCCCGACCTCCCAGACCAGCGATGTTCCCAAAAAGCCCAGTGTTCCCAGCACAAGTCCCAGGGTGAGACCCACGAGGGCTTCACGTCCGACCACTCTAAGCAAGTCGCGGGTAGTGACTTGGGATAGTGCAATGGCCCGGGTGAGTGTGGTCGCGGCCTGGTTACCGGTGTTCCCACCGGTTCCGGTCAGTAGCGGGACGAAGAGGGTTAACACGACCATCGCGGCCAAGGTGTCTTCGAAGTAGTCCAGCACTTGGACGGTCAAGATCGCACCGATACCCAGCACTAGCAGCCACGTGATGCGGGATTTGACCAGTTGCATGACCGAGGTCGATAGATACGGCTGGCCCAGAGGTTCGGCACCACCGGACCGGAAGGTATCTTCGGACTCTTCTTCCTCCAGCACTAATTGCGCATCGGCCACGGTGAGCAAGCCGATCAGCCGTTCGGCGTCATCCACGACCGGTAGTGCTTGGACCCGGTCGTGGACAACGGTACGGGCGGCGTCTTCGACGTCGTCATGCACGGAGACGGTTTCGGTGGGCTCCATGATGTCTTCGATGAGTTCATCGGGTTCCGCCCGCACGAGTCGGGGCAAATGCACCAGACCCAGCACTCGGTGAGTACTGGAGGCCACGGGTAGGACCGTCAAGTTGTCGACGTCTTGAACCGGTAGGGTCACATCGCGAATGATGTTCAGCGCGGTGGCCGCCGACATCTCAGGCGCCAGTTCTTGGGGTACCACCGACATGCGGCGTCCGACAGAGTCTTCCGGGTAGCCCAGAATTTTCGCGGCGGCATCGCGCTCGGCTGCGCCAAGGCTGGCCAGCAGTCGCTGGGCGACCTCGGCTGGGACCTCATCGACCAGTCGCGCTTGGGTGGATGATTGCAGCTGCGAAAAGAGATCTTGGGTGTGTTCATCGGCCAACCCATCGATCAAATCCGATTGCAGGGACGGTTCCATGTTGCCAAACACCTCGACGGCGACGTCTTTGTCGAGCAGTCGGAAGGCAACCGGCATCAGTCCGGGCGGCGTGCGGTCCAGGATGCGTTCGACCGAGGCGATCCGCGTGGTGCGCAACAGTTCTGCGGCCTGTGCGTACTCTTTATCGCGCAGCAGATCCCAGAGTTCTTCTTCCAGCTCGGCAAGCGTGGTTTCTTGCGACTTGGGATCTGACATAACTACCCCTTTGGTCGTGGGCGTGTGGGTTATCCGTGGTAGAAGTGGCGCGCGCCACCGGTCAAATACATGGTGATTCCCGCAGCGTTGGCGGCTTCGATGACCTCTTGATCACGCATGGATCCACCTGGTTGGACGACGGCGCGCACACCGGCGTCAATCAAGATTTGCAGTCCGTCGGCGAAAGGGAAAAACGCATCCGAGGCGGCGACCGAACCGGCCGCACGCTGCGGGGCGTCGGTGCCGGTGACGTTTTCGGCTCCGCCCGGGGTCGACACGTTTTGTGCACCGGTCGAGGCGGCTCCCAGCGTGTTGGCGCGTTCGATGGCCAGGCGACAGGAATCCAGGCGGTTGACCTGTCCCATGCCGATTCCGACGGCGGCTTGATTGGCGGCCAGCAGGATCGCATTGGATTTGGGTGCGCGCACAGCTTCCCAGGCGAAGATCAGGTCGCGCAGCGTCTCGGCGTCGGCGGGGGCACCGGCCACCAGTTCCCAGTTGTCCGGGTGATCGCCGGGAGCCTGGTACATATCGGTGGCTTGGACAAGCATGCCGCCCGAGATTTGTTTGAACTCTTTGGCATCGAGTTGGAAGTTTTCGGGCAGTTGCAGCAGCCGGATATTCTTTTTGGCCGTGAGGATCTCGAGAGCCTCGGGGGTGAAACTGGGTGCGACGACGACCTCGGTGAAAATGTCTTTGACCTGATTGGCCATGGCCGCGGTGACCGGACGGTTCGCGGCAATCACGCCTCCGAAGGCCGAGACCGGGTCGGTGGCGTGAGCTTTGGCGTGCGCATCGGCAATGGCGTCTTCTGCATCGATCGACGCGACGGCCAGACCGCACGGGTTGGCGTGTTTGATCACGGCAACGGCTGGATCGGTAAATGTGTAGGCTGCGCGGATGGCGGCATCGGCGTCAACATAGTTGTTGAAGCTCATCGCTTTGCCGTGCAGCAGCGTGGCCTGGGCGACTCCGGGGTTCGGGGTGGTCGCGGTCGTATATAGCGCGGCGGGTTGGTGCGGATTTTCGCCGTAGCGCAGGGTCTCTTTGAGCTGCAGTGCATGCCCGGCGTAGGCGGGGTGTTCGGCGTCGTCAAAGCTTTCGGCCATCCAGGTGGCCACCGCAGTATCGTAGGAGGCGGTATGGGCGAAGGCTTCTACGGCCAGGCGCTGGCGGGCTGCCAGACTGAACCCGCCGTTAGCTACTGCGGTCAGGATGTCGTGGTAGGTCTGCGGATTGGTTACGATGGCAACCGAACCGTGGTTTTTGGCGGCCGCGCGCACCATGGTGGGCCCACCGATGTCAATCTGTTCGATAACCTCTGGCTGGGTGGCCCCCGAGGCGACGGTCTCAACGAACGGGTAGAGGTTCACCACGACGAGATCGAATGGCGCGATGTCGTGGTCGGCTAGCTGATCCATGTGGTCGGCCACATTTTTATCGGCCAGCACGCCCGAATGAATAAATGGGTGCAAAGTTTTGACCCGCCCGCCGAGCACTTCAGGAAAACCGGTCACCTCGGCGACTTCGGTCACGGGGACACCTGCGGCCTGGATCTTAGCGGCGGTTGAGCCGGTCGAAACGATTTCGACCCCGGCCTGGGCGAGGCCCTGCGCGAGTTCAGCCAGTCCGGTTTTGTCATAAACCGATACCAGGGCGCGCTTTACCGGGATTTGATCCAACGTGGTCACAGGGGTGCTCCTTCAGGCAGTGTGTTTTCACCGTGTGGGGTGAACTCTCTTCGCGTTATTCTAACGCGGTCTGGCATAGGGCCGGATGAGTTGTTCGGGTGTGGTGCCACTCACCATGATTGCCAGGTTGTCGAGCAGCATGTGGCGTTCGGCGACCTTGATTTTTTCGTGCAGAGAAGCCTCGTCGTCATCGACGGCGATGAACACGGCGCGCTGATCCAAAATCGGTCCGGTGTCGACGCCGGCGTCCACAATGTGCAGGGTTGTTCCGGTGACGACGACGCCGGCTGCCAGCGCATCGGCCACGGCGTGCGCCCCCGGAAACGCCGGGAGCAGGGCCGGGTGAGTATTGATGAAGCGCCCTGCAAATCGGGTAATGAACTCTTCGCCTACGATGCGCATCAGCCCTGAGGACAACACGAGATCGGGCTGATAGGTTGCGACTTTTGCTGCGAGCGCGGATGTCCAAGCCCTCCGGGATGCATGGGCCGCGTAGTCGACGATGAAGGTTTCGATCCCGGCGTCCTGTGCGCGGGTCAGCCCGTAGGCGTCAGGCACGTCGGAACCGGCTGCCACGATCTCGACGTCGAGGCCTCCGGCTGCCACCGCATCGATGATGCTTTGAAAATTTGAACCGGAACCGGAAAGGAGAACGACCAAGCGCATACGTCCTAGTGTAGGGAATGGATCGATACACTGAGCAATTGGGTCCCGTAAGTCGTGTCAGAAAGGCAGCGTATTGTGACCGAGCGTCAATCCCCTACCAACCGGCGGCAGGTTGCCGATGGTATTTTGTGGCTCGTGGCCGCCCTCGTGGCCACCTATGCCGCGCTGGGCCTACCCCTGCCCTATAAAATCCTTGCCCCGGTGTTTGCGCTAGCCGCGGTTATCGTAGCGATCCGGCTGTTTCGGCTGGCTTCGCGCGGCGAGCACACGATGTTGGTGTGGTTGGCTGGAACGGCGGGACTGTTAGGTGCGCTGTTTTACGGGGGTGTGGCCACATCACAGATCGTGTTGTGGGAACCCACGGCCGCATACGAGCAATGTTTGAGCGAGGCGCTAACCGAGACGGCTCTGGCCCAGTGTGAGACGGCGTATATGGCCAGTCTGTGGGACTAGTCTCAGGCTGATTTGGCCCACCTGAAGGCCCCGTGCCGCAGTGGGGCAAGCGCATAACCGATTGCCGCACCGATCCCGATGTGCGCGGCAAATAGTCCAGCGCTGTGGAGTGGTGGCGGGCCGATGCTGCTAAGCACCCCGATTGCCCATGATCCGCTCGATAACGCCATGATGCCCAAACACAGCAGCCCCGCTGTGACGCCGATCGAGGCGCCGGTGAGCACTACCCCGAGCGTGATGGCGGCGGGGTGGTTTGGGATTTTGGCAACGACGAGATCTTCGAGGTGGTTTTCCCCGGTCCCAAAGAACCACCACCCGGCCAGGATACCCGCGACCATAAGGAACAGGAGGATCCACCAGTGCTCTTGGATGGTTTGTTCTGTTGGGATGGCAGAAAAGATTGGGAGGGCCGGTTGCGATCCGGGCAGCGTGCCGGCCGGTGAAACCTCAACCGTACCGATGCGAAACCCAGCCCCGGTGAGATAACTCAGGGTCCAGGCGGCAACATTGGGCAGCACCAGAATCTGTAGGACCGTAATGACTAACCCGCCGAAAATTCCGGCGTCCAACCTTTGGTAGACGTCGGTGACTGCTGGCCAGTGGATGCCGATTTGCACAGCCAGCACGATCGAGGCGATGGCCCAGGAGCCCGCCAGGGCAATGGTCGCGGCTCGAAGCAGCGCCCAGAGGTAGTGCCAGAAGTGGCGGGCGGCGTCCGATAGCCGATCCACCCGGTGGGCAATGTCTTTAACCAGGGGAATACGATAGTATCCCAGCGCTCCCCACGCGTAGCCCAGCATAAACACCAGCGCCGGCAGGATGATAGCCAGCGTGGCGTGAATATTGACGGCGTCCAGGCTGACCAGCGTATTGGTACCCCATACGAAAAATATAAACGCCGCAATCGCACCCACCGTGGGCTGCCACAGCGTTTTCAGCTGTGAGGCTTTGGCCAGGCGGGCTCCGACTCGGCGCGCTAACAATAGCCACACCAGCAGCAGCCCCAGCGGGATAAACCACCAGGTGCCCACGGGCTGTTGATCTTCGAGGCCGACGAGTTCAAGCGGCACCCCGAAACTGGACAGCCACATGTAGGCGCCAATGGCCCCGGCGTCACCCAGGGGCATACTGGCAAATGCGCCGGTGATCCACATAATGGCCAGCGGCACCACAATGATGGCGGCCCCAATAAAGGCAGCCGCCAGCGCTTCCACGATGCCTTGTAACCACAACGGCATGGGGAAGGATTTTTGTTCGCGCGGAGTGTCGGTCATTACCTCCTATCGTGCCACTTGTAACCGGCACAATCGCTGATTGGCACGACGTCGGACGTCACTGTGATGGATTTCTGCTAGAAAACTGTGCAACGTTGCAGCGCTGACAGCGGTTTTCCTCTAAGATTATGGCTGAAGAAGACAACGGTTGTCTGGGTGTCAGCCGTGTCATTTCACCGCAGAGCCCGAGTCAGCCCCACATGAAGCTTGAGGAAGGTTGCGATATGGAAGCCGGTTTAGCCCAGATTAGAGAAGAAGTCTTACGGCGAAACCCTGGGGAAACCGAATTTTTCCAAGCAGTCGATGAAGTCTTCGATAGCTTAGGCCCCGTTATGCAGCGCCACCCCGAGTATGTTGAACACGGGATTTTGCGGCGCATGGTCGAACCCGAACGGCAGATTACCTTCCGCGTCCCCTGGGTCGATGACAAGGGTGTCGTCAAAATTAACCGTGGCTTCCGAGTGCAGTTCAACTCGGCACTGGGCCCTTATAAAGGTGGTATTCGTTTCCACCCTTCAGTGTATTTGGGCATCATGAAATTCCTGGGTTTTGAACAAGTATTCAAAAACGCTTTGACCGGGATGCCAATCGGTGGGGGCAAAGGTGGCGCGGATTTCAATCCCTCGGGCCGTTCCGAAGGCGAAATCATGCGTTTCTGTCAGTCATTCATGACCGAAATGTACCGCCATATCGGCGAACACACTGACGTGCCGGCCGGCGATATTGGCGTAGGCACCCGAGAAATTGGGTTTATGTTTGGCCAGTACCGGCGCATCACCAACCGTTTCGAAGCCGGTGCGTTTACCGGTAAAGGCATCTCCTGGGGTGGTTCCCTGGTGCGGCCCGAGGCCACCGGCAACGGGGTGGTCATGTTCGCTAATCAAATGCTCAAGACCACCGGTACATCGCTCGATGGCGCGACCGTGACCGTCTCGGGATCAGGTAACGTTGCGATCAACGCGATTGATTATGCCCAAGAACTTGGCGCTAAAGTCGTGACCGCTTCGGACTCTTCGGGTTACGTCGTCGATGAACAAGGTATCGACATCGAATTGCTCCGCCAGATCAAAACCGTAGAGCGCGGCCGGATCTCCGATTATGCCCAACGCCGTGATCAGGCCTACTTCGTGGCAGACGGTTCGATCTGGGACGTGCCCGTCGACGTCGCCATTCCGTGTGCAACGCAAAACGAGCTCAGTGGCAATGACGCCGCTACCCTCGTGAAAAACGGGGTGAAGGCCGTTGCGGAGGGTGCGAATATGCCCTCAACTCACCAGGCGATCAGCACTTTCCGTGAGGCGGGGGTGCTTTTCGGGCCCGGCAAGGCAGCCAATGCCGGTGGTGTCGCGACCTCAGCACTGGAGATGCAGCAAAACGCGTCACGTGACACGTGGAGCTTTGAGTACACGCATGCCCGGCTGGAAGAAAACATGGCCGATATTCACGACCGGTGCATTGCCACCGCCGACGACTTCGGCCACCCGGGTGACTATGTGATCGGGGCAAATATTGCCGGCTTCTTAAAGGTGGCAGACGCTATGATTGCCCAGGGCATTATCTAAACGACGCCGAAACTTCCACCGAACCACATGGAGCTGCTCAGTTGGATCGGCGATGTGTACGACAGTCTAGAAGCTGCCGTCGTCGGTCTTGGAGCCTCCCCGTGGCTGATCGTCGTCGTATTCGGGTTTTGCTGTGCTGACGCCGTTTTCCCGCTGGTGCCCAGTGATTCATTTGTCACCGCCGGCACCGTGCTGGCACTGGCCAGCGGTGCCTCGAGCCTGTTCATCGTGGGGATGGTTCTTGCGGCGTCTCTGGGCGCATGGCTTGGCGACAGCCTCGCGTATTATCTCGGCACCAAGATTCCGGTGCATCGGCTGCCTGGGCTGCGCGGCGAAAAAGGTCAGGCCGCGCTTCGGTATGCCCGACGGGCGTTTGCTCAGCGGGGCAGCACGTTCGTACTCACGGGGCGCTTCATCCCGGTCGGGCGCATTGTGGTGAATATGACGGCGGGTGCGACCGGTTTTCCAGTGCGGCGGTTTCTGGCGGTGGCCGCTTTTGCGGGGGTGCTATGGGCGGGCATTGCTGCACTCATGGGCATCGTTGCCAGTCACTTTTTGGAAGACAGCACCTTGTTCGCCATGCTCGTTGGCGTCGGGCTGGGGCTGGTATTCGGGCTGATGATCGATTGGCTTGTGAAGCACCGCGAACGACGTTACAGAACCTAAGGTTCGGGGCCGGTTGCTTCAGCCTTGATGGTCGGCGAGCGCAGCACGCTGCTGGTCGGTCAACCGGACGGGCATCCCGGTTGCTTCGTTCACAAACACCATGGTTGTACTGGCTTGCACCGCGACGACGTCGTCGTCATAAAACCGATAGTAAATTTCCACCGACGCGCCCTTGACCTTCTCCACACCGACCTCGACCCGGATTGGTTTGCCCCGATATGGCAGCTGGCGCCGGTATTTCACCGTGTGCTCGGCAATAAGCGTCATGACCCCGTCAGCAACCCCGGCCAGTAGGTCCACCTGAGGTTGTTGGCTCGAGGCGTCGAGATCACCGGTTCCAGCAGGCACCCCGAACACCATGACGCGAGCCTCTTCCATCAATCGCACGATTTGGACATTATTGATGTGTCCATAGGCATCCATATCGCCCCAGCGCAGGGGGATCTCGACGAAGAGCATATTCACTCCTGTGGGTCGGGGTGGTCTTGGGTAAATTGTGGGTAATCTGCTCGCAGTTCTGCCACGGTGAGCTGTTCTTCAGCGGTAACCGATTGCGGCCAAGCCAACGGCGAAGTGGTACGTGGGGCGAGCAGGCCAAAGTTTTCTAACTGGAATGACAGCGCGGCACCGTCGGGACCATACGCCCAGGGCACTGGATCGGTGGCTTGCTGGGTTTTTTCTGCACGCCCACCAGCCAACAGTGCCTCGGTTGCTGACAGTTGTCGGATAGCGATCGCGTTAACCCGCCCCGGGTGGTGATGAGCGAAATGTGTATAAATCTCAGGGTCGTGTTGACCGTCGTCGCCAATCAGCGTCCAAGACAGTTGCGGGAAGTCCTTGGCCAACCGGGCCAGCGCGCTGACCTTGTGCGCCATCCCGGACCGGAACCAACGATCTTCCGTTGGACCCCACGATGTCAGCAACATCGGGCCCAACGGAAAGAGGTGCCGAGTCATAAACCGGGTCAGGGTATGTGCAACATTCCACGGTCCAGTTGACACATAAAATACCGGGGTGCCGCCGTCTTGTTCTGCCAGCCGATTCAACATCACTGGCATGCCAGCCACCGGCCGCCGGGCGTGTTCATCGAGCAGAAACGAGTTCCACGCCGCTGTCAACGGACGTGGCAGTGCGGTCACCCAGACCGTATCATCGACGTCACAAATAACGGCACGCTTGGTGTGGTCATCGATGATCAGCACGTCCTGACTGCTGGATTCGCCACCTTCAACGTGCAGGGTCACCGTAGCCCATCCCGGGGCTAGGTCGCAGGGTATGCGAACATCCACCACACCGTTACGATCCGCACGCACCGCATGGCGATACCCGTTAACTTCTACTTCTACCTCGGCATAAGCGATCGGCGGGGAGACAAAGTTCTGCCACCCACGGACCCCATCCCGCACGATTTGCACAAGATATTCGGCTTCACTCCACTCCGGCTTGGCCAACAGGACACGCGAAAAAATGCGCACCCAGCGCGGTGAACCATACCCGGTAAACGACAAAATTCGCGGTTTATCCCCGCGACGACGAGCGCGGTCTCGGCGACGACGTTGAAAACTGTAATAACTCAGCGTGGCTAATTGTTCGGGAGGGGAAGCCTCGTTTCCCGCAGCGCCGGACAGCCGCGGGATAGTTGGAAAACGATAAGCCTTACGACGTCGCGCCATAATCTTGCTAGTCCCACTCCTTGATCACCCACACAGTCTAATACGTTTGAGCACCGCTAGTTTATGGTGGAAGCCATGAGAAATCTTCGCCTCAGCGCGCTTGACGCCGCACGTCCTGCCGCCGCCGAATTAGCGGCTGCATTCACTTCGGGCCAGGTAGTTGCTAACACCAAAACAAATCGTCATGACTTGGTCTCCGACTGGGATCAGCGCGTTGAAGAACGCCTCAAGTCTAGCCTCGCTACAGACGGAGCGGTGTTTTGGGGCGAAGAGACCGGCTGCGAGCCCACTACAGCCACCGGTCAACTGCAATGGATTATCGACCCGATTGATGGCACCAGCAATTTCGTGCACGGGTATCCCCTGTTTGCCATCTCAATAGCTGCCGTCATTGATCAGCAGGTAGTAGCTGGAGTCGTGGTTGATCCGGTATCTGGTGATGAGTATTCTGCTGACGCGGCAGGAGCGTATCTCAACGGCGAGCCGTTGCGCTCGCGTCCGGCTCCGTCGGACAGTTCACAATATAACCTCGTCACATCGTTTCCTGCCGCGGAGGTTCTACAGCGTGCGCCGCAATCAATCGAGCTGTTTGGTGAGCTGGTCACGCGGTTTGCCACCGTCCGACGTCTTGTATCCGGGGCGTTGGAGATCTGTTTTGCTGCACGTGGTATCGCCGACGTCGTGTTAGGCGTCGATACAAAACCGTGGGATATTGCTGCCGCTTCATTCATTCTGACCCAAGCTGGCGGAACGTATGTCACCGGCACTACGGCTCCCCAGCATTTGGCACCGCACTACGTCGCTGTGGCACCAGGCCGCTCGGCTGGAACCATTACCGACATTTTCCACCAGGTTCGACAAATGTGACCTGCCGGTGCCGAACGGTGGCATTGGGTTGAAGCACGCTTCAGAATAGAGCCTATGAGTGCCTACATGTTTGAACACGAAAAAGACCAACCAATTCTGGAACTGACCCGGCAACAGGCAGAACTTTTGCTGCGCAACACGCGGCATGGGCGATTAGCTTTCCTCTCGGATGGACAGGTCGAGCTCTTTCCTCTCAATTACGCGTTTGATGGCAAGAAGCTCTACTTCCGGACCGCGCCGGGAGCTAAACTCATGGCAGCAGAGGCGCGCTCCATGGTCGCTTTCGAAACCGACGGAATCCTGCCAGATGAGGCCTGGTCAATTGTTGTTCGGGGCAAGGTCACTCCCGTGCCTGAAGAGCAGCTCGACTATGTTCGCGGGCTGGGGCTTGCCCCGTGGGTGCCCACGTATAAAGATTTCTTTGTCTCTTTGAACATCGAAGAAATCACAGGTCGACACTTCATCTTTGCGCGTCATCCGGAACGCGACGACGACCAGACCTTTACGTACGATCCGCAACAGGCCGCCTCTACCCCACCGGAGGACCCTGATCCGACGAGACTTTCGCGTTAAGCCGCCCACATCGCAATCAGGCCGGTCGCTGCAATGAGCACTGCCATGACGGTCATCCAAAAGACCGCCCAAAAGTCACTGGCAACATTTTCATTTGCGATGCCAGCAGCCTGCACTTCATATCGCCGTCGTTGCGAAAGTTGAATCAAACCGGCACCAACAATGGCAATGAAAACCGGCACAAACACTACCGGACCTACCGACGGATACCATCGGATGAGCAGGAGGGCGACGACCGAGGTGGCAAGACCGGTGCGCCCCCACGACATCACGGTACGTTCCGGTTGGAGACCGGGATCCGTGTGCCCGATGGGCTGCAGTCGCGGTCGGAACCGATCAGGGCTAGAAGCCATTGGTAATCCAGATGGCGATGAGCACGGTAATGGCGGCCGCTGCACATATCAGGGCGATTAGCGGTATCCAGATCGGAATGGGTAGCGACCGTTTCTGCCGCATGGCCGCTTCCACTCGTAACCATCGGCCTGCTGCTGAGGCGGCCAATAAACCACCCAAGATCAACAACAGGGTCCCTAAGACTTTTCTGGCGGTCTCGTCGAAGATTTCATGGGTAAAGGCTTCAACTGCGATGCCGCCAGCAAGCAGAGCAAGGGACGTACGAATCCATGCAAGAAAGGTACGTTCATTAGCAAGAGTGAACCGTGGGTCTGGGTCTTCCCCTTGATGTAGCGCCCGCGGGACTCGTTTACGTGTTGTCGTTGACCGTTGTTCACCGGATTCCATAATCCACAGTGTAACCCAGCCGCAGAGCCGACCGGGTAGGGTGGACGGGGACCATATTGGTCGCTCAATACGCAAGGAAAAAGGATGTCGGCTTCGAATAAAAACCAGGAAGTGACGATGGCAGGGACACCTACAAAGTCACAAATTCGTCGATGGCGCAGATACCTGGCTGATGAGATCGCAGAAGGCCAGATTTATCGTGATTTGGCGGCTCGAAGTAAGCGCCCGGAACGAGATATTCTCATCGGTCTGGCCGACGCTGAGGATCGTCATGCTCAGCACTGGCGCGATCTCCTAGGCGAACACGCTGCAGTGCGTACCCGTCCAAGCCTGCACAGGGCCCTGTTGCGCTTCCTGGCGCGTCTATTTGGTTCGGTTTTTGTCCTCGCCCTGATGCAGCGAGCCGAATCGAACACACCGTATAAACATGACTCCGACGTCCCTCGAGAAATCGCCGCAGATGAAGCGATCCATGAAGAGGTCGTGCGCGGTTTGGCGGCTCGTGGTCGAGAAACGATGGCAGGCAACTTTCGTGCCGCAGTCTTCGGCGCAAACGACGGCCTGGTATCAAACTTGGCATTGGTCATGGGTATCGGCGCTACTGGCGTAGCGCCCTCCGTTGTGCTTTTTACCGGCATTGCCGGTCTACTGGCCGGTGCGTTGAGCATGGGAGCCGGGGAATATGTCTCGGTACGCTCCCAACGGGAACTGTTAGAAGCCTCGCATCCAACGCATGTCACGCTCCGGACCGCAAAACACCTCGACATCGAACAAAACGAACTAGAACTTGTCTATCGGGCACGCGGTATGACGCGTGAGGATGCTAGTCACCGCGCGTTAGAACGCCTGGGGTATTTGAGCTGTGATTGCAACCCCACGTTTTCAGCTCGCCCTGACGGGTCGAAAGGCCCCGAGGAAGAACTGCGACGGCAAGAGTTCGAGTCAGTCGGCAACCCATGGAAAGTTGCGTTTTCATCGTTTTTCTTCTTCGCCTCTGGTGCGATCATCCCGGTCGTTCCCTTCCTCTTTGGCGCTACCGGGCTCACGGCGCTCCTCTGGGCGCTAGGACTGGTCTCTGTGGCTCTGCTCATCACAGGGGGTATCGTCGGGCTGCTCTCTGGTGCCTCACCATTTAAGCGCGCGATACGACAGCTGGTCATCGGGCTGGGTGCCGCAGGTGTGACTTACATGCTGGGGATGCTCTTCAACGTATAGGAATATCGACCCCACAGAACAGGTTTTAGTTACCATGAATCTTCACGACATCCCATTCAAAACCATGGGTGGAATCGAGACTTCCCTCGCTGAGTTCGATGGCAAGGCCCTGCTCATCGTCAACGTCGCTTCCCGATGCGGTTTGACTCCGCAATATGAGACGCTTGAAAAACTCCAACAGCGCTACGGCGAGCGCGGCCTGCAGGTTCTTGGATTCCCGAGTAATCAATTTCAACAAGAACTGAGCTCAAACGAGGCTATCCAAGAGTTCTGTTCCACCACCTATGGCATCTCGTTCCCGATTTTCGAACCGATCCGTGTTAATGGTCGACGCGAACATCTGCTCTATACCGAACTCAAAAAGGCCCCAGATGCGTTGGGTAAGGCAGGCAAAATAAAGTGGAATTTCGAAAAGTTCCTCGTCGCACCGTCTGGAGAAATCTATCGCTTCCGGCCGCGTACGGTCCCTGATGATCCAGAGGTCATTGCTGCTATCGAGCAGAGCCTTCCACAATAAGCAGTGGCCACTCAGTAAGTTCTCGGTTTGCCAAGCGAGGTCGCTGAACGCAACTCATTGGCGGTGCTCGTGGCCTTCTTCGTGCGGTTTGGGCGCCTGACCAGGTGCAGCGACAACAAACTGGCCCATCATGCCCTGGTCCTCGTGCCACAGCAGATGGCAGTGATACATATAGGGCCTGACAATATCCGTGTAGTCAGTAAAACGAATAATCAACCGTACACGGATGTCCGGTGGCACGTAGACGGTATCCTTCCACCCCGATAGTTCTGGTGGTGGCTCTTGGCCATCGATATCCAGCACCTGAAACTGTACATCGTGGATATGAAAATTATGGGGTTTCGTGTGAGCATTCCAAACTTCCCACATTTCGGTGGTGTTGACCGTGACCACCTCATCAACACGGTTCATGTCGACTGTTTTACCGTTAATACTGTTATTACCTAATTCAAATTCTCGGCTTTGCTTGATAACGGCGGTCTCCAGCGCTTTCATAGTTGCCAGCTGAGCGGGGATGGCCGGTGACGGCGTTAACTGCTCACCGGCCCGTAAGCGCAGGATATCCAGTGTGTCGCTTGCACCGGTTTTTCGACTTAAGTTGTCCGACAGTCCCAAATCTTGAGGGTACGAACGCAAAGTCGTGGTCTCGGTTGGGCGCATTTCGATGAGAATTTCGGCGCGCTCACCAGGAGTTAGTAACAACCGGTTCAATGGGACCGGGACAGGCAGCAGGCCACCGTCGCTGGCGATCATGGTGAAGCTTCGGTTGTCGCTGAAGCCAAATGTGTAACTGCGAGCGGTCGATGCATTCAGGAGCCGCAGTCGGGTTTGCTGAGTTGTAATACTGAGCATCGGACCCACGGTTCCATTGACTAAGATCGTCTCACCCAGCATCCCGCTGTCTCGCCGTTGGGATTCAACGAGCTGGCCTTCGGCATCGAAGGTTTTATCTTGAACGATCACGGGAATATCGTCAACACCATACTGCCGAGGCAAGGCCAGCGCGGCTTGGTCGGCGTCGTCGACAATGAACAGCCCACTCAGCCCCCGATAAATATGACGTTCAGTATCGCCGTGTGGGTGCGGGTGATACCACAACGTCGCGGCTGGCTGCTTGATCGTCCAGGACGGCGACCAGGTTGCACCGGGCTTGATCAGTTGATGTGGCCCGCCGTCAGCTGCGGCTGGTAGGTGCATGCCGTGCCAGTGCCAGGTTGTAGGTTCGTCGAGGGCGTTTTCGACGTTGACCTGAACCGTTTGACCCCGGCGTGCTCGAAGTGTCGGGCCGAGGAAGCGGCCGTTGATCCCCCATGTCTTTGAGGCTCCCGCTGGCACGATGGCGGCTTTCCCACTCTGGGTGGTCAGGTTAAATACCCTAGTTCCGTTACGGTTTATACCTTCGTCCAGCGGCGGGATGTGAAGTGGAGTGTGGAAATCGACTCGGTCGACCGTATTGAGTGGTTTATGAGATCCAAAGATGTTGCAGCCGGTCAGTAAGACCGCGGTGCCTCCGGCAATTCCTCCCGCGCTGATCCGAAGGAAAGCCCGGCGGTCCAGAAGTGGAAATGGATCGTTCATGTGTGTTCCCTTAGCGGTCAATCGAGCTAGGAGTACCTGCGATCATATGCGGTGGGCCTAGCGGTGATTTGTGCAGGGACCGAGTATGAGACTCGGAGCCTGCGCTTTGAGGAAAGGGGTCGGCTGCCTATGACATCGTGACAGTCGGCGCACGATCAAGATTCAAGGTTCGTTTGTCGTCTCGTCAGGGCCCCTCCTTCAGTTCCGTCTCGGATCTCGTTGCTCCCGGACGAAGCCATAGCGACAGTCCGAAGACAGCTATCGAAGTCACCACAAGGGTGACACCAAGAGGCAGGTGCAAAGACAAGAAGCCTGCGACTCCAGCTTCGGCTTGCAGCACCCCAGCGGCAAGGAAAACGAGCATAAAAATCGGTGCCCAACCTGTCCCGCGACCAGGACGCCACCACCAGGCGATAAATGACCCGTCCGAAACCAGTGGGCTGTGCCATAACCGATCGGTCTTCCCGTGTGCGGTGCATGGTTAGTCTCCTAGAAGACGGAGACGGGGGAACTTCTGAGGATGTCTCGGGACTCGATGAGGATCGACGATTCGCTACTCGACTGCATGTTTCTACGTCGTGAGCGTCACTTCTCCTACGAGAAGTCAGGCCCACGACATAGATCATGCCGATCGACGTGACGAGTATTAACTGCAAAGCCCCTCGCGCTGCCGATCCGTCCCCGGCTGTTTCCCTCGGTCTCCGTCTTTGCTGCTCGATCCTTCAAGCCGGTGTTCCTTAGGTCGCGCACCTTGTGGCGGTCTTCGCAGTCTTCTCCTATCGTGACGGGTACCGCGAATCGTTCTGCTTTGATCAATCGCTCATGCAGCCTCCCGAACCCGTGGGCCAGTCCTGGTGGTCTTAGAGCTTCGTCGGAGCAAGAGTCCGGCCAGGGTTAATGAACCAACGACGATGGCAACCCCCAGAGGTAGGTGCAGGGCAAACAGGCCCCAGACCGCAGCGAAGGGTTGAAATGCCGCGGCAATAAAGATGACGCCGGTGAGTATCGGTGCCCAACCAGGCCCTTTACCGGGGCGCCACCAGAGAATACTGAGTACTAAAAGGATCAACACCACAAGCCAGATGGCCCATGCCGTATATCCGTGCAGGTAGAGTCCGAGCTCGTTACCGTCGAGACTCATCCCAGCAAAAATTGGTTGTACGCACGCCAGTACAGCCATTATGACGGCAAATGTCACAAATAGTCGGTGAATAATCCGCGCGAATCGGCTGGGTTCCTCAGCCACCCTAGGTGAGTGTTCAATCGTGCGATGCATCGTGGGCCTCCTAAGAAACGGAGACTATGGGTGATTTGCGAGGAGATGTGTGGACTCACGGATGGATCACCCAATACCTCGATCATCCATACCAGCGACAGCGGAGTTAGCGAACCTAGCAGCATCCACGTTCAAGATGAATGAGGTGACGAGTAAAGGTTAAGCGATCAACGGTTAGTGCCTGCTGGCGCTTACAGCTGTTTCCCTCGGTCTCCGTGCTGCTGGATTACCCCTCCAGCTGTTTTTCCTCACCGCGCACCTACTACGTGACGGAAGGGGCTGCTAAATCGCGTGCAGCCATCGAGGTCATAACCTGTAGAAGAAGGTAATGCTCCACAGATTATTTCCGTCAAACCTCTGAACTACCGTCCTGTCCCTTTCTGCCGCCTCTGCCTTTTGTCAGCGACTGAACAGCCTCGGCAATTGAAGCTGGTTCGATCGTCCAGACAAAGTCCGTGACGTTATAGTAACGGTGAGCTTTACCGTCGTCGGCGACTTTGGTTTCACTGTCGACAAGGCCCGCTTCAGCTAGTTTTTGTAAATGCATGTGCATGAGCGGTCTGCTGATCCCAAGGTCGCGAGCCAGCTGGCTCACATAACTGGATTTGGAGTGTAGGGTTCCCAAGATTCGCAAGCGGTGAGGATTTGCCAGAGCCGAAGATACTGCTAAAAGGTCATCGCCTGTAATCCGGGAGTTCTGCACATTTCTATTTTTTCACTGCGCTATTTACCTGTCAACATTAATTGACACCTACCTAGCTATCCGCGTCCTGGTAGGTCCGCTGTCCCTGTCAGATAACTGTTACCCCGGATTAATAGTGGCAGTATCGGCCCGCTCCAGTAGTGATATCGTTCACGGATCAGGCGAAAAATATCAGATCAGTACAAGTTAGCAGGCCATCTCTGGTGGATTACGATAACGCTGCATGAGGACTCGATAATGCACCAGAGCCCGGGCAATGCGCCCGGGCTCTGGTGTTGTGGAATGTTTCGTCAGTTACAGACTTAGAGGCTTTCCATAATTTTGCGCATCTTATCGGCGGCTTCGGTTGGGGTTTGACCAACCTGAACGCCGACCGCTTCGAGAGCTTCTTTCTTCGCGGCAGCGGTGCCGGAAGAACCGGAGACGATCGCACCGGCGTGACCCATGGTCTTGCCTTCTGGTGCGGTGAAACCGGCAATGTAGCCAACGACTGGTTTGGTGACATTGTCTTTGATGTACTCGGCGGCCTGTTCTTCGGCGTCGCCACCAATTTCACCGATCATGATGATGGCTTTGGTTTCTGGGTCGTTCTCGAATGCTTCTAGAGCGTCGATGTGAGTGGTCCCGATGATGGGGTCCCCACCGATACCAATGGCAGTTGAGATACCGATGCCGGAGAGTTCGTGCATCATCTGGTAGGTCAGCGTGCCGGACTTGGAGACCAAACCGATTGGGCCGGTACCAGTAATGGTTGCTGGGGTAATCCCCGCCAGGGCAACATCTGGAGTGATGATGCCTGGGCAGTTTGGACCAATGATACGGGTCTTGGGCTTGCCATTAGCATCAACGTTGGCCTGAGAAGCTGCGAAGAATTCGGCGGTGTCTTGCACCGGAATACCTTCGGTAATGACGACCAGTAGTTCGATTTCGGCTTCGATGGCTTCCATCGCGGCGTCTTTGGCGAATTTCGGTGGGACGAACATGACCGAGACGTTCGCGCCGGTTTCTTTCATCGCTTCTTCAACGGTGCCGTATACGTTCAAGGTGACGTCATTGCCGTCGGCGTCGACGTGTTCTACGGTTTCGCCAGCGCGGCGAGCGTTGACGCCACCAACAATGTTGCTACCGGCTTTGAGCATTAGAGCGGTGTGCTTGGTACCTTCGCCACCGGTAATACCCTGGACGATGATCTTGGAGTCTTTATTGAGGAAAATCGACATTTTCTAACTATCCC